>JBOGFI010000119.1:0-2564 GCA_050743365.1 Acidimicrobiia bacterium | reverse complement strand
GGCGCGGCGGGGGCCTCGCCGCCGGGCGCGTCGACGACGAGCAGCAACGCGTGCGCGTTGCCGGCGGCAACGAGCCCTACCGCCTGGCGCGCCACATCGCCGTCCTCGACCACCACTGCCCGCATAGCGTCACCGAGCGCAGCCGCGACCGCGGCCTCCGCGCCCGCCTCGATCTCGAGATGGTCGGCGACGAGGCCAGCGACGCCGTCGAGCTCCGCGAGGTGCTCGGCGCCCGACTCCGCCCGCACCGCCCCCAATCCCAGCGCGAGCGTGTCGGCACGCGCACGCCACCGCGCCGCCTCGGCCTCCGCGTGCCGCCAGCGCTCGTCGGCAGCCCACATGCGATCCTCGGCTGCCCGGCGCGCCTCGCTGACGTCGTCACCGCTTCCCGCGTTTACGGCGGCTCGCTCCGCCGCGACCTGCTGCTCGGCCTCCTCGACCTCGGCCAGCCGCGGCGCGAGACCGGCCACTTCGGCGTCGACCTCGGCGAGCTCGGCGCGCAACGCCACCGCGTCGGCCACGAGCGTCTCGACCACGCCCTGGTCGGCCGCGACCGCAAGCTCGCGCTCTACGCCCCGGTGCTTCTCGGCGATGAGCGCGAGCACTCCGCGGCCGCGCTCGCGCAGCGACTCGACCCGCACCAGCCAGTCGGCGAGGTCGTCGTCGCCCATGACGGTGAGCGCGTGCTCGACGTCGAGCACGGCGGTGTCGAGCTGGCGGAGCCGGTCGCGGAGACCGGTCTCGGCGGCCTCGCGGTCGTGACGCTGGTCACGCACGCGCTCGAGGCGCGCCTGGAGGCCGGCGATCTCGTGACCGGCCAGGTGGAGGCGGATGGCGCGGAGCTCGGCCACCAGTCCGCCGTGGCGTCGAGCCGCGTCGGCCTGCTTCTGGAGCGGGGTGAGCTGCCGGCGCACCTCGCGCACGAGGTCGTTGAGGCGCAGCAGGCTCCCCTCGGTGGCCTCGAGTCGCCGCTCGGCGCGCTCCCGGCGCTTGCGGAACTTCAGCACCCCGGCGGCTTCCTCGATGATGGCCCGACGGTCCTCGGGCCGCGCCGTGAGCACGGTGTCGAGCTGTCCCTGCCCGACGATGACGTGCTGCTGGCGTCCGATCCCGGTGTCGGACAGCAGCTCCTGGATGTCGAGCAGCCGGCACGGCGCCCCGTTGAGCTGGTACTCGGACTCCCCCGTGTTGCGGAAGAGCGTGCGGGTGATCGTGACCTCGGAGAAGTCCATGGGGAGGAGCCCGGCCTCGTTGTCGATCGTGAGCGACACCTCCGCCCGGCCGAGAGCGGGCCGCCCGGGGGCGCCGGCGAAGATGACGTCTTCCATCTTCCCGCCCCGCAGCGTGCGGGGGCCCTGGGCACCGAGGACCCAGGCCACGGCGTCGACGAGGTTCGACTTGCCGGTGCCGTTGGGACCGACGACCACGGTGACGCCCGGCTCGAACTCGAGAATGGTCTTGTCGGCGAAGGACTTGAAGCCCCGCAGCGTCAGCGACTTCAGGAACACCCGGCGGTCTCCCTTCTCCCGCGCCGGATCGTAGCCACGGCACTTCCCTGCGCCGGGGACCGGCGCTCCTCTCTTGGTCGGGCTCGCTACGCCGCCGGGTTACCCGGCGTCGCGGCCGCTCGCCGCTCCCGCGCAATCCCGGCCGCGAGTCACGGGCTGGCAGGCCTGCTACCGGGAGCGCTGGGCGCGCCGCTGCCCCAGGGGGGCCCAGAGCGCCACCGCGAGGCCCACCGCGAGACCGAGGAACGGCAGCACGGTGAGCAGGATGCTGTCGAGCGGCACCATGCCGAACGCGAGCAGGTCGACACCGAGGAACAGGCCCAAGAAGAAGCCGGCGATGGCGCCGAGCGCCGGGCGTCCCCGGCACCTCATACCGCACCTGCCGGCCTGGCGATGGCGGCGCGCACGACGCCCGCCGCCATGATCACCGTGATGCCGAGTGACAGTGGGCCCGACACGCTGTCGAAGAACCCGCCCTCGAGCCGCACCGTGACCGACCCCTTGCAGTCGCCGAGCTCGGCATCGTCGTGGAAGCCGGTGACCTCGATATCGATGCCTCGGAACGCGATCTCGGGGACGTCGTAGGTGTACCTCCCGGACGTGGCGGTCTTCACGGCATCACGATCACTCCACGTGCCGGGCGTGTAGTCGGGCAGCGGGAAGGGCAGGTCGACCTTGATCTCCCCCGAGATCCTGCGCGGCGGGACGTCGCCGGTCCCGAAGACAGCGGCGCGGTACTCGATCGCGTCCTCGACGGGTATCTCGACGGGGCCGTCGCTCGTCTTCGGGTCGACGGTGAGGCGGCCCTCCTCGAAGGTGCCCGACGCGGCGCACGGACCGGACAGCTCGGCGCCCGCGGGACCGGCGGAGAGCGCGAGGAGCAGCGCGGCGCCGACGCCGATGATCAACGGACACCCGCGCCGGCCCATGTCCTACCTTCCCACGCTCCGAGTGCCACCCAGTGGCAAGAACGGCGGCGCGAGAGAGACGTGGTCAGACGGGCGGCGGCCCCTCGCCCGGGCGCGGCGGGGTGCTCGCCGGGACCGGCGACCGAGG
>JBOGFI010000118.1:0-26604 GCA_050743365.1 Acidimicrobiia bacterium | reverse complement strand
CTCGCGCGCCGCTGAGCCCGCACCGCGGGCGCGCCGGGTGCAGCCGCCGGTGCCGCCGGGCATGGTCGTCGACTCCACCGCCGCGCTGGACGCAATGCTGCGGGCGCCGGGCGTCGTGCTCGTGGTGGACGGCTACAACGTGTCGATGCCGGGATGGGGTGACGCGCCGATCGCCGACCAACGGGAGCGCCTGGGGGCGGCACTCTCACGGCTCCACGCGCGCACGCGCTGCTCGGTCACCCTCGTGTTCGATGGTTCCGACGTCGAAGGGGTCCGCCCGCCTCGGCGTCCGGGCGTGCGGGTGGTGTTCTCGGCCGCCGGGGAGGAGGCCGACCCGGTGGTCGTGCGCGAGGCCGCCCGCCTGCCGCAGCACGTGCCCGTCGTCGTCGCGTCGTCCGATGCCCAGGTGCGGGCCGACGCCGAGGCCGTGGGAGCGCGGGTGGTGTCGTCGACGACGCTGCTCGACGTGCTGCGGGCCTAGGCACGCCTGCCGCCGAGCGAGTGCGACCAGGAGTCAGGTGCAGCAGCCGGTGGCGGTCGCCGCCGGCGCGTCGGCGAGCACGGTGTAGACCTCCCACGACTCGCCGTCGGGGGCCGTCACCCACACCTTGTCCTGGACGGCGTAGCAGCAGGTGACCTCGTCCTCGCTCGTGGTCTCGAGCCCGTCGCCGCTGAGACGCCGGTGGGCCTCGGTGACCTCGTCGGTCGTCTCCACCTCGACGCCGAGGTGGTTGACCGTGCCCGCGGCGCCGCTACCTTCCACCAGCACGAGCTTCAGCGGCGGGTCGGCGACGGCGAAGTTGGCGTAGCCCGGCCGACGCTTGGCCGGCTCGGTCCCGAAGAGCTTCGAGTAGAAGCCGACCGCCTCGTCGATGTCGGTGACGTTGAGGGCGAGCTGGACTCGGGACACGGGGGCCTCCTGGACTCGGGACATCGATGGCGGTCGATATCTTGCCCCAGATATCGACGCGTGTCAATATGTGGTCGTGGATCCGTGCTGCGCCCCCGTGCTCGACGGCACCCTGACCGAGGCCGACGCGTCCGAGCTGGCCCGACGGTTCAAGGTGCTGGGCGACCCGGCCCGGCTGCGGCTGCTCAGCCTGATCGCGGCCGCGCCCGGCGGGGTGTGCGCCTGCGAGCTGGTCGAGCCGCTGGGCCGCTCGCAGCCGACCGTGAGCCACCACCTCAAGGCGCTGCGGGAGGCGGGACTGGTCGAGAGCGAGCGGCGTGGCATCTGGGTCTGGTACCGGGTGGTGCCGGAGCGGATCGAGGCCCTGCGCGTCGCCCTGGCGGCCTGATCGGGTGAGCGCCGGGTGTCCTAGCGCTCGCGGACCTCTGACCGCAGCGACGCCACCGTGGATCGCTCACGGGGCCGGTGGGCGAACGGGTCGTAGCGGAAGATGCGCATCGCGTTCTCGTGCGTCATCTTGTTCACCTCGTCCACGGGAACGCCGTCGAGCTGCTTGGCCACCGACTCGGGTGAGTGCGGCCAGCTCGAGTCGGAGTGGGGGTAGTCGCACTCCCAGGTGATGTTGTCGATCCCGATCGAGTAGCGGTCCTCCACGCCGGTGCGGTCGCTGATGAAGCAGAAGGTGAAGTGGTCGCGGGCGACCTCGCTCGGGAGCCTGTCGCCGAAGTCCTGGTGGGTCCAGAACCGGTGCTGCTGGTACACGTAGTCAATGCGCTCGAGCCAGTAGGGCAGCCAGCCGGTTCCGCCCTCCGAGAGCGCGAACTGGAGGGTCGGGAACTTCCGTAGCACCGGCGACCAGATCAGGTCGGTGGCGGCCTGCATCAGGTTGAGCGGCGTGAGGGTGATCATGATGTCGAGGGGCGCGCCCGGCGCGATCTCCAGCATCGTCGACGACGAGCCGATGTGGTCGCAGATGATCGTGCCTTCGTCGGCGCACGCCTCGAAGAACGGGTCCCAGTGGTCGCCGAAGATGTGGGGCCAGCCCAGCTTGTACGGGTTCTCCGAGAACGTGACCGCGTGGCAGCCCTTCTTCGCCACCCGCCGCACCTCGGCCGCCATGAGCTCCGGGTCCCAGATGGGCGGGATCGACAGCGGGATGAAGCGCCCGGGGTGCGTGCCGCACCATTCGTCGATGTGCCAGTCGTTGTAAGCGCGCAGCAGGTTGAGGCCCATGTCGAGATCCTTGGAGCGGCTGAAGAGCTGGCCGCAGAACTGGACGAAGCTCGGGAAGCACATCGACCCGAGCACGCCGTTCCGGTTCATGTCGTCGACGCGCTCGTCGATGTCGTAGCAGCCGTCGCGGATCATCTCGTAGCTGGTCGGCTCGATGTTGTACTCCTCGGGCGGTCGCCCGGCGACGGCGTTCAGCCCGATGTTCGGGATCTCGCTCCCCTCGTAGACCCAGACGTCGGTGCCGTTGTCCTTGCGCACCGACGTGGGCGCGAACTGCATCCATTGCTCGGGCAGGTGGCCCTCGAAGAGGTCGGGCGGCTCGACGACGTGGTCGTCGACGCTCACGAGGATCAGATCTTCGGCCCGCATCCGGCACCCCCCGCCGCTCGCACGAATCTGACGCCGGCGTCAGCCTAGCCGTGCGGTTCGCTAGCCGAACAGCACCGGCAGCGCCGTCGGCGCCCGGAACGTCATGCCGCTGATGTGAGCGGGGTCCGCATCAGGGTCGAGGCGCAGGTTCGGCAGGCGGTCGAAGATGCGGGTGAGCGCCACCCGGGTCTCCATGCGGGCGAGGTGCATCCCGAGGCACATGTGCGGTCCGAAGGCGAACGCCAGGTGCTGGCGCTGCTTCCGGAAGATGTCGAACTCCTCGGGGCTCTCCCAGTACTTCTCGTCGTGGTTGGCCGAGCCCATGTTGACGATGATCACCGAGCCGGCCCCGACCTCGACGCCGTCCACCACGGTGTCGCGCGTCGCGGTTCGCAGGATCGTGAGCAGCGGCGGCTCCCACCGCAGCCCCTCCTCGATCGCCTGCGCCATGAGCGATCGGTCGCCGCGCAGCGCGTCGAGCTGATCGGTGTGAGTGAGGAGGCCGAACAGCAGATTGCTCGACGACCGGTACGTGGTCTCGGCGCCGGCGGGAAGCAGCAGCCGCAGGAAGGCGAAGATCTCGTCGTCGGAGAGACGCTTCCCGTCGAGCTCGACGTCGACGAGGGAGCTGATGAGGTCGTCGTCGGGTGACCGGCGACGCTCGGTGACGACGCCGGCGAAGTAGTCGCGCAGGCTCCGAGATGCCGCCATGCCCCGGTCCCAGTCGAAGCCGACGCTGATGAGCTCGACCGCCCAGCGGTGGAACTGCTGGAGATCGGCGTGGGGCAGGCCCAGGAGCCGGGCGATCACCGTGACGGGAAACGGGAAGGTGAGCTCGCGCACGAGCTCGGCCCGGCCCCGGTCGACGAACGCGTCGATGTGCTCGTCGACGATCGGCCCCACCGCCTCGTGCTCCCAGCGCGCCATGGCCTTCCGGCTGAACGCCTGCTGCACGAGGGCGCGATAGGTGTGGTGCTCGGGCTCGTCCATCTCGAGGATGGTGTGCCCCATGACCTCGCCCATCACGTCGGCGTAGCCCGCCGACGAGAACGTCGTGCCGTCGGAGAGCACCTGGTGCACGCCGTCGTAGCTGAAGACGGTGAACACGTCGGGGACTCCGAACCCGGCCGGGTCGATCAGGCCCGCCTCGCCTGCTTCGCCCATCGGCCCGCTCGCGTCGGTATCGAGGCCGGCCATCGCCCGCACGTCCTCCTTCACGACCGGCGTCGTGGGGCGGACGGCGGCGAACAGCGGGTAGGGGTTCTCCACCACGCCGATGCCGGCGCTGCGGTTGAAGTCCTCGAACGGGTCGTAGGCTTCGTCGACGCCATCGGTCACGGCCACGACCCTGACGATAGCGTCAGTGCGACCGGGGGCGGGTCGTTCGGGGGGATGGAGCCGATGGACGTCGATGCGGTCAACACGGTGCTGCTGGGGCTGCGGGTCGCGGCCGGGCTGATGCTGTTCGCCCACGGGTGGAACCATCTCGTCCGGGTGCGGCAGGGGTCGGGAGTCGCCGACTGGTTCGAGAGCATGGGGCTGCGGCCCGGTCCGATGCACGCCTGGCTCGTGACCCTCACCGAGCTCGGCGCCGGCCCGCTGCTGGTCGTCGGGCTGCTCACGCCGCTCGCGGCCGCGGGCCTGGTCGGCGTGGCGGTGGTCGCATGGATCACGAACCACCGCAAGGCGGGGTTCTTCGTCTTCCGGCGGCCCACCGAGGGGTGGGAGTACGTGATGATGCTCACCGTGCTCGGCATCGCGCTGGGCGCGCTGGGCCCCGGTGAATGGTCGCTCGACCACGCGCTCGACCTCGCCACCGACCTCGACGGCTGGACCGGGCTCGCGATCGCCGGCGGTGCGGGAATCGGCGGCGGGCTGCTGCTGCTCGCGGTGTTCTGGCGGCCGTCGAGGGTGGAGACGGCCGCGGGGTGAGCTATTCGATCGGCGTCATGTCGAGGTCGGGAGGCGGCTGATCGGGGATGCGCCACCGCAGCCACGGCTTGTCGTACAGCGCGTGGTAGCTGTTGGCCTGGTCGATCATCTGCTGGAAGGCCGTCTCGAACTTGTCCCAGTCCCGGGCCTCGATCGCCTGCTTCACCTGCTCGACGTCCTCGGCGATGAACTTCCCCATGTTCTCCTCGTACTTCGGGCGTACGAACGCGCCGATCTCCATGAGGTTGACCGCCTCCTTGAGCTGGAAGCGCGCCAGGGGCTGGTTCCTCGACTTGCCCGCGTACCAGCACTTCCAGATGCGGGCCCCGATCTCGGGCATGATCCGGGCCAGGCCGGGCTGGATGTGGCCGAGCTCGTCGAGCGTCAGCTCGCTCTTGCCGGTGTCGACGACGTGGTCGTGCTCGGGTACGTCTCCGGTGACGGGCATGGCGCTCTCCTCGTGGCGGCCTCGGGCACGCTAGCGGTCACTGACTACCATGTCAGGTTTCGCCGCGGGGCCGAAGGCATGCACCGAAGGCCTGAAACGTTCGGTGTCGCCAACCGTCCATAACCCGGAGAGGCGACGCCGAACGAGGAGGCCAAGATGAGTGACCCCGTTCTCGAGGCAGGCGCGGCGCGGCTGGTCTACTCGCCGGCACGCGGCGGCCGGCTGATCTCGCTCACGGTCGACGGGCTCGACCTCCTCGTCACCCCCGAAGTCGACGACCATGACTTCGGTTCCTTCCCGATGGCGCCGTGGGCCGGCCGGGTGCGGCACGGCCGGTTCGCGTTCGACGGCCACGACTACGAGCTGCCGTGCAACAACCCGCAGTACGCCATCTGCGTCGAGCCCCAGACGCACCCGCCCGACGCCCTCAACCTCGGCCCTTCGGTCGTGACCGCGGGCCACCCGTTGACGGCGTCGTGCTCGTGGCGGTGGGACCTAGCGGGGTGGACCGAGTAGGAACACCGGGTGGCGGGGCGCCTCGGCCTCGAAGTCGGCCAGTGGCGAGTCCTTGGCGACGTCGAAGTATGGCCGCGTGACGGGCACGGCCCGGTAGTAGCGCTCGAGCACCGGCGCCGCCTCCGCCGCGCCCAGCTCGGTGACAGCGTGCGTCGACGAGTGACGGCCACGCGCCAGCGTCACGTCTCCCGACGCGCGCGCGTTGTGCACCCATCCCACCTCGCCGTACGGCGCCACGAGGAAGCGACCGTCGTCCCCCTCGACCAGCGTGACCGGCGTCGTCCGGCGCTTCCCGGTCAGGCGGCCGGTCGTGGTGAGGAGATAGATGGCCGGGGGCGCCAGGCCGAGACGCAACCCCGCGGTCATGGCCGCGTTGAGGAGCCGTCGCAACGCGCCGGGCCGGTAGGTGCGGGCCACGAGCCGACACTACCTTTGCCGGTCGGCCGCGATCGCCGTCATCGCCGCCAGCTGCTCGAGGTAGTGGTCGGGCGAGTGGTGCACGAAGCGCACGCTGAGCACGGTCGCCCCGATGTGGCGGAAGCGCGCCACGCGCTCGGCAACCCGCCCGGGCTCGCCGGCGGGGTCGAGGGGACGCTCGTTCTGGAGCACGACCTCGAGGGGGTGGTCGCGCCGGGCCCAGGCGGCGGTCTCGCGTGCCTGCTCGAGCATGCTCGCGAGCTCGCCCGTACCCAGCCCGAACGGCGCCCAGCCGTCGGCGAGCTCGACCGCCCGCCGCAGCGACCGGGCGGTGCGCCCGCCCACCCAGATCGGCACGTGCTCCTGCACCGCGTGCGGGTCGACCACGAAGCCCTCGAAGGCGTAATGCGACCCCGCGTACGAGGGCTCCGGCTCTGCCAACGAGGCTCGCAGCGCCCGGATGGCGTCGTCGGCGCGCTCGCCCCGTCGCTCGAAGGGAGCGCCCAGCAGCTCGAACTCTTCCTGCAGCGACCCGACGCCGATGCCGAGGATCAGCCGCCCGCGGCACACGCGGTCGAGCGTGCCGTAGCGCTTGGCGATGGCGAGCGGGTGGTGGTAGCCGAGGACCAGCACGAACGTGGCGAGCCGGATGGTGCTCGTGCGGGCGGCGAGGTAACCGAAGGTGGCGAGCGGGTCCCAGTACGTGCCGCCGCGCACCGCTGCGACGTCGCGCGGCACGGCCACGTGCTCGCTGCACGTGACGTGGTGGTAGCCGAGGCGCTCGGCCTCCACCACCACCCGCTCGACCTCGGCGAGACCCGCGTCCTCCTCCCAGCGCGCGTGTGCCCCCGGCAACCGGGTGACGACCGGGGTGACTACCCCGAGCCGCACGAGCTCGTCGATGCGTGCAGCAACCGCGCCTGGCGCGGTCTATGCACGCATCATCGCGGGCGTCACTTCCGGGGGAGGAGGGCGCGGTCGGCGATGATGTTCTTCTGCACCTCGGTGGCGCCGGCGCCGATCGACGTGTAGCGCTGGAAGCTGTAGAGCCGGGTCCAGCTGCCCCCGTCGACGGCGTCGGGCCCGCCCTTGGCGAGCAGCCCGGCAGGGCCCAGGAGGTCGACCGCGAGCTCGGCCAGCGTCTGGGCGAGATGGCTCCACTGGAGCTTGGCCAGGGGCACCTCGGGCCAGTTCTTCTGGCCCTTGATGATCTTGGTCAGCGCCCGGTAGTTGAGAAGCTTGGTGAACTCGATGTCGGTGTACGCGCGGGCGATGCGCTCCCGGATCTCGGGGTCGTCGAGCGCGTCGGGGTTGGTGGCGCGCGCCGCCGAGATCATCGCCCGCAGATCGGACGCCATCGCGATGGCGAGACCGGCGGTGCCGACCCGCTCGTGTCCGAGCGTCCCCATCGCCACCTGCCAGCCGGCGCCCTCGTCGCCGAGGCGGTAGTCGGCGGGGATGCGGGTGTCGGTGAAGAACACCTCGTTGAACAGCTCGTCACCGACGATGTCCTTGATGGGACGGATCTCGATGCCGGGCGCTTCCATGTCGACGATGAACGCGGTGATGCCCTCGTGCTTGGCCTTGCGCTCGATGGCGGAGGGGTCGGTGCGCAGGAGGAACAGCCCCCACTTCGCCAGGTGCGCGGTCGAGATCCAGATCTTCTGGCCATTGACGACGTACTCGTTGCCGTCGCGGATCGCGGTGGTCCGCAGGTTGGCGAGGTCGGAGCCCGCCTGGGGCTCGCTGAAGCCCTGGCACCAGTGCTCGGACGCGTCGAGGATCCCCGGGAGCCAGCGCTGCTTCTGCTCTTCGGTGCCCCACTTGATGATCATGGGCCCGATCTGCCAGATACCGTTGGCGTTGTAGACGCCCGGCGCGCGCTGGCGCGACATCTCCTCGGAGTAGAGGACGTTCTGCACCGGCGTGGCCTCGCGCCCGCCCCAGTCCTTGGGCCAGTTGATCGCGGCCCATCGGCCCTCGTGCAGCCGGCGCTGCCAGTCCTTCCGGCGCTCCTGGGTGCGGGCGACGCCCTTCTGCATGCCCCCCTGACGGCCGCTGCCCGAGTCGTCGTCGCCGCCCCAGTCGGCCAAGAACTTGGACAGGTTCTCGTCGAGCCAGGCCCGTAACTCGTCGCGGAACGCCAGGTCTTCGGGCTCGTAAGCGAAGTCCATAGAAACCTGACACGCACGTTAGTCTTCGCCCTCGTGGACTTCACGTTCTCCGACGATCAAGAGGCGTTGCGGGAAGCGGTCCGGTCGTTCCTGACGAACGAGGCGCCCGGCAGCTACGTGCGCGCGATGGCCGAGGACGAGCGTGGGTTCACCGACGAGCACTGGGACAAGGTCACCGAGATGGGCTGGCCCGGGCTGCTCGTACCCGAGGACCACGGTGGGATCGGCCTCGGGCTCGTCGACATGGTCGTGGTGATGGAGGAGATGGGCCGGCTCCCGCTCCCGGGCCCGTTCTTCTCGTCGAGCGTGCTGGCCACACTGGCGGCGGATCGCCTCGGCGCCCACGACCTGCTCGAGCCGCTGGCGTCGGGCACGCTACGGGGAACGGTCGCGCTGGAGGAGCAGGGGCACGGCGACCCCGTCGACCGGGTCCGCGCCCGGGCGCGGCGGAAGGGCGCCGACTGGATCGTCACTGGCCACAAGCCGCTGGTGCTCGACGGCCACACCGCCGACTGGGCCATCGTCGTGGCCCGCACCGAGGAGGGGTTGGGGTCGTTCCTGCTCGAGGCGCCGAAGGGGGAGGCGGTCCCGACGCTCGACCCGACCCGCAAAGCTGCCCGGCTCGTGCTCGACGAGGAGCGCGTGGTCGCGATCGGTCCCCGCGCCGACCATACCGCGATCTGGCGACGCGTGGTCGACGACGCCGCGGTCGCGCTGAGCGCCGAGCTCATCGGCGCGTCCGAGGCCGCGCTCGACCTCGCGGTCGAGTACGCGAAGGTGCGGGTGCAGTTCGACCGGCCCATCGCCACGTTCCAGGCCATCCGCCACAAGGCCGTCGACATGCTCCACCGGCTCGAGCTCGCCCGGGTCGGGACGCACTACGCCGCCTGGACGTCGGACGTCGACGACGAGTCCCGCCAACGCGCGGCGGCGATGGCCAAAGGGTTCGCGGGTGAGGCCGCCGTGTTCATCTCGGGCGAGGACATCCAGATCCACGGTGGCGTCGGCTTCACCTGGGATTGCGACGCCCACTTCTATTACAAGCGGGCCAAGCAGAACGACGCCATGCTCGGCTACCAGGGCTGGCAGCGCCAGCGCCTCGCCGACCTCGTGCTCTCATGATTCGCTCTGGCGTCACTTAGGGTCCGCAGAGGACCCTTTCTGACGCAAAGCCGATGATGAGCAGCGACAAGCGGGCAAGTCTGAGCGACGCGGTCGCCGAGCACGTGCGCGCCGGCGACACGCTCCACCTCGTCGTCGGTCACACCCGCTGGACGGCGGCGGCGCGCGAGGTCGTGCGGCAGTGGTGGGGGCGCGATCCCGGCTTCACGCTGGCGATGCTGAGCCTCTCGAGCCTGGGGACGCTCTTCTTCCGTGGCGGCCTCGTGCGCCGGGTCGTCACGGGGTACTCCGGTGACACGTTCCCCAACTTCACGCCCAACCCGGTGTTCGCCGGGGCGTACGAGCGGGGTGAGGTGGAGGTCGAGCACTGGTCGTTCCTGGCCTTCGCGCAGCGCCTCGAGGCCGCCGCCCGTGGACTGCCCGCCATCGTCACCCGGTCGATCGCGGGGTCGTCGATGGCGGCGAACGATGCGTACACGCGCGTCGACACTCCGTTCGGGGAGGTCGGGCTGCTCGCGCCGCTGGTGCCCGACGTCGCGCTCCTGCACGCCCCGATCGCGGACCGCCAGGGCAACGTCGCGCTCCATCCGCCGCTGCTGGAAGGCGTCTGGGGGGCGCTGGCGGCGCGCCGGGGCGCGATCGTCACCGTCGAGCGCGTGGTCGACGACCTGCGGCCGTGGTCGGAGCACGTGCGCATCCCTGCCCACCGCGTGCGCGCCGTTTGCGAGGCGCCGCTGGGCGCGCACCCGGGCGGGCTGTTCACCCGCGACCTCCCGGCCGAGAGCTACGGCGAGGACTACGACTTCTGGGTGGAGGCGCGCGCCGCCACCCGCGGCGACGACTTCGACGGCTGGATCCGCCACTGGGTCCGCGACGTCGAGTCACAGGACGATTACCTGGACCGGCTCGGCGCCGAGCGGGTCGCGACCCTGCGGGCCAAGGCCGACCCCGGGTCGTGGCGCACCGACGAGGCGACGTATCCACCCGACCTCGACGCCCCACCCAACCGGTGGGAGACGGCGGCGGTCTGGGGGGCCCGTCACCTCGCACGGCGGGTGATCGCGCTGGGCGCCGACGCGGTGCTGGCCGGCGCCGGGGTCGCCAACCTCGCCGCCTGGCTGGGCGTGGCGCAGGCACGCGCCGCCGGCGCCGCGGTCGAGCTGACGGCCGAGATCGGCCTCTGGGGCTACGACCCCACCCCCGCCGACCCGTTCGTGCTCAACCACCGCAACTTCCCGAGCTCGATCATGCTCGGAGACGCCGGCCTCGTCCTCGGCGCGCTCGTCGGCGGTCCCGGCACCACCACCGTCGCCTGCCTCGGCGGCGCCCAGGTCGACCGGTTCGGCAACGTCAACTCCACGCTCGTGCCCGGCGGCCCGTTCCTGGTCGGCTCGGGTGGTGGCAACGACGTCGCCAGCGTGGCCGCCGAGTCGGTGGTGGTGGCGTTGCTCACGCCCGAGCGCACGCCCGCCGAGTGCGGCTACGTGACCTCGCCGGGACGTACCGTGCGCGCCCTGGTCACCGACCTTGGCACACTCGAGAAGGTCGACGGCGACGAGCTGGTGCTGACTGCCGTACCTGCAGGTGAAGAGCATCTGAACGATCGGGTTGCCGTCGCCCGCGCCGCGTGCGGCTGGGACCTGCAAGTCGCTGCCACGATCCGCGAGCTGCCGCCGCCGGCGGACGACGAGGTCACCTCCCTGCGGCGCTGGGACCCGCGCGGCTGGTTCCTTCGAACGCGCTGACCCGCGTAATCTCCGCACCCATGGGCCGGGTCGGCATCCAGGGGGTGACCAAGCGCTTCGGTGCCGTCACCGCTCTCGACCACCTCACGCTCGAGGTCGCGGACCGGGAGTTCCTCGTCCTGCTCGGCCCGTCCGGGTGCGGGAAGTCGACGGCCCTGCGCATGGTCGCGGGGCTCGACCAGCCCACCGAGGGTGTGATCGAGATCGGCAACGGGGTGGTAAACGACGTCGAGGCCAAGGACCGCGACGTGGCCATGGTGTTCCAGAGCTATGCGCTGTACCCCCACATGACCGTCCGCCGGAACATCGAGTTCCCCCTCCGGTCCCGCCGGGTGGCCAAGGCCGAGCGCCAGCGGCTGGTGGCCGAGGCCGCGGGCATGCTCGGCCTCGAGGCGCTCCTCGACCGGCGCCCGGCGCAGCTCTCGGGCGGGCAGCGCCAGCGGGTGGCCCTGGCCCGCGCCATCGTCCGGCGGCCCCAGGTGTTCCTCATGGACGAGCCCCTGTCGAACCTCGACGCCAAGCTACGGGTGCAGACCCGGGCCGAGCTCGTCGAGCTGCACCGCCGGCTGGCGTCGACGGTCATCTATGTCACCCACGACCAGGTCGAGGCGATGACGATGGGGAGCCGAATCGCCATCCTGAACGAGGGCGTGCTCCAGCAGGTCGGGCCGCCCCAGGGCGTGTACGACCACCCGGCCAACCTGTTCGTCGCCCGGTTCATCGGCAACCCGCCCATGAACACGGTCACCGGCCGGGTGACGCGCGCCGCGGGGAACGGGCATTCAGTGGCGGTACCGGGCGGCGCCGTCGCGCTGTCGCCGGCGGTGGGCAAGGCGCTCAACCGCCTCGCCCTCGAGGAGGTGGTGGTCGGCGTGCGTGCCGAGCACCTGGAGCTCGCGGCCGACGGCCCGATCGCGGTGACGGTGAGCGTGGTCGAGTCGCTGGGCCACGAGCGCCACGTGTTCTGCCGCCTCGCCGACGGGCAGCCGGTGATCGTGCGCCAGCCCGCCAGCGCGCCGCCACCGGCCGAGCAGGCCCGCATGAAGCTCACGTTCGATGACGCCCACCTGCACCTGTTCGACCCCGCCACCGAGCGCCGGGTGGAGGAGTGACCGCGACCACCGCACCGCCCGCGACCGCACCGCCCACCGAGACGACACCGCGCCCGCGCCGGTTCAGCCGGCGGGTGCGCGAGGTCGGGTTCGGCTACACGCTCGTGCTGCCGTCGTTGCTGGTGTTCGGCGTGTTCATCTTCTATCCGTTCCTGAGGAACTTCTATCTGGGCTTCTACCGGAACCCGCCCTTCCCGAACCTGCCCCGCAAGTACGTCGGGTTCGAGCAGTACTCCGACATCCTGACGTCGAGCGACTTCTATAACAGCGTCAAGGTGACCGTGCTCTTCGCGCTGTACACCGTCCCGGTTGGGATCGCCCTCGGGCTCGCGCTGGCCGTGCTCGCGCACCAGCGGCTGCGCGGCATCGCGATCTACCGCACCATCTTCTCGTCGAGCGTCGCGACGTCGGTGGCAGTGGCGGCGGTGATCTTCGGGACGCTCATGAACCCACGGGTGGGGCTACTGCCGTGGATGGGGCTCGACCCGAAGCCGCCGATCCTGCAGAACCCGACCTGGGCGCTGGTGGCAGTGTCGGTCACGACCGTATGGCAGAACCTCGGTCTTTCGTTCATCCTCATGTCCTCGGGTCTCCAGTCGATCCCCGACGACCTGCTCGAGGCGGCCGAGGTCGACGGGGCGGGGCCGTGGTCGCGCTTCCGGAGCGTCACGCTGCCCCTGCTCTCGCCCACGATCTTCTTCGCGGTGGTGGTGGGCACGATCTTCGCGTTCCAGAGCTTCGGTCAGATCGATCTGCTGACCGAGGGCGGCCCGCTCAAGAAGACGAACGTCCTCACCTACTTCATCTTCACCAAGCTGCGCGAGCGCAACGATCCGGGCGCGGCCGCCGTTCTTGCCATCGCACTCTTCGGCATCACCCTGCTGCTGACCATCGTGCAGATGCGTGTGCTGGAGCGGAGGGTCTTCTATGCCCGGTGACGGCGGCCAGGACTTCTACATGGGTGGAGGCCCCAAGCGGGAAGGCGCCGCCCGACGATGGAAGCTCGTCGGTCGCTACGTGCTGATCACGGTGCTGGCGTTCGTCGTGATCTTCCCGATCTACATCACGGTGGTGAACTCGCTCCTCCAGCCGGACCAGCTCGGGGCGCGCCCGCCTCGGTTCTTCCCGACCGATCCGCAGTGGCACACCTACGGCGACGCCTGGGACGGCGCCCATCTGGGGATCTACCTGCGCAACAGCTTCATCGTGACCGGCATCATCACCATCGGGCAGGTGGTCACCGCGATCCTGGCGGGCTACGCGTTCGCGTTCCTCGAGTTCCCGCTCAAGCGGACGCTGTTCGTGGCGTTCCTCGCCACGCTGATGGTCCCGTTCGAGATCACGATCATCACCAACCTCCAGACCATGGACTCGCTGGGCTGGCTCGACACCTATCAGGGGCTGGCGGTGCCTTTCCTCGCCACCGGCTTCGGTGCGTTCCTGCTCCGCCAGGCGTTCCTCCAGGTACCTCGCGATCTCCAGGACGCCGCCGCCATGGACGGCTACGGGCACCTGCGGTTCATGGTGCGGGTGGCGGTGCCGCTGGCCCGGCCGGCGGTCGCGGCGCTGGGGGTCTTCGCCTTCCTCGCGGCGTGGAACCAGTACCTGTGGCCGCTGCTGGTGACCGAGGACGACCGGCTGCGCACGGTACAGATCGGGCTCAAGCAGCTGCGCCAGACCAGCCTCGACGAGGTCAACGTGACCTTTGCCGGTGCGATCATCGCCGCCGTCCCGCTGTTGATCCTCCTGATCTTCTTCCAGAAGCAGCTCGTGCGCGGGCTCACCGCCGGCGCTGTGAAAGGGTGATCTCATGAACAGGATCCGAGTGCGCCGCCGTCTGCTCGTGCCCGTGCTCGCGGCCGCGCTGGCCCTTGCCGCCGCCGCCGTCCCCGGCGGTGCTGCGCCTCGCGCCGGGGGTGACAAATGCCCGCTCAAGGCGCTCGACCGGGCCGACAAGCCGGTGGAGATCACGTTCTGGCACTCGATGCCGAGGGCGAACGAGGAGACGCTGATCCGCCTGACCGACGCCTTCAACGCATCCCAGGAGGCCGTGCGCGTGAACCTCGTCAACCAGACCAGCTACGAGGACACGGTCGAGAAGTTCCGCAACGCCCTGGCCACCGGTGAGCTCCCCGACGTCGCCCAGCTCCCCGAGACGTTCCTCCAGCAGGCCATCGATTCCCAGGCAATCCTGCCCATCCAGGCGTGCGTCGACGCCGACGACTACGACCTCTCCGACTACCTGCCGCGGGTCATCGACTACTACACGGTCGACGACACGCTGTGGGCGCTGCCGTTCAACGTGTCGAACCCCGTCCTCTACTACGACAAGGCCGCGTTCCGGTCGGCTGGGCTCGACCCCGAACAGCCGCCCGCGACCCTCGACGAGGTCCGCGAGGCCGCCGAGGCGATCAAGGCCAGCGGGTACCCGGCCGGGTTCGCGCTCAAGATCGATGCGTTCTTCTTCGAGCAGTTCCTGGCCAAGTCGGGTAAGCCCTACGTGAACAACGGCAACGGCCGCAAGGAGCGGGCCACCGAGGTCGAGTTCGACAACAAGCAGGGTCGGGAGTTCTTCACCTGGATGTCGGAGATAGTCGCCGACGGCCTCGCGATCACCAACGCCCGCACCGGAGCGAGCGCGATCGACAACTACCTCGCCATCGGCAACTCGCAGGCGGCGATGACCGTCGACAGCATCGCCGGCCTCGGGACCATCGCCCAGGTGCTGGGCAGCGGCCAGTTCTCCCACGTCGAGCTGGGCGTGGCCCCGATGCCGGGACCGACCGACAAGGGCGGCGTGCTCGTCGGTGGTGCCGCCTTCTACATCACGAAGGACATCAGCCCCGAGAAGCAGGCGGCGGCGTGGGAGTACGCCAAGTTCATGGACGAGGCCGAGAACGTCGCGGAGTGGTCGGCGGGGACGGGCTACATCCCGATCCGCGAGTCGGCGGTCGAGCTCCCGGTCGTCCAGCAGCGCTGGGCCGAGATCCCTGGCTTCCGCATCGGCTACGAGCAGCTGCTCCAGGGCAAGAACAACCTCGCCACCGCCGGCCCCGTCATCGGCGACTACCTGGGTGTGCGCGTCGCCGTCGACGAGGCCGTCACACGGATGCTCACCGATGGGAAGAAGCCCAAGCCGTCGCTCGAGGACGCCAAGAACGAGTCGGACGCGGTGATCCAGGATTACAACGAGCGCGTCGGCGCCTGACCCATCCGCCCTCGCCGTGGCTCGCGTGCGCGCCCGCCGGTTCGCCGCCGCCCTGCTCACCGTGACCGCCGTGACGGCCGGCTCGGTGACCGCCGGGGCCGCTGCGCACGGAGGCGGAGGATCGTGTCCGCTGGGGGCGTTGGCGAAGGCGGACGAGCCGGTCGAGATCGTCTTCTCGCACTGGTCAACAACTTCCTCGCCGTCGCCAACGAGCAGGTGGGCATGACCGTCGACAGCACCGGCGCGCTGGGCACGATCGCCGAGATCCTGGGGACGGGCCAGTTCGCGGATGTCGAGCTGGCAGTGGGCCCGATGCCCGGGCCCACTGGGACGGGCGGCGTGCTCGTGGGCGGCGCCGCGCTCTACATCGTGAACAAATCGAGCCGCGAGGAGCAGGCGGCAGCCTGGGAGTTCGCCAAGTTCCTCAGCGAGCCGGAGCCGGCGGCCGAGTGGGCCGCCGCCACGGGCTACATCCCGATCCGCGAGTCCGCCGTCGAGCTACCCGTGGTGCAGCAGCGCTGGGCCGAGATCCCCGGCTTCCGAGTCGCTTTCGACCAGCTCGTCTCGGGCAAGGACAACGTCGCGTCGGCGGGCGCCGTCATCGGCGACTACCGCGGCGTCCGCGCGGTGCTCGAGGAGGCCGAGGTGCGGATGTTCACCGAGGGGAAGAAGCCGAGGGCGGCCTTGAAGAACGCCGAGGAGGAATCGGACGAGGTGATCCAGGAGTACAACGAGCGCGTCGGCGCGTGAATGGTCTCGGGCTCCGGCTACCGCTTCAGGATCACCACGCTCGCGTTGGCGCCGCGGCCCACCGTGTGACCCAGCGCGACCCGGGCGCCGCTCACCTGGCGTGAGCCTGCCTCACCCCGGAGCTGGGCTACCAGCTCGACCACTTGGCCCAGCGCCGACGCGCCGAGGGGCTCGCCCTTGGAGAGCAGCCCGCCGCTGGGGTTGACCGGCAGCGGGCCGGTCATGGCGGTGACGCCCTCGGCGGCCCACTTGCCGGCGCCGCCCGGAGGGACGAGGCCGAGCTCCTCGTAGGAGATCAGCTCGCGGGCGGCGTCGGTGTCCTGGCACTCCACCACATCGAGGTCCTCGGGCCCGACTCCCGCCTCCTCGAACGCGGCCCGGGCGGCGAGCGTGGTGGGGGAGGGAGCGTCGTCGTCGACCAGGCCGCTGAGGGGGGTGCCCTCGCCCAGTACCGAGCCCGGGAGGTGCGAGCGCAGCGCGGCGGCCTCGACCGTCACCGGACTGCTGCCGCCGCCTCCGTTAGGCGCCGACCGCAGGACGACGGCTGCCGCGCCCTCGTTGGGCGAGCACAGCATCCAGAGGTGGAGCGGCTCGCACACCACCCGTGACGCGAGGACCTCCTCGGCGGTGACCTCGGCGCGGAACATGGCGTCGGGGTTTTGCACGCCGTGGCGGCGGTTCTTCACCACGATCTGGGCGAGATGCTCCTTGGTGACGCCCGACTCGCGCATGAGGCGCTGGGCCCGCAGGGCGAAGTAGGCCGGCGTCGCCGCCAGGCCCCCCTCCTCCCGCCACGGCTCGAAGAACGAGGAGCGGATGATGCCCTTGGGCATCTTCTCGATCCCGAACACGAGCACGCAGTCGTACTGGCCCGCGCGGATCGCGGCCGCCGCCAGCATGAGCGCGGCGCCGCCACTCGCACAGCCGGCCTCGACGTCGACGATCGGCATGCCGGTGAGGCCGAGTGCGCCGAGCACCTTGTGGCCGGCGGCGACACCCGAGTACACGGTGCCGCAGAACGCGGCCCCGAAGCCCTGGCGGGTGGGGTCGAGCCCGGCGTCGGCAAGCGCGGCGTGCACCGCGTCCACCCCCATCTCGGTGACCGACTTACCCTCGAAGCGGCCGAACGGGTGGATCCCGGTCCCAGCGATCTCGACGCGGCGAGTCACCTGCTCCCCGCAGGCACGAACGTCCACGACGTGACCGTGCGTCCTTCGTCATCGACGTACAGGGGCGCGACCGCCAGCCTCATCGGCATGCCGAACTCGAGCCGGTCGGGGTCGGGCTCGTCGATGCGCGTGATGACCCGAAGACCCTCGGGCAGCTCGACCACCCCGAAGCCGAACGGCACCTCGCCGCGGTAGCCGGGCGGGGCCGCCGTCACCGCGGTCCAGCCCCACAGAGTGCCTCGGCCGGAGAGCGCGACCTCGCGGACCTCACTGGCGCCGCAGTACGGGCAGGTGCCGGCGAGGGGGAAGTGGTGGCGGTCGCACGCGCCGCAGCGTCCGCCGACGAGGTGTTCGTCGCCGCCGGCGTCGGTCGCCCACAGCCCCTCGCGCACCGGGACCTGCTCTGGCATCAGACGACGCCGTCGTCGGCGAGCTGGTCGAGCTCGGCCTCGGACAGGCCCAGCAAGCCGCCGAGCACGTCACGCGTGTGCTCCCCGAGGCGGGGCGCGCCCGTGGGCACCGGCACCTCCTCGCCCACGACGCGCGGGAACGGCGCCTGCTGGCGCATCGGTCCCGCCACGGGGTCATCGACCTCGACGAGGTCGCCCCGGTGGGCGAAGTGGGCGTCGGCGAACATGTCGGCGGCCGTGTAGGCGGTGGCGACGGGCACGTCGCACGCCACGCACGCCTCCTCGACCGCTGCCGCCGGCAGCCGGCGGGTCCATTCGGCCACGATGCCGTTGATCACGTCGCCGTGCTCGGCCCGGTCGGCGAGCTTGGCGAAGCGCGGGTCGTCGAGGAGGTCGAGCTGGTCCATGGCCCGGCACAGGCGGGCGAAGTTGGCGTCGCCGCCCGCCACGATGCACACGTACTTGCCGTCGGCGGTCGGGTAGTTGTCGAGCGGGGCCGAGTTCGCGAGGCGGTTCCCCTCCCGTGTGCGGACCAGGCCGAGCCGGTCGTACGCGGGCACCGTCCATTCGAGGATGCGCAGCGCGGCGCCGTAGAGGGCGGCATCGATCACGGCGCCCCCGCCGGAGCGGCGCGCGTCGCGCGCGTACAGCGCGCTCACGGCGGCGTGGGCGGCGAACACGCCGGTGAGGTAGTCGGAGATGGTGACGCCCACCCGGACCGGCGGGCGGTCCGGGTACCCGGTGAGGTTCAGCAGCCCGCCGTAGCCGATCCCGACCCGGTCGAGGCCGGGGCGCTGCGAGTAGGGCCCGTCCTGCCCGAAGCTGCTGATGCGCACGACGACCAGCTTCGGGTCGAGGTCGCCGGGGCCGATGTGCCATTTCTCGAGCGTGCCGGGACGGAAGTTCTCCACCACGACGTCGGCGGTCGCGGCGAGCCGGCGGAACAGGTCCTGGCCCGCCTCCCGGCGCAGGTCGAGGGTCACGCTGCTTCGGCCCCTGCCCTCGACAGCCCAGAAGAGCGAGTACCCCTCCTCGCCGCCGGGCCCGTCGACGGATAGGAACGGGCCGATCTCGCGCATGAAGTCGCCCGCCCCCGGCTGCTCGATCTTGATGACCTCGGCGCCCTGCTCGCCCAGGAGCCCGGCGCAGAACGGCGCCGCGATCCTGGTGCCGAGGTCGAGCACCCGGAGACCTTCCAGGGGCCCGCTCATCCCCACCCCGCCTCGATGCGTGCACTGACCGCGCTGAGCGCGATCTCTGAACGCATCATCAGTCGGAGTCGCCGCGCTGCTGCTCGGCGATCACGTCCTTCATGGTGCCCTTCTGCTTGCGGGCCTCCATGGCGCCGAGCGCGGTAGCGGTGTTGCTTACGAACTGGTGGACCATGAAGTGGTACCGCCACGACTCCCGCTTGCCCTGGTACTCGGTCATGCGGTTGATGGAGTCCTTGACCGCCTGGGCGGTGACCGGCGGCACCAGCGCGACCTTGTCGGCCATCTCGCGGGCGGCGGCCGCGAGCTCAGCCCGTGGCACCACCTTGTTCACGAGCCCCAGGCGCTCGGCGTCGACTGCGTCGAGGGTCTCGGCGCACAGCAGGAACTCCTTGGCCTTGCGCGGCCCGAGCTCCCACGGCTCGACCAGCAGCTCGACGCCGGCGCCCGACATCCGCAGCACGGGGTTGGAGAACTCGGCGTCGCCGGCAGCCACGATGAGATCGCACATGCAGGCGAGCATGAGGCCCGCGGCGGCGCAGGCTCCCTGCACGGCGGCGATCGTGGGCTTGCGGAACTCGTACAGCCTCACGCACCGGTCGAAGTACATGACCTGCTCGTGGTGGAGCTTGCCTTCGGCGGTGTCGCGCATGCGCGACCACTCGTCGCTGCCCGCCATCAGCTCCTTGAGGTCGTGACCGGCGGAGAAGTGCTTCCCCTCGCCGGCGAGGATCACCACCCGGACGTCGTCGTCGGCGTCGGCGAGGTCGAGGGCGGCGTCGAGCTCGTCGATCATCTGCGAGCTCTGGGCGTTCGCGACCTCCGGGCGGTCGAGCGTGATCGTGGCGACCGCCCCGTCGACCTCGTAGCGGACGGTTCCGAACATGTCCGCTACGCGTCCTGCTGGAGCTCGATCGTGTTGCCGGCGGGGTCGGTCACCCAGACCTGCACCGCGTCCTCGCCCTGCGTCGCCTGGAGATAGGGGATCCCTGCGTCCTCGAGCTCGGCGATGGCGGCGTCGAGGTCGTCGACCGCGAGGCAGTAGTGGTTGCCGATCGGGTCGATCCCTGCGCCCGCCGACGGTGCGTGGATGACGTGCACCTGGCCGCGCGGTCCGGCGTCGAACCAGTACCCCTCGACGCCCATGTCGGGGCGGGGGGCGAGCGGGAGTCCGAGCACGTCGGCATAGAAGCAGCGGACGTCATCGAGGGGTGCCCCCTCGGTGTTGACGCTGGCGTGGTGGATGCGGGTGACCTTCACGCTGACCCCTCTCGTACGGTGACGCCGCTGTCAGCGTAGTGCTCGCCGAAATCAGCCTTTCGGCTCACGCGGGAGCGCGAGCACGCGCTCGCCGATGATGTTGCGCTGGATCTCGTTGGCGCCGGCCCAGATCGAGGACGCCTGGTAGTAGAGCCACGAGCGCTGCCAGCTCCCGTCGCCCGGGTTGTCGCCCGCGCCACGCCACAGCGGGGCGACGGGGCCCAGCACCGCCATGACGGTGTCGTGCATGCGCTTGCTCATCTCGCTCCAGTAGAGCTTGAGCACGCTGCCCTCGGCTCCCGGCTCCTGCCCCTTCGCGAGGCGCGACAGCGTCCGCCAGTTGTGCAGCTGGAACAGGCGTACCTCCACGTAGGCCTGGGCAAGTCGCGGCCGCAGCCGGTCGTCGTCGTACGCCCCCAAATCGAGGGCGAGGCGCAGCAGCTCCTCGACGAGCTGGACATGGATCACCAGCTGGCGGGGGTTGATGCCCCGCTCGTGGGAGAGCGTCGAGCTCGCGACCCGCCACCCCTCGTGCTCGGGCCCGATCAGATGGTCGCGCGGCACGAACGCGTCGGTGAAGAACACCTCGTTGAACTCGGCCTCGTCGGTGATCTGGCGCAGCGGCCGGACCTCGACGCCGGGCGCGTCCATGTCGGCGACCACGCACGAGATCCCCTGGTGCTTGGGCGCGTCGGGCTTCGTGCGCACCAGGCAGATGCCCCAGTCGGCGAACTGCGCGTAGCTCGTCCACACCTTCTGCCCGTTGAGCACCCAGCCACCCTCGACTGCTTCGGCCCGGGTCGACAGCGAGGCCAGGTCGCTGCCGGCCCCGGGCTCGCTGAAGAGCTGGCACCAGAGCCGGCGCGCCGAGAGGATGTCGGGGAGCCAGCGCTGCCTCTGCGCGGGCGTGCCGTGGGCGAGCAGCGTGGGCCCGACGAGGTTGATGCCGATCCGGCCGACGAGCTCGGGGGCGCGAGCGCGTGCCAGCTCCTCGGTCACGATGAAGTGCTCGACCGGCCCGGCGCCGCGCCCGCCGTACTCCTCGGGCCAGGCCACGCCCACCCATCGACCCTCGGCCAGCTTCGCCTGCCATTCGCGGCCGAACGCGACCTCGTCGGAGAGGTCGTCGAACCGGGGCGGCAGCCCCCGGCCGTACTCCCACGGCAGGTGCGCGCGCAGCCACGCGCGCACCTCGTCGCGCAGCCGCGCTTCGCCACCGGTGTCAGTCAGGTTCATCGCACCGCTCCCGCCCAGAGGGTAACGGCGCGCCCTCGCGTGCGGCATCCACGCATCGCAGCCTCGAGGGCGCGGAGGTCAGCTCCGCGGCACCTCGCTCCACGGGAGCTCCTTGTCGACGCGCGGCTCGCCCGGCAGCCCGAGCACCCGCTCGCCGAGCACGTTGCGCAGGATCTCGGAGGTGCCGCCCTCGATGGAGTAGGCGCGGGAGCGCAGGAGCATCTTCCGCGGGTCGCCTCCGCCCGTGAGCGCCGATTCATCGGGGCGGACCATCTCGTAGCTCGGGTACAGCAGCGCCTCCGGCCCGAGCACGTCGGCGCACAGCTCGTAGACCCGCTTGTTGACCTCGGCGAACGCGAGCTTGGCGACGGAGCCCTCGGGGCCCGGCGCCCCCGCCTTGCGGTTGGCGGCGGCGCGGGCGTTGGTGAGGCGGAGCACCTCGGCCTCGACCCACAGCCGGGCCAGGCGGTCGCGTAGCACCGGCTCGTGGCGGTCGGGATGCTCGCGCCAGACCCGCAGCGCATCGCCGATCGGCCCCGAGTCGCGCGCCGCGACGACGCTGCCGATCGTGACCCGCTCGTTCATCAGGGTGGTGAGCGACACCCGCCAGCCGTCTCCGATGCCGCCGATGCGATCGGTGTCGGGCACGCGTACGTCGGCGAGGTACACCTCGTTGAACTCCGCCTCGCCGGTCATCTGCCGCAGCGGCCGGACTTCGACACCGGGCGCGTGCATGTCGAGCGCGAAGTAGGTGAGGCCGCGGTGCTTGGGGGCCTCGGGTTCGCTGCGGGCGACGAGCATCCCGCGGTCGGCGATGTGCGCCAGCGTGTTCCAGACCTTCTGGCCGTTGACGATCCACTCGTCGCCGTCGCGCCGCGCCTGGGTGGAGAGGCCGGCGAGGTCGGAGCCGGCGCCGGGCTCGCTGAACAGCTGGCACCACACCTCCTCGCCGGTGAAGAGGGGCCGCAACCGCCGCCGCTTCAGCTCGTCGCCGCCGTGGGTGACGATCGTGGGGCCGGCGAGGAAGTAGCCGAACCCGCTGCGGGCCGCCTCCGGAGACCGTACGCCGGCGGCGCGAAGTCGCTCGTCGACCCTCCGCTGGAGCTCGGGAGGGGCGCCCAGGCCGCCGAACCCCTCCGGGAACCACACCCAGGCCAGGCCCAGGTCGTACTGGGCGGCCCGGAACGCGACCGGATCGCTCGAGGTGGGATCGTGCTCGGCGAGCAGCCGATCGACGCGAGCCAGCACGCGCTCGGTCTCGGCGTCCTCGTGCGTCGTCACGGCCACGAGCAGGAGCGTAACCTCGCTCGGTGGACTTCGAGCTCTCCGAGGATCAGCTCGCGCTCCGCGCCGGGGCGCGCGAGCTGCTCGACGGGCTCGCCTCGCCCGCCCGCGTGCGGGCGGTGATGGAGGCGGGCGGGGGTCTCGATGCCGAGCTGTGGAAGGCGATGGTCGAGCAGGGCTGGACCGGCATCGACCTCCCCGAGTCGCAGGGCGGGCTCGGGCTCGGCGCGGTCGAGGTCGCGGTGCTGCTCGACGAGGTCGGGCGCCACGCCGCGCCGGCGCCGTTCCTCTCCAACCTGCTCGCCGTCGGCGCCCTGGCGAATGCGGACGAGGAGCGGCTGGTCGAGGGGCTCGTGGGGGGCGACGCCATCGGCTGCGTGGCGTGGAGCAGCCGGCCCGACGCGGTGCGGGCCGAGCGCGACGGCGATGCCTGGTCCCTCACGGGCCGGCCCGACCCGTCGCTGTTCGCGCCGTCGGCCGAGGTGGCGGTCGTGTTCGCCGACGACGGCGACGGCTCGGCGCTGTTCGCGCTCGGCATGGAGCGGCCACCGCGTCGAGAGCCGGCGATGGACCGCACACGCGAGCTCGGCTGGCTCCGCTTCGAGCGCACCCCGGCCACTCGCCTGGGCGGGCGCGAGGCGGTCGACGCCCTGCTGGACCGGGGCGCGGCGTACACCTCGGCCGAGATGCTGGGCGGCGCGTCGCGAGCTATGGAGATGGCCGTCGACTACGCGAAGGAGCGCGTCCAGTTCGGGCGACCGATCGGGAGCTTCCAGGCCGTCAAGCACCGATGCGCCGACATGCTCGTCGACGTGGAGGGCATGCGCTCGACCGCGTACTGGGCCGCGTGGTGCATCGGGGCAGGTCACGCCGACGCCTCGGTCGCGGCGTCGACGGCCAAGGTGTGGTGCTCCGACGCGTCGAAGCGGGTGATGGCGTCGTCGCTCCAGGTGCACGGCGGGATCGGGTTCACCTGGGAGCACGACCTGCACCTGTTCCTCAAGCGCGCCCAGCTCGACCAGATCACGTTCGGTGACGCGACCCATCACCGATCACGCCTGGCGGCGTTGCTACGGCCCAAGGTCGAAGCTGGTGAGAGCGTCATCTGAGATGAACCGCCACGCCGTACCGCTGCTCTGTGTGCTCGCACTCGCTGTCAGCTCGTGCGCCGACGACGGCGAGCGGAGTGAGCCGGCGTATCCCCTCGACGACACGCTTCGCCTGCACGAGGTTCAGGTCCTCAACACGCACAACAGCTACCACCGGCGCTCGCCCGTCGTGCTGCCCCAGGGCATCAAGGACACACTGGACTACGAGCACGCGCCGCTCGACGAGCAGCTCGAGCGGCAAGGCATACGCGGCTTCGAGCTCGACGTCACGAACGCCGGTGGCCAGTTCCCGGTCGTGCACACCCCGGCCGTCGACGCCGAGACCAATTGCACGCCGCTCGCCGCATGCCTGGGCGTGATCAAGGCGTGGTCCGACGACCACCCCGGCCACGTGCCGATCTTCGTGCTCGTCGAGACCAAGGACGGCGCCCTCGAGCTCAGCCTCGACCCCGCCCTCGCCGCCTTCGACGCCGCCGCCCTTCGCCGGCTCGACGACGACATCCGCTCAGTGCTCACACCCGACGACCTGCTGACACCCGACGACGTGCGGGGCGACGCGCCGACGTTGCGCGACGCGGTCCTCGGGCGGGGCTGGCCGACACTGCGAGAGGCCCGGGGGCGGATCGTCCTTGTCCTCAACCGCGGCGACGCCGTCCGTGACTTCTACCTGGAGGGTCGGCCGTCACTCGAAGGCGCCCCCATGTTCGTCACCGCCGACGAGGCTGCGCCGTCGGCGGCGGTGATCAAGGTCGACGACCCCGACGAGCGCCGGATCCAGCGCCTGGTGCGCGACCACTTCATCGTGCGCACCCGCGCCGACGCCGACGTCGTCGAGGCCCGCAACAACGACACCACGCGACGCGACCTCGCCCTCCGCACCGGCGCCCAGATCGTGAGCACCGACTTCCCGGTCCCGGACCCGGCGATCAGCGCCGAGTACTCCGTGCAGATCCCCGACGGCCGCCCCGGCCGCTGCAACCCGGTGCAGGCGCCAAGGGGCTGCCGTGCGCTCGACGTCGAGAACCCCCGGCACCTCACCGAGCGGCGCTGACCAGCCGGCGGCGGCGCACGACCACGGGTCGCGGTCCACGACTCCACGGGGGGACGCGAGCCGACGGCCGAGGACGAGGCGAACGCTGACGCGTTCTACGACGCGGTGACGGCCGGGACCGAGCGCTACCAGGACATCGATGTCGCCACCGCCTCCGGCTACGCGGAGACGAGCGCCAAGGTCGGTGGCGACGGCCCGATCAAGCACTACATGCGGCGTGGTGGTGGCGCGGCCGAGCTCGACCCCGAGCGGCCGCAGGGGCTCGTCTACTACGTCGACGACGACCAGGCGACGCTGATCGGCGCCGTGTTCAGGTCGCGCGACGAGGAGCCCGAGCAGCCCGGCGGCCCCCTGACCGTGTGGCACGACCACTCGCCGATGGGGTGCCCCGAGACCAGGCCCGACTGCCCCGCCGCCGACGGGATCGGTGAAGGCGAGAACCCGCCGAAGATGCTGCACGTCTGGCTGTTCGACGGTGCCGACCGGTTCGCCCACGGCTTCCCGAGGCGATCAGCGCGTCCGGCGTCCGCCAGAAGGGGGACCCGCTCCCCTTCGACGTCTGATGGTCACCTCACGCTGTCCTCACATTCCAGGGCGAGCGTGGGTGAGCGGCCCGGGCTCGGTCACGAGGTCCAGAGCTCCCGTCCCGCCGAGTCCGGGCTGTCAGGTCAGCCCGGCCGCCCACTCCTGGAGGGTGGCGCGGTCGGGCTTGCCTGCTGCCAGTACCGGGAGCGCTTCGAGCTGGACCACCCGCTCGGGCGTCTTGAAGCGCGCCACGCGCTGTCGGGCGAACCACCGCCGGCACTCGTCGAGGCCGAACGGTCGCCCGGCGACAACGAACGCGCACACCCGCTCGCCCAGCTGCTCGTCGGGGTAGCCGACGGCCACCGCCTGGTGGACGTCGGGGTGTTCCTCGAGCAGGCCCTCCACCTCGGCGGCGGCGATGTTCTCGCCGCCGCGGATGATGATGTCCTTGATACGACCGGTGATCGTCAGCCAGCCGTCGCCGTCGACGGTGGCGAGGTCGCCGGTGCGGAACCAGCCCCGGCTGATCGCGGTGCGCGTCTGCTCGGCGTCGGCATAGCCCACGAACAGCTCCGGACCGCGCAGCCAGAGCTCGCCCACCTCACCGGCGGGCCGGGCCCTGCCGGTCACGGGATCGGTCACGCGCATCTCGAGGTGAGGCGAGGTCGCATGGCCGTCCGTCCGTCGCGCCCGTTCCTCGCTGTCGGCCGGGGTGCTGGTGGTGACGGTTGGGGCCTCGGTCGACCCGTAGGTCCGCTTCACCCGGCAGCCGAGGGCGGCGCCGGCGGCCTCGACGAACGCGGGCGTGACACCGGCGCCTCCGCTCGACACGAGCCGCAGGCTCTCGACGCGTTCGCCAGAGAAACCCGGCGCGCCCATGAGCGCGACGAAGAAGGTCGGTGGACCGATCATGAAGGTGATCGGCTCGCGTTCGATGACCTCGAGTGCGGTGGCGGGGTCCCACTTCGCCATGAGGACGACCTTCATCGGAACGACGCCGGGGATCAGCACCGCGTTGAGCAGTCCCGACACGTGCGCCAGCGGCGCCGGCATGAGAATGGCGTCGCCCGCACCGAGGCGGTGCACCGCGGCCATCACGCGTGCCTTGTACGCGAGGCCGCGCTGCGTGTGCAACGCCGCCTTCGGGCCACCGGTGGAGCCGGACGTGAACAGCACCACCGCGAGGTCGCTCGGCCGGGCCGCCGACCGCGTGACCGGCGGGGCGGCGTCGAGCAGCTCGAGGAAGGTTGCGCCGGGGCCGCGCAGGTTGCCGGGCGCCAGCCACAGGCGCGGGTCGAGCACGCCCAGCATGCGCTCCACGTCTGCGGGCCCGGCCTGGTGGTGGACGGGCGCGGCGACGGCGCCCAATCGCCAGCACGCGCGATAGAGGAGGACGGCCTCGTGCCAGTTGGG
>JBOGFI010000117.1:0-27965 GCA_050743365.1 Acidimicrobiia bacterium | reverse complement strand
GGCGGCCGAGGAGAGCGCGGTCTGCGGCGGGCCGGGCCGGCGACCGAGGCTGGCCTCCAATGGGACGCCGAGCGCGCCCGCCACCCCTCGGGCGAGGAGCAGACCGTGGTCGAAGCCCCGAGCGCGGCGTCGCTCGGGCGTGGTCGGCGCCCAGGTGACGGCGTCGAACGACCCCGGCGGGTGGGAGCGGACGACCGCGCCTGCGACCGCGGCCACGAGCCAGGGCAGGGTGGCACGGGCCTGGCGGTACTTCACGCGGGCGACGAGCTCGCGCGCGACGCCCTCGTACGCGAAGGCCGCGACCCAGCCGTCGACCGGTTCGGGCGGAGACGCGAACGGCGGCGGGCGCAGCGTGCGCGCGCAGCCGGCGCACACCGGATCGGCCGGACGGCCGCAGCCCGGGCACGGCGTCGGGAACACGGCCGAGACAAGCTCGCGCCACATGGCGCGACCGTACCGAGGGGATGTGACGCCTACCCCGCACGGAGCGCCGAGGAGACCGCCGCGGCGAGGGCGCGCCGGTACGGTCGGCGCACGATCCCCACCTCGGTGACGATGGCCGTGACGAGCCGCGCCGGAGTCACGTCGAAGGCGCGGTTGTCGGCGTCGACTCCGGCGGGCGCGATGCGCTCGCCCGCGATCCGCACCAGCTCGTCGACCGGACGCTGCTCGACCGGGATCGCCGCGCCGGTCGGGCAGCCCAGGTCGATCGTCGAGGTCGGCGCGGCCACGACGAAGGGGACCCGGTGATGCCGGGCCAGGACCGCCAGCGGGTAGGTACCGATTTTGTTGGCCACGTCGCCGTTGGCCGCGATGCGGTCGGCGCCGACCACGACGACGTCGACTTCACCTCCGGCCATCAGCGAGCCGGCCATGGCGTCGACCACCAGCGTGGCCGGGATGCCCAGCCGGTGGAGCTCCCACGCGGTGAGCCGGGCGCCCTGGAGCACGGGCCGGGTCTCCCCCACCCAGACGCGCGGGCGCCTGCCTTCCTCGGCCGCGGCCCGCACGACGCCGAGGGCGGTCCCGTAGCCGCAGGTCGCCAGTGAGCCGGTGTTGCAGTGGGTGAAGACGCGGGCGCCGTCGGGGACGAGGGCGACGCCCCGCGCGCCGATCGCCCGGTTGGCCCGGACATCGTCGGCAGCGATTTGCTCCGCCTCGGCCAGCGCCGCCTCGGCGCCGCCCGCCCTCGAGGCCGCTACGGCGCGGTCGACGCCCCACGCGAGGTTGACCGCGGTGGGGCGCGTTGCCTTCAGCCGTTCGGCGGCGGCGCGCACTCCCCCCGGTGTACGGAGGGTGCGAGCCGCGAGCGCGACCCCGTACGCGCCCGTGGCACCGAGGGCAGGCGCGCCCCGCACGGCGAGCGACGAGATCGCGTTGCACACCTCGTCGGCCGTGGCGCACTCCAAGAAGCGCACGCGGCCGGGCAGGGCCCGCTGGTCGATCAGGCGAACCCGCCCCCGCCGCCACTCGACGGTCGGCGGGATCGGATCTTGATCCACGCCCGCCGCCGACCGGGAGCGTCCGCTAGTAGCGGTAGTAGCCGGGCTTGAATGGCCCTTCCTGCGGCACCCCGAGGTACGCGGCCTGCTCCTCGGTGAGCTGCGTCAGCTTCACCCCGAGCTTGTCGAGGTGCAAGCGCGCCACCTCCTCGTCGAGGTGCTTCGGGAGTGTGTACACCTTCCGCTCGTAGAAGTCAGTGTGGCCGAACAGCTCGATCTGCGCGATGACCTGGTTGCTGAAGCTGTTCGACATCACGAAGCTCGGATGGCCGGTGGCGCAGCCCAGGTTCAGCAGCCGGCCCTCGGCGAGCACGATGACCTGGTGCCCGTCGGGGAACACCCACTCGTCGACCTGAGGCTTCACGTTCACCCGCTCGATCCCCGGCACGGCGGCGAGCCCGGCTATGTCGATCTCGGTGTCGAAATGGCCGATGTTGCCGACGATCGCGTTGTGCCTCATACGGGCCATGTGGTCGACCGTGATCACGTTGCAGTTGCCGGTGGCGGTGACGAACAGGTCCGCCCGGTCGACGATGTCCTCGAGGGTGGTGACCTCGTAGCCCTCCATGGCGGCCTGGAGCGCGCAGATAGGGTCGATCTCGGTGATCACGACCCGCGCCCCTTGTCCTCGCAGCGATTGGGCGCAGCCCTTGCCGACGTCGCCGTAGCCGCACACCACCGCGACCTTCCCGGCGAGCATGACGTCGGTCGCGCGGCAGATGCCGTCGACAAGCGAGTGGCGACAGCCGTAGAGGTTGTCGAACTTCGACTTCGTGACCGAGTCGTTGACGTTGATGGCCGGGAACAGCAGCGTGCCCGCCTCCTGCATCTGATAGAGGCGGTGCACGCCGGTGGTCGTCTCCTCGGTGACGCCCTTCACGCCCGCCGCGATCCGGTGCCAGCGGCGGTTGTCGGAGGCGTGGGCCCGCCCCAGTAGCCCGAGCACCACCGCGAACTCCTCGGAGTCGGCGGTGGAGGAGTCCGGGACGGTGCCGTCGCGCTCGTACTCGACGCCCTTGTGCACCAGAAGGGTGGCGTCGCCACCATCGTCGAGGATCATGTTGGGCCCGTCGCCATCGGGCCAGCGGAGCGCCTGGTCCGTGCACCACCAGTACTCCTCGAGCGTCTCGCCCTTCCACGCGAACACGGGCACCCCGGCCGCGGCGATGGCGGCAGCGGCGTGGTCCTGGGTCGAGAAGATGTTGCACGACGCCCAGCGCACCCGCGCACCGAGCGCGGTCAGCGTCTCGATCAGCACCGCGGTCTGGATCGTCATGTGGAGCGAGCCGGTGATGCGGGCGCCGGCGAGCGGTTGCTCGGCGCCGTAGCGCTCGCGCAGCGCCATCAGGCCCGGCATCTCGTGCTGGGCAAGGTCGATCTCCTTGCGCCCGAACTCGGCGAGGGAGAGGTCGGCGACCTTGAAGTCGGGGGCGTCGCCGGTACGGCGAGCGGTCGTCTCGGTCGTGGTCATGTCATGGACTCCTCACGGTCGGCGCGGGCCGCGTCAGGACACGCGCGTGCTTCGCTGGGAGTCGGCCCGGATCACCGGGTGACAGCCGTCACGGCCCGACCGGAGAGCCAGTGTAGTCAGGCCGGCCGAGCCAGTGCCGCCTTGAGCTGGGCGATGGCGTCGATGGGCCCGGGATCGACGTCGTGGTCGAGCGCCAGGTAGCAGGTGGCCCAGTCGCCCACGTACATGAGGTCGAGCAGCTGACCCAGGCGGGTCTCGCCCGCCGCCTGCACCTCCAGCACGTCGGCCAGGGTCTCCTCGATGATCTCCCGGGTGGCGACGACGCGCCGTGCGATCTGCGGGTGCTCGAAGCTGTGGCGCAGCTCCACGAGCGTGAACACCTGCCGGGTCACGTCGCCGTGCTGCCCCCAGCCGCAGATCTCGTGGTGGTCGAGCTCGGGGTAGGCGCTCCAGAAGGCGGGCGCCTTGGCGTTCTCGTTCACGTCGCATTTCCAGCGCATCGCCGCGACCGCCCCGAGAGCGCCGCCTCCGTAGAACAGCGGGATGGTGGTGCCGATCTTGCGGGCGATCTCGCGGGCGGGGTTGGCCGCGCCCTCGACCTCGGGCCGGCACTTCTCCCGCCGGGCGCCGAGTTGCTTCTGCGCCATCACCAGCCAGGTGTGCGCCGCGGGTAGGAGCCCGAGCCGGAACAGCGCGACGAACAGCGGCGCGACCAATGCACCGAGCGCGGCCCGCGGCACCGGGACGTCGGGACACGGCACGTGCAGAGCGCCCCGATCGCGCGCCAGCCGGGCGAGGGCGCCGCCGCGGCTCACGGCCACCACCCGGGCGCCGGCGTCGAGCGCGCCGGTGGTCATCTCGAGCGTCTCCTCGGTGTCGCCCGAGTACGAAACCGCGAACGCGAGCGTGCCGGGGCCGACGAAGTGAGGGGTGCGGTACTGCTTGTGCACGGTGACCGGCACCGGCAGCGAGCCGCCCGCGACCGCGGCGAGCACGTCGCCGGCGATGCCGGATCCGCCCATGCCGAGCACGGCGACGTTGGCGACGTCGGATGCGTTCCCGAGCCCGCTGACGTCGAGGGCGGCGGCGGCCTCGTGCGCGCCCGCCAGCTGCTCGGGAAGACCCCGCACGGCCTTCACCAGACCGAGCGAATCAACCATGGTATGGCAGGCCTTCGATACCTAGGCCTGGGGCTCGAACGTCGGCTTGATCCCGTCGGCGTCGGCCTTGGCGAGCAGGCGCTCGTGCTCGGCGTCGTCGACCGTCTCCGCCTCGTCGATCAGCATGATCGGGATGTCGTCGCGCACGGCGTAGCGGCGCTTGAGGCGCGGGTTGTACAGCGCGTCCTCGTCCTCGAAGTACAGGAGCGGGCCCTTGTCCTCGGGGCACGCCAGGATCTCGAGCAGCTTGACGTCCAGAGCCACGAAACCTTCTCCTTGTCGGTGGGAGAGTCCTACTTCTCTCGGCGCACGAGCGCCAGCACCTCGGCGGTGTGGACATCGCACGCGGCGCGGTCGCCGGCCTCGAGATTGAGCCGGAGCAGGGGCTCGGTGTTGCTGGGGCGCAGGTTGAACCACCAGTCGCCGGCGTCGACGGTGAGGCCGTCGAGGCGATCCTGCGCCGCGCCCGCGAAAGCGGTCGCCACCCGCTCGATCACGGCGGCCGGGTCGTCGACCCGGGTGTTGATCTCCCCCGAGGCGGCGTAGCGCTCGAGCGGCCGGCGCAGCTCCGACAGAGGCTCTTCCGTGCGCGACAACTGCTCGAGCACGACGAGGGCAGCCACCAGGCCGGAGTCGGCCCGGTAGTTGTCGCGGAAGTAGTAATGCCCGGAGTGCTCGCCACCGAAGACCGCGTCCGTCTCGGCCATGACCTGCTTGATGAAGGAGTGGCCGACGCGCGCCCGGACCGGCGTACCGCCACCCTCTCGCACGATCTCGGGGACCGCCTTCGAGCAGATGAGGTTGTGGACGACCGTCTCGCCGGGGTGGCGCTCGAGGATGCCCTTGGCCACGATGGCGGTGGTCAGCGAGCCCGAGAGCACCTGCGCCCGGTCGTCGACGAGGAACACCCGGTCGGCGTCGCCGTCGAAGGCGAGGCCCACGTCGGCCTCGTCGTCGAGGACGGCCCGCTGGAGGTCCTTGAGGTTCTCCGGCTGGATGGGGTCGGCGGGATGGTTGGGGAAGCTGCCGTCGAGCTCGGGGTACAGGACCGACAGCCGGAACGGCAGCCCCTCGAAGACGACCGGGACGACGAGGCCGCCCATCCCGTTGGCGGTGTCGGCCACGACGCGCAGCGGGCGGAGGGCACCGACGTCGACGAACGAGCGGACGTGGGCCGCGAACTCCGGGAGGAGGTCGCCCGACTCGACCGTCCCGAGGTCGGCGGCCCGCTCGAGCAGGCCGCTCTCCACGGACGCCTTGATCTGAGCCAGGCCGGTCTCCTCGCCCACCGGGGCGGCGCCGGCACGGCAGAGCTTGATGCCCCCGTACCGGGAGGGGTTGTGGCTGGCGGTGAACATGGCCGCGGGGGCGTCGAGGTGCCCGGAGGCGAACCAGCACAGGTCGGTGGAGGCCAGCCCGAGGTCGACGACGTCGGCACCGGCCCGCGTGGCACCGTCGACGAACGCCACCGCCAGCGGCTCGGACGATGGCCGCATGTCACGCCCGACCACGACCCGGGCCGCGCCGGTGAAGCCCACGAAGGCGTTTCCCACGCCGCGGGCGACGGTCTCGTCGAGCTCGTCGGGGTAGACGCCGCGGACGTCGTAGGCCTTGAAGATGGCGTCGAGCGACGGCTGGGAGGGCATTGGGGGCTCGCGGGATTCCTCACCGCCCATCGGCGGGACGGTCATGGTACTGCGGGTGTGGCTAGCGGCTTCCGCTCGGCATCTCGTCGCCGGCCGGGCCGCCACCACACGAGCACGCCCAGGCCGAGCAGGCCGGCGACGGTCGCCGCCCGGCCCAGCGCCTCGACCCCGCTGGTGCGGTACTCCAGGCGGACCTCCCGTTGCGTCGGCAGCACCACCATGAGGTTGGGCGTGGCGCGCCACGGGCCGTCGGCGCCGGAGGCCTCCCAGTTCGGGAAGTACGACGTCTTCACGAGCACGGGGACGCCGGGCCGCGACACCCGGAACGAAACCGAGTCGTCGGTGGCGCGGATGTCGCTGACGGTCGTGGCGGACAGCTGCTCGCGCGCTTGCGACGGTGCCCGGTCGGGGTCGGACCGCTTCCACGCCAACGGGCCGTCGGACACCAGCACCCGGTCGAGCGCGGCCGGATCGTCGAACCACGGCACCGCCACGTCGTCGCGCCAGTCGTCGAGCCCTACCCCCTCGACGACGACCGGCTCGGCACGCAGCGGCACCACCAGCTCCCGGTCCGTGACCTCGTAGACGTTCCAGCCGACGGGCACCCCGGCGTCGAGGTCCGGCGTCTGGGCGACGAGCTCGAGCGCAGGGTGGGCGTCGGCCCGACGCTTCGCGTCGAACGACTGGGCCACGTAGTACCGCACCCCGAGGAGCTGCAGGTAGCGGACGCCGAGGTCGAAGTCGTTGATGTCTCGGTACGGCAGGCCCCGCACCGGGTTCGAAGCGCTGCCGGGCGCGGTCAGGGTGGCGACGGTTAGGAAGTGGTAGGGCGTGCTGGCCGCCGACTCGTAATAGACACCCTCCATCGACGCGATCCGCCCGTCCGTGAGGTACGGGAGGAGCATGAGCGCGAGCGGCGTCCCGTAGCTGCCGATCCCCGACGACGGCTCCCACAGCGCCCGGCCGGCGGGCAGGTCGTCGAGGGCGTCGACGACGGCGCGGTACTCCGTGTAGCTCTTGCCGGTCGGCGAGACGTTCACGCCCGCCCGCTCGTATCCCGTGTAGTTCCAGCGCACCCAGAAGCTCAGGAACGCGCGCGTGTCGTGGACGCGCCACAGCCCGGCCGTCGCCACCACCGCGGTGAGGACGGCGACGGTGCCGGCCCGCACGAGCCGGCGGGACGGGCCCGGCGGGGCCGACGATGCCTCCGGCGCCTCGCGCGGGGGATCGCCGCCGTCCTCGGTCGACCGCTCCCACCACTGGTCGTCGACCGTGCGCACCGCGAGCGCGCCCGCCCCCCGCAGCAGCTCGCCCGCGCCCAGACCGGCGAGCAGGAACCATCCCAGGTACCAGAACGGCAGGACGCGGAGGTTCCAGGCCGGGGTGTCGAAGGTCCCCCAGAGCCGGAACACGACGCCCATCGCCGCAGTCAGCGCCACCAGCTCGAGCGTGAGCACGCGCCGGCGGACCACACCCGCGACGACGGCCGCGCCCACCAGGGGCAGCAGCCACCACAGGTACGACGGGAACAGGTAGTCGAGGTACTCGGTGATCGTCTCGTAGCCCATGTCGGTCGTGTAACCCAGCGTGGCGACGAGCGGGAACGTCCAGACCGCGGTGAGCAGCGCGCCGACGCCGCCGACGGCGAGCACGGGCGCCAAGCTCCGGCCTGGCCTCCGCGCGAGCCAGACGACGAGCGCGCCGACGACCGCGAACACGCCTACGACGAGGTGGCTGAGGACCGTTGCTGCCAGCAGGGCCGTCGGGAGCCACAGGCGGCGCCGGTGCTCGAGCGACCATGCCAGCGCGCCGAGGAAGCCCAGCGCCAGCGCGAGGGCGATGGTGAACGAGAACTCGCCCGCGAGCGTGCTCGCGAGCGTGCCGCCCATGATGCGCTGATTGAAGGCGGCGGTCATCGCCTCCGAGTCGGTGCCGGGGTCGCCCCTGAAGAAGAGGAAGGCCGTGGCGGTGACGGCCATGAGCGCGGGAGCGGGCCGGGGGGCACGGAGGCCCCGGCCGAACGCGTAGGCCCCTGCCGGCAGCGCGACCGGGCCCAGCGCGGTGACGAGCTTGAAGGCGACGTTGTAGGGAAGGACGCCGTCGAGGGCGACGATCAGCAGCGCCGGCAGCGGGAAGTAGAACTGGCCCGCCGGGAACCCGCCGTAGAAGTCGGGGCTCCAGCCTGCGACCCGCCACTGCGGCAGCAGGTGGTCGCGCAGGTAGGCCGGCCACCACACGTGCGCGCCGGTGTCGCCGCCGGCGGGAGTGGTGTTGCGCAGGAGCAGGTGCGGCTGGAGCTGGAAGAGGACGAAGAGGCAGCACGCGCCGACGACGGCAACGCCCACCCACGCCTCGGCTCGCTCGTACCAGGGACGTGGCGGCTCGGGCGTGGTCGCGGCGCCGCCCATGGGCGCCAGCATGGCACCCGTGCCGCGCCGTCCTTCGTCGCCGAGTGGTTAGTCCCGGGCGCGGGCGAGGTCGAGCACGTCGGCCAGACCCAGCGGGCCGTCGACCGTCTCCCACGCCTGGGCCTCGCACCGGCCGCAGCGCCGGAACGTCACCTCGGAGCCGCCGATCCGCAGCCGGATCTCCACCAAGGCGCCCTTCGCACAGGTGGTGCACCGCATGGCCAGCCTCCCTGAAACTTCTGCCGCTCGTTGAGTAACGGCAGATCCGCCCCCGAACTTGAGCGCCATTCCTGGTGGTGCTCGCTCGGCCGCCGGGATACCGCTCAATCCCCCAGGATCGACACCACGGTCAGGAGGTTGAACCCGCTGTGCAGCAGGATCGAGCGGGAGAGGTCGCCGCTGCGGACGGCGAGGCGGCCCGAGACCAGCCCGAGGGCCAGGAGCGCGGGCACGGCGATGACCGAGCCGACGTCCGGGTCGCCCAGGGGGTGCACGACCGCGAACACCAGCGCCGAGCCGAACACCGCCCACGCGGGCGTGGTCCGCCGCAGCAAGGCCCGCAGGAGCGCGCCCCGGAACAGCAGCTCCTCGGCCAGCGGGGCGAGCACCACCACGGCCATGCAGAAGAGCACCAGACCGGGCCCCGAAGCGTCCTCGAGCCGGTCCACCACGCCTTGGGCCTCGTCCCGACCGTAGAGCTCCGAGATCGGCGCCAGCGCCAGCACCAGGACGATCTGGAGCGCCACCCCGGCCGGTACCCAGCCGAGGTCGCGGGCCCGCACCCGGAGTCCGAAGTCGCGCCGCAGGCCGCCCATTCCCCGCGAGCGGCCGACCAGGGCGAGCACCCCGATCGAGGCCCCGCTCTGGCCGGCGATGACGGCAAGGAAGACCGAGACGTCGTCGGCGACCTCGTCCTGGGGCACCTGGAGGACGGCTACCGCCACGGCCAGGGCGACGACACCGCCGAGGAGGCCGGCGAACCAGGCGAGGGCGACGTCGGGAAGGCCCCAGCGGACCCTGGGACCCGCTGCGGACGGGGGGGCGTCCGGCGCGTCCATGACGGCCAAGGTAGCGGAGCGAGGGCGACCGTCTTCTGCGGCGGAACGAGAAACGCCCTCCGAAGTGACTGACCTTTCGGCCCGCCTCTTCGGAGGACGAAAGGAACGTAGCACGCGCCCCCGAGCGCGTCAAGAGGCCGCTCGGGAAAGGCGGCCGCCCGGGAACGTCTGACGGGCCTCGGCCGTTCGCGTAGCCGTACGATGGTGGCGCGCGAGCCGCGCGCCCCCTATTGGCAGTGGCAGCTGGCGCGACCAGCTCGACGACCACCTGGAGCGGCACCCGAATGAGCCGGCCCCCCTCGGAGATGCCCCCCGGGCGCTCCCCGCGCCCCGGAACCCCGCGCCCCGGGCCCGGTACCGGCCGCCCGCCGTCGCCCTGGACGCGCTGGGTCCCGTGGATCCTCGTCGCGGTGCTCGTCGGAGGGTTCTTCCTCCTGAACGTCGCCGGCGGCGGCTCCGACAAGCTGGAGATCTCCTACTCGCAGTTCAAGGGGTTCGTGCGCAACGAGAAGGTCGAGAGCGTCGACTTCGACCCCGGCAGTGGGAACCTCACCGGCAAGTTCGTGGACGAGCAGGACGGCAAGACGGAGTTCTCGAGCTCGGGGCCCAACGACGACCTCCCCGAGGAGGACCTCGCCCTGCTCGAGGACCACGACGTCGACCTCGACTACAAGCGCCAGGAGTCGAACTTCCTACTGGGGCTCCTGCCCTACCTCCTGATGTTCGGGCTCGTGATCCTGCTGTTCGTGTGGATCAGCCGGCGTCAGGCGGGCCAGATGGGCGCGGTGATGAACATCGGACGCAGCCGGGCGAAGGTGTACTCCACCGAGAAGCCGAAGACGACGTTCGCCGACGTCGCCGGCTACGGGCCGGTGAAGGCGGAGATCGCCGAGGTCGTCGACTTCCTGAAGAACCCCGGGAAGTTCACGCAGATCGGGGCCAAGATCCCCAAGGGTGTCCTGCTCGTGGGCCCGCCCGGCACGGGCAAGACGCTGATCGCCCGGGCGGTGGCGGGCGAGGCCGGCGTGCCGTTCGTGTCGGTGACCGGCTCCGATTTCATGGAGATGTTCGTGGGCGTCGGCGCCGCCCGGGTGCGCGACCTCTTCCAGACCGCCCGCAAGCAGGCACCCGCGATCATCTTCGTCGACGAGGTCGACTCCATCGGCCGTAAGCGCGGCGCCGGGCTCGGCGGCGGTCACGACGAGCGCGAGCAGACGCTCAACCAGATGCTGGCGGAGATGGACGGCTTCGAGGCCACCGAGGGCATCGTCATGATGGCCGCCACCAACCGGCCCGACGTGCTCGACCCCGCGCTGCTGCGGCCGGGCCGCTTCGACCGCCAGGTCATCATCCCGCTCCCGACCCAGGGGGAACGGGTCGACATCCTCAAGGTGCACTTCAAGGACAAGAAGATCGCCGACGACGTCGACGTCGAGATCCTCGCCCGGGGAACGCCCGGCATGAGCGGCGCCGATCTCGCCAACCTCGTGAACGAGGCCGCGCTGTTCGCGGTGCGCCGGGGCCAGCACGAGATCCACGCCGAGGACTTCGAGGCCGCCCGCGACCGGGTGCTCATGGGCCTCAAGCGGGAGTCGATGGCGCTCACGGAGGAGGAGAAGGAGGTCGTCGCCTACCACGAGGGTGGCCACGCGGTGCTCGCGTACGTGCTCGAGCACGCCGACCCGGTGCACAAGGTGACGATCCTCCCGACGGGCATGGCGTTGGGCGTGACCCAGCAGCTACCCATCGAGGAGAAGCACATCTACAAGAAGGGGTACATCGCCGACTCGCTCGTGGTGCGGCTGGGCGGGCGAATCGCCGAGGAGCTCGTCTACGGGCACCAGTCGACCGGCGCGCAGAACGACCTCGTGGGCATCACCGAGCTCGCCCGCAAGATGGTGCGGGAGTGGGGCATGTCCGACCGCATCGGGCCCATGGCGTGGGGCTCGCAGGGCGCGGTGTTCCTCGGCGAGGACCTGGTCCACACCCGCGACTACTCCGACGACACCGCCCGCGTGATCGACGAGGAAGTCGAGCGCATCCTGCGCCAGGAGGAGGACCGCGCCCGCAAGGTCCTCGGGGAGCACCGCGCCGGCCTCGAGGCGGTCGCCCGGGCCCTGCTCGAGCACGAGACCCTCGACGGCGAGGAGGTCGGCCGCCTGGTCGACACCGCGATGGGCCGCAAGGCGGGCGGGCCCCGCCTGACCACGACCGCCGACGGCACCGAGATGGAGGTCGAGCCGCCGCCCGAGGGCGAGTCGCTCGGCGACGTCGTCGGCGAGGTGGGCGCCACCTCGGCCGAGCCCGAGCCCGTCCGCGACTAAAAGGCCTGCATTCCTGGTCGCGCTCGCTCGGCGGCAGGGTACCTGCCGCCGCCCTGCGGGCCGCTCGCCACTCCCGCGCAATCGCGGCGGCCGGTAACGGGCTGGCAGGCCTTCCCGCGGGGAACCTCGAGGTCGCCTCCTCGCTATAGCGCGCCGAGCCCGGGCTCGGGGCTGCTACCGGGCTGACGGGCCTCGGCGACCGCGGCCCACAGGTCGGTGGCGGTGGCCGACCCCACGAAGGCACCCCGCACCACGCCCTCGGCGTCGGCGATGACCACTGTCGGGATGCCGGAGATGCCATAGCGGCGGTGGAGGTCGGCGCCCTGCTCGAACTCGATCTCGCACGCCGCCACCTGGTGCGAGTCGAGCACCGCGACCTTTGCCGCCACGCCCGCGCACGAGCCGCAGCTGCTCGACGAGAACAGCGCCACCAGCCAGGGGGCGTCGGGCCGGGGGAAGTCGGCACGGTCGAGCTGACGGGGCACCGGGTAGACGTCGCGGGGCGGCGGCGCGGGGCGGCGGCGCTCCAGCCGCCACGCGATCACGATGGCGACCGCGAGCAGCGCCCCGGCAAGCAGGAGACGGGTTCCCACCGCGGCGAGGGTAGCGAGGCACCACGAGAGATCAGGAGCGGTCCGGAATGCCGGTGTCGACGGATCGCCCGGTGGACGTCGAGAGCACTCGCTCCGCGACCACGTCGCCGGTGGCGTCGACCAGCAGCACGTCGTCGGGGTCGATCCCCAGCTCCGAGAGGGTGAACGTCGTGCGCTCACCCGGGTCAAGCGACCGATCGGCCGCGGACGAGTCGGCGTCGAGGTCGTCGACGGTGAGGAGCTCGACGCCGACGCGCCGGCGGCCCGGATTGAGGACCGAGACAAGGGCGTCGGCGTCGGCGTCGTCGAGGCCCGCGAACGCCCATCGCCGGGCCGGGGCGCGAACGCCGGACTCCAGGGCCGCTCCGCCCTCGGACGCGGCCAGCGACGTGGTGAGCTCCTCGACGACGACGGGCTCGGCGCCGATCGCCCGCACCTCGACCGCGAACTCCGTGTCGTTCGGGACCAGCGCGCCGACATCGACCGTCACGACGGAGCGTCCCGGCACGGGCACCGTCTCGGGCGTCAGCGTGTCGTTGCCATCGAGCAGGGTCCCGACCTCCACCTCGGTGCTGCGTTCGTCGAAGTTCGCCACGGTGGCCGTGTGCGTCCGGCCCTCGACGACGGAGCCGAACGGCAGCGACCACGCCCTCGACGGCGCGGTCGTGCCGAGCGAGAGCGCGAGGCCGCGGGTGCCCTCGCTCCCGTCGAAGGCGAGCGACTGCTCGGCGACGACGCGTCCCGTGCGCGCCCGCACCGCCGTCGCCACCTGCTCCTGACGCCGCACCTGGTCGTGCACGAGCACGGCCACCCTCGAGCGTTGCGGCACGACCAGCGCCTGCACGCCCTCGGGGCTCTGCACGCCGGCTTCGGTGAGGAACGTGACGTCGACGATGGCGTCGGTGGCGAACGGGTTGAACAGCGCCAGCACCTGCTCCGCGCCCCGCACGGTGGTACCACCGCCGAAGAACCACTCGCGTGACGGCTGCCGGGCACAGGGGCCCACCGCGAGGTCGTCGTCACGCGTGATCGAGTGCTCCACCACCGCCCGTCCGCCGAACACCTCCACCATGACCCCGGGGCCGACGACGGCGCCGGTCACCTCGAGCCGTTCGGGCGCGTCGACCACGTCGGCGACGCGCAACTCGGCTTGGGCGTGGGCCGGGACCTCCAACCGGCGGCGGGGCGGCTGCTCGTCGTCCCCGGCCAGCACCGTGACCTCCGCCTCGGCGTCGTCCGCCCCGAGGTTCGCGACGATGATCGTCTCGTCGGCGCGCCCCTCGGGCGCGGCGGTGCCCTCGGCGCAGTACCAGGTGACCGACACCGCGTCCGCGTCGGGAACGGTGGGACCCAGGGCGGCCACCGGCCGGGCCGGGCTCGCCCTCCCGCGCTCGGGCGCGCCGCGGTCGAGGACCGCGGCGGCAACCACGATCGCGACCACCGCGACCACGATCGGCACCCGCGGGACGGCGACCGACGCCCCCCGCCGGCGAGGCTGTCTCATCCTGTGACCGCCCGGCGACGGTGGCGTCCGTTCTCGCGGCGCGGGCCCGTCCGCCACCACAACGCCGCGAGCCCGACCCAGAGCGCGCCTTGGAGGGCGAGGACGCCGTACCGGGCGGGCTGCCCGCCGTAGCTGATCGAGACGGGCGCCCGCTCGGGCAGCACGTACCCGTTGGTCACGCCGAAAGGCCGGACGTGCGCAAGGTCGCGGTCCGCGGCACGCGCCTCCCAGTGCCCGTCGTAGGCCTCGCTCCAGAGCACCGTCCCGGGCCCCGCCGGGGACGAGTCACGGAGCGGGCCCGTGATCGCGTCGGCGGCGGCCAGCTCGGCTCGCAGCGCGGCGCGCAGCGGGTCCTTCGAGTCGACGCGCAACCGCTCCTCCTCGTCGACCACCGACCGCGTCGGCGCCCATGCCTGGTTCTCGTAGAGCGCGATCCCGGGCTCGGTCCCGAGCCGCGCCAGGTCGGTCTGGTCGTCGACCGCGGTCGCAAGTCCCGCCGGCGCGGGGAACGAGGCGCCGGCCTTCGGGCCCGGCCGGTCGGGCACGGCGATGTAGCGCACGCCCATGGGGGCCACGAGATGCCCGAGCCGGCTGCTGCGACCGTCGACCGCGAGCTCGACCGCCTCCCCGACGACACGGTCGGCGCGTCGCTGCGGCGCGCGCCACAGCTCGCGGCCGTCACCGGGGCCGTTGCGCGTGAGCACGTACCCGATGCCGTCGCGCGCCAGGACCATCGGGTCGAGGGGAAGCACCGCCGGGTCACCGACCCAGAGCACCCGGAAGCCACCCTCGCCGCGCTGGTCACGCAGGAACCCCAGTGCCCGGTCCCAGTCGCCACCGGGTGAGTGCCAGCGGCCGTCGATCGAGTCGGCCGCGAAGCCCAGCGCCGGCAACAGCACCGCGACGCCGGCCAGCGCAACGATGGGTTGGCGCCACCCGAACCGGAACCGGCGTAGGTCACCCTCGAGCAGCGCGGCCGCCCCCAACCCCGTCGCGAGCGCGAGCCCGAGCGCCGCCAGCGAGAGCCCGGCTTCGGGTGCGGGCACCGACACGTCGGGCGCCCACCGAGCAGGGGCCCATACGAGCGCAAACCCGACGAGCGCCAGCATCCACGCCCGGCCCGCCCACGCCAGTCGGGCCCCGGTCGCGATCACGAGCGAGAGCGCGGCGGCGGCGAGCAAGCCGACCCCGGTCCAGCCGGCGCCGCTCGGGCCGGTGTGGAACCGCAGCACGTCGCCGAGCCCGACCCGGGGCCGGAAGGCGAAGCCGAGCCCGGCCGCGTCGGCCCCGAAGAATCCAAGCGGCCACGGCAGCAGGAGCACGAGCGCGCCGAGCGTGGCGAGCACCGCCGCGCCGAGCATGCGGGCGCCGATTCCCGCCCCGCCGACGAAGGGGGCGGCCAGGAGCACGGCGACGGTCGCCGCAAGCAGCCACAACGGGGCGGGCGGGAAGAACGCGGTCGCGACCGTGGTGAGAACGACGAGCCCGACGAGGAGACGCGGGCGCGACGGCACCCGGCCGGTAGCTTCCGCTACCCGTACGGCGGTAGCGAGGAGGAACGGCGCCAGCGCGTAGAGCACGAGCGGACCGAGCCGGCCGCCCGCCAGGGCGTTCCGGGGCACGGGGTTGACGGCGTACACGAGCCCGGCGACCACCGCCGGGCTGGCTGAGCCGACTCGCGCTCGGGCCAGCCGGTACGCGCCCGCCGCACCGAGCGGGAGAGCGCCGACGACGACGAGGGTGCGGGCGAGTCCCACCGCACCCAGCAGCGGCGCTCCGAGTGCCGCCATGAACGCGAACGCGGGCGGGGCGGCCGCCGGCGACCCCATCCCGGTGTACCGCCAGCCCGACGCGTAGGCCTCGAGGAGCTCGAACACACCGGGCCAGCGGGCCAGGGTGCCGACCGCGGGGACGCGCCCGAGCACGAGGTCGCGCGAGCCCAGGAGGAACAGGAGCACCACGAGGATGGTCGCGATCGCGATGGGCTGCCGGGTGCCGGCGGACGCGGCGTCGACGGCGCTGCGACCGGCCTCGCTCAGCGACCGCAGCCGCTCCTCGGCGTGGAGGTGCTGGGAGAGATAGGAGCGGATCTGCGTGCTCCCACGCACCTGGAGCTCGCGAAGCTCGCCGTCCTGGATCCGGCGCAGCGCCTGCGCGCGTCTCCGGCTCCGCCGGACGTCGCCGAGATGGCGGGCGTTCCACCACCACGCGCCGAGCGCGGCGCGCGCCCGGCCCCGCTGCCGGGTGAGCACCGCCACCACCGCCTCACCGAGCGCCAGCACCAGGCCGATCGGCACCACCCGCACCAGCGTCCAGAGCGAGTACGACGTCAGGAGGGTGCGCACGCGGCTGCGGGCCATCGAGCGAGCGTCGGGGCGGTCGGCCTTTCCACGCTCGTCGGCCGCCTGGCGGTGGCGGACGCGGGCGTCGGGGGCGACGAGCACCCGCGCACCAGCCAGACGGGCGCGCCAGCAGAGGTCGAGATCCTCGGCTCCCGGGAACGTGGCCGGGTCGAACCCGCCGAGCTCTCGGAACAGGTCGGCCCGCACGAGCATCGCGGCGCCCGAGACGTAGAAGACGTCGCGCACGCCGTCGTGCTGCTCCTGGTCGAGCTCGCCCGGCTCGATGCCGGTGTGGGGCGCGCCGTAGCGGTCGATCGAGCGACCGACCTCGAGGAGGACCTGCGGGTTGTCGGCCTCCACCAGCTTGGGGCCCACGATGCCGGCGTTCGAGCGGTAGGCCTCTTCCACCAGGAGCCGGAGCGCCGTCGGGTCGAGCACGACGTCGTCGTGGCACGCGAGGAGGAAGGTGGCGGCGTCGAGGGCGCCCAGCGCCTCGTTGGCGGCGCCGCCGAACCCCGCCCTCCCAGGGGCCCGGCGCACGAATGCCCCCGGGAGGACGGCGGTCACCCGGGGCGTGGGGTCGGCCTCCGAGCCGGCGTCGACCACCAGCACCGTGAGGCGCGGGTAATCCTGCCCGGAGAGCGAGTCGAGGGTCTGCTCCAGCCACGGCCCGGGGTTCCGGGTCACGACGACCGCCATCACGGCGGGGGGAGCGGCAGCCTCCGGCTCGGGCTCGGGGAGCGCCTCCCGCTCGGGCGGTTCCGCCGTTGCCATCCGGGCCCAACTTACCAACGGGCATGTTCGTGACCGTGGTCACGAGTGCTTGCAAATGTTTATCGAAAGGGGTACGGTGGTAAGCAACAGACGGGGAGTCCCGAACGGGGACGCTCCCGTTCGCAAGCCCAGAGGGAGAGTGAGCTCCATCATGGAGATCAAGAAAGCGGTCCAGGACGCGGCCTACGTCACCGTGGGTGTCGGTGTCCTCGCCTTCCAGCAGTCCCAGGTCCAGCGCCAGAAGGCGCGGGCCGAGTGCGGGGCGCGGGCCAAGAAGGCGCGCTCCTCGATCGAGACCGCGGCCAAGGATGCGCGATCGACGCTCGAGTGGCGGGCCCAGGACGTCCGGACGAGGGCGGAGACCCTCGGCAGCGACCTGCGGGCGCGGGTCGAGCCGATCGTGGGCGACGTGAAGGAGCGGGTCGAGCCGCTGGTCGAGCAGCTCCAGACCGTTCCCTCGCAGGTGAGGCAGGCCGTCGAGACCAGCGCCGCCCGCGCCCGGGAGCTCGTGGGCCGCGCCGCCTGAGCGCGTACACAACCGATCCCCCCTGCGCCGAGGCCCCTTCACGGGGGCCTCGGCGCGTGTGGCCCCATTACGCTCCGTCATGTGATCACCGCACTCGCGGGAGGAGTGGGGGCGGCGCGTTTCCTGCGCGGCCTCGTGCAGGTGGTGCCCCCCGACGAGGTGACGGTGGTCGTGAACACGGGCGACGACGACCGGTTCCACGGGCTGCTGGTCTGCCCCGACCTCGACAGCGTCACCTACACGCTCGCGGGCGCCGAGAACCCGGAGGCGGGCTGGGGCCTGGCGGGCGAGACGTTCGCCTGCATGGACGCCCTCGACCGTTTCGGCGCCCCGACCTGGTTCCGTCTCGGCGACCGCGACCTCGCGACCCACCTCTACCGCACCGAGCGGCTGCGTGCGGGCGCGTCCCTGTCGCAGGTCACGGCCGAGCTGGCCGCGGCGTGGGACGTCCGGGCGCGGCTGCTCCCGATGAGCGACGACCCGGTGACGACCCGCATCGACGCGCGCCTGCCCGGTGGGGAGGGCGTTCGCGAGCTGCGGATGCAGGAATGGTTCGTCCGGGACCGCGCCGAGCCGCCGGTGGTAGGCGTCCGGTTCGTCGGCGGGGATACGGCGGCGCCCGCTCCTGGTGTGCTCGAAGCGATCAACGCGGCGGACACCGTGCTCGTGTGCCCGAGCAACCCCGTGATCTCGATCGGCCCGATCCTGGCTGTGCCGGGCGTCCGCGACGGGCTCGTTCGCCGGCGCGACCGCGTTGTGGGTGTGAGCCCGATCATCGCCGGCGCGCCGGTGAAGGGGCCCGCTGACCGGCTCATGGGCCCGCTCGGCATTGAAGTCTCGTGCGTGGGCGTTGCGCGCGCCTATCGCGACTTCTGCGCCACGCTCGTGGTCGACGCTCGCGACTCGGGCCGGGTGGCCGAGCTCGAGAGCCTGGGGGTGCGGGCGGTCGTCGCCGACACCCTCATGCGCGACGCCCGGGTGGCCGCGGCACTCGCCCGCCACACACTCGACGCGGTGGCATGAGGCGGCGCTGACCCGGGTGCCCGAGCTGCACATCATCCCGGTCGAGGGGATGCCCGAGGTCCGTGAGGGCGACGCCATCGCCGAGCTCGTGGCGACCGCGGCGCGTGCCCAGCGCACGCCGCTGGCCGACCGCGACTGCCTCGTCGTCACCCAGAAGGTGGTGTCGAAGGCAGAGGGCAGGTTGGTGCCGCTCGACCCGACCGACCCTCACGCTCGCCGGGCGCTGGTGGAGTCGGAGTCGGTGCGGGTCCTCCGCCGCCGCGGCGACCTCGTCATCAGCGAGACGCACCACGGCTTCGTGTGCGCCAACGCCGGCGTCGACCTCTCGAATGTCGAGGACGGCTCCGCCGCCCTGCTCCCCGTCGAGCCGGATCGCTCGGCCAAGCGCATCCGCGACGGCGTGCGCGCCCGGCTGGGCGTCGAGGTGTCGGTGGTCGTGTCGGACACGTTCGGCCGCGCCTGGCGCCACGGGCTCACCGACGTGGCCATCGGGGTCTCGGGCCTCGCCGCCGTCGTCGACCTGCGGGGTAGCCGCGACGCTCAGGGCCGCGAGCTCCAGGTCACCGAGGTGGCGGTGGCAGACGAGATCGCGTCAGCAGCCGAGCTGGTCATGGGCAAGGCGGCGGGCGTGCCCGTCGCCATCGTGCGCGGCCTCGACCCGGCGTGGCAGCGCGAGAGCTCGGCGCGCGAACTGGTCCGGCCCCCGTCCGAGGACCTGTTCCGGTGAGCCGTCCCGCTTCGTGATGACGGCTCGGGCCCCCGCCTTCCTGGAGGCGCGGCGGTCGATCCGGGCGTTCCTCGACGAGCCCGTCGACCGGGCCCGGCTCGACCGTCTGGTCGAGGCGGCGTGCCTCGCTCCCGCGCCACACCACTCGCGGCCGTGGCGGTTCGTGGTGATCGACGGCGCCCAGGGGAAGACCGCCCTCGCCCGGGGCATGGGCGACCGCTGGCGGCGCGACCTCCTCGGCGACGGTGTCGCTCCCGAGCGCGTCGACGAGCTGGTCGCGTCGTCGCACGGGAAGCTCGAGCGCGCGCCGGCGCTCGTGCTCGCCTGCCTCACCTGGGACGGGCTCGACCGCTACCCCGACGAGGCCCGCCGTCGGGCTGAGTGGGGCATGGCCCTCCTCTCGCTCGGCGCCGCGGTCGAGAACCTCATGCTCGCCGCCGCCGACGCCGGCTTGGCGTCGTGCTGGGTCGCGGCGCCGATCTTCTGTCCCGAGGACGCCCGCGACGCGCTCGCGCTGCCCGAGGGCTGGCTCCCCCAGGCGCTCGTGCTCGTCGGGCACCCCGACCCCTCATACACCGGGCGGCCCCGCCCACCGGTCCCCCTCGCCGACCTGCGCGCCTGGCGGTAGCACCCCGTCACGTCAGCGTCGCGACGCGCCTGCGCTCGCGCCCGCAGCGCGGAACCACTCGAGCGTCTTGCGCAGGCCCTCCTCGAGACCCGTCCACGGCTTCCAGCCGAGGTGGATCGCAGCCCGGCCTGGGTCGAGGGCCGAGCGTTGGAGCTCGCCGAGACGGGCGGGCGCGTAGTGGGCCGGGTCCTTGAAGCGAGTGAGGCGGGCCATCGCGTCGAAGAGCTGCTGCACGTTGGTCTCCTCGCCGGTGCCGATGTTGACGACGAGGCCGCCACCTTTCTCGGTGGCGCGGACGAACGCGTCGACGACATCGTCGACGTAGACGAAATCACGCGTCTGCTCGCCGTCCCCGAAGATGGTCGGTCGCTGCCGAGACAGCAGCTTCCCGGCGAAGATCGCCACCACCCCCGCTTCGCCGTGCGGGTCCTGGCGAGGGCCGTACACGTTCGACAGCGCCAGCACGGTGTACTCGAGGCCGTGCACCTCGCGGTAGTAGTGCAGGTAGTCGCCGACCGCTTTCTTCGACACGCCGTAGGGCGAGACCGGCAGCTGCGGGTGGCCCTCACGGACGGGCACGTCCTCGGGTACGCCGTAGAGCGTGCCGCCCGATCCGGCGAACACGACCTTGGCCCTGCCCGCCGAGAGCGCACCCTGGCAGACGTTGAGCGACCCGAGGATGTTGACCTCGGCGTCGAACGCGGGTCGCGCCACCGACACGCGCACGTCGGCTTGAGCGGCGAGGTGGAAGACGACGTCGGGGCGCCGGTGGACGATCAGGTCGATCATCGCGGGCGAGCGGATGTCGAGACGATGGAAGCTGAACCGGCCCGTCCGCCGCGCGCGGGCGTCGGCGAGGTTGGCGAGCGACCCGCTGGACAGGTCGTCGACGACGTCGACGCCGCACCCCTCGGCCAGCAGCCGGTCGGTGAGCGTCGAGCCGACGAACCCGGCGCCGCCGGTGACGAGTGCCTTCACACGCGCCTCATCGCACGGTCCTCGATCCGGCGGCGTGAATCCGTGCCCCCGACACCTTCGAGCCCTCGCTCACCACCGCCGCCGCCCCCACGATCGTCTGGTCGGCCGCGATCACATCCGACTCGAGCACGGCGCCGGGGCCGATCACGGCGTCGATGGCCTCCGCCTCGGGCGCGAGCCGTGCACGGTCGAGCAACACCGACCGCAGCACGCGCGTCCCCTCGTCCACCCAGCAGCCGGCACCGAGAACGGAGCGCGCCACGCGCGCCCCTGCCCCGATGGTCGTCCCCGCACCGACGAGCACCGGGGCCTCCACCCGTGCCTCCTCGGCCATCGAGACCTGGCCCTGCACCCACACGCCGGGCGCATGCTCCACCGCGCCCCACGGCAGGGAATGCGGCCCCAGTCGGCCTGCGAGCAGGTCGGTGTTCGCCTCGAGGTACTTCCCGGGCGTGCCGATGTCGATCCAGTACGCGTCGCTCTGGTACGCGAACAGCCGGCCGGGATGATCGAGCATGCGGGGGAAGGTCTCGCGCTCGATCGACACCGTGAGCCGGGACGGGACCCGCGCCAATACGGACGGCTCGAGCACGTAGGTGCCGGCGTTGATCCAGTCGGTCGGCGCGCGCCCGGGAGGCGGTTTCTCCACGAACGCCTTCACCTCGCCGTCGGGGTGGGTGGGCACCACGCCGAACGCCGAGGGATCGGGCACCCGAGCGAGGTGGATGGTCGCCTCGGCGCCCCGCTCGTCGTGGAAGCGGACCAGCGCGCTGAGGTCGAGCTCGGTGAGGATGTCGCCGTTGCACACGACGAACCGCTCGTCGATCCCGCACTCGTCGGCCGCGTAGCGGATCCCACCGGCGGTGCCGAGCGGCTCTTCCTCCACCGCGTATCGCAGCTTCACACCTCCGGCCCGGCCTTCGGGGAACTGGGCTGCGAACGCGTCGGGTAGGTAGCCGAGCGACAGCACGACCTCGTCGACGCCGTGGCGCCCCAGCCAGGTGAGCTGCCGCTCGAGGAACGGGACGTTCGCGATCGGCAGCAGCGGCTTGGGCATCGTGTACGTGAGCGGCCGCAGCCGAGTGCCCTCGCCGCCGACCAGGACGATGGCCTTCACTGGGACGGGGCGGCGTCGTTGGCCTGGTCTGCCTCGGGTGGGGCCGGGATCTCCTGGCCCTCGGGGAGTAACGCGACGACGACCACATCGCCGTCGTCGGGCCGGTAGTCGCTCGGGTCGCCCTTGCGCTCCCTGCCGTTCACCGACCAGCGCACTCTCCCCTCCTGCTCGGTGCCGTCGGCCGCGGTGCAGGGACCGCCGTCCTCCTGCTTGCCGCCCTCCCAGAGCTCGAACGAGTCGTCGGCCGCGTCCCATCCGCCGAAGGCCAGGAACGTCCCGATGGTGGCATTGTCGCCAGCCTCGTCGCTGGCGAACGGGTGGATGTGCATGAACCCGTCGCCGTGGGTGTGGATGCCGGCGGTAATGCCGGGGTTGTCGGCGCGGGCCTCGAACTCGGGCGCGTTCGACAGCCACTGCCCGCACACGTTCACTGCGAGGCGGGCGTGCCAGTGGTCGGCGTTCGCTCGGGGCCGGGGATCGTCCGAACCGGTCCGCGAGAGCGCGATCCCGCCCACGCCGGCTACGACGATGACACCGATGGCGACGTTCCAGCCGAGGGAGGAGCGACCACGCTTGGGCTTACGGTAACGAGCCCGGGCCTGAGCCCGGGCGTAACGGTTCTTCGGCCTGGCCATCTCGCGGGCGATGCTATCTCTTGACCCCCGTCGGGCGGCCTCGCGAGCGGAGCGCGTACACGACCATCAGCAGCGCGGCCCGCAACGCGAGGAACACTCCCGCCGGGACCAGGAGCACTCGCTTCGCGCCCTGCCAGCGCTTGGCCGCGAAGCGGGCGAGCGAGCGGTGGTGCTCGGCGATCATCCGGTACGGGTGGCGAGCCGTGCTCGCGCCCTGCGCGTGCACGACCGCGCCGCCCGGCTCGTACGTGACCCGCCAGCCCGCCCGCCGCAGGCGCCAGCAGAGGTCCACGTCCTCGACGTACATGAAGTAGGCCTCGTCCCAACCGCCGACGGCATCGAGCGCGGCACGTCGCAGCCAGATGGCGGCGCCCGACACCCAGTCGACGTCGCGGGCTCGCATCGGGTCGGCGTCGAGCTGCCGGTACCGGCGGGTGAAGCGGTTCCGGGGCCGGACCAGGCCGAGCAGACCGTGCCCGACGGCGTCGCGCACCGGCGGCACCGACCGCGCGGAGGGGTAGACGGAGCCGTCGGGACTGCGCACCACCGGACCCGCCGCCGCCAGCTCGGGCTCGGCCGCGAAGCGGGCGAGGATGGCGGCGGCCGTGCCCGGTTCGATCTCGACGTCGGGGTTGCACACGGCGACCACCGGCGTGGCGGTGGCGGCGGCGCCCAGGTTGGCCGCCCGCGCGTACCCCAGGTTCTTCCCCGGGCGCAGCACGGCCACGTCTGCCGACACCAGGGCCGCCAGGCCGTCGACCGACCCGTCGCTCGAGCCGTTGTCGACCACCACGACCTCGGGCGCCCCGCCGGCGCTCGTGTCGGCGAGCAGCGAGCGGACGCAGCCGACGAGCCGGGCCCCGGCCTCGTAGTTCACCACCACCGCCGACCAGCTCGTGCTCAGGGGCTCGCCGTTCGTGCCCACCCTCATCGCAACGACTCCGCGCCTCTTCAGTCGACGACGCGGTACTTCAGCAGGGTCCAGAGAGCGGAGAAGCCGTCGTGCCAGGTGATCTTCTTGCCCTCTTCGGGCTCGCGACCCGCGTAGGAGATCGGGACCTCGTAGATGCGGACGCGCTGCTTGAGGATCTTGGCGGTGATCTCGGGCTCGAACTCGAAGCGCTCGGAGCGCAGCTTGATGCCGTCGAGTATGCGCCGGTCGAACAGCTTGTAGCACGTCTCCATGTCGGACAGCGTCGTGTTGTACAGGACGTTGGTGACCAGCGACAGGAACCGGTTCCCGAGCCAGTGGAGGAAGAACATGTTGCGGCGCTCGCCGGTGAAGCGAGACCCGTAGACGACCTGTGCCTTCCCCTTGAGCATCGGCGCGAGCAGCCTGGGCCAGTCCTCGGGGTCGTACTCGAGGTCGGCGTCCTGCACGATCACGAGGTCGCCGGTCACGTTGGCGAGGCCGGTGCGGACGGCCGCGCCCTTGCCCCGGTTGTGCGGGTGCGTGACCACGCGGACCGTGCTGTCGCCGAGCTGTGGGAGGACGGCGCGTGTGCCGTCGTCGCTGCCGTCGTCGACGAGCACGATCTCGCGTTCGACCGGCAGCTCGACGGCGCGCATACGCCGTACGGCCTCGACGACGGTGTTGCGCTCGTTGAAGACCGGGACGATGACCGAGAGCTTCCGGTAGCGCGGCGCCGGCCCGGCTCCCTCAGGCCCGGCCCCGGTCACGTTCCCTCCGGTACCAGTCGTAGGTGCGGGCGAGACCTTCGCGGAGGTCGACCTCGGGACGCCAGCCGAGCAGCCGGCGGGCGAGGCTGATGTCGGGCCGTCGCCGCGCGGGGTCGTCGACGGGTAGCGGCTCGTACGTGATCTCGGAGTCGGAGCCGGTGACCTCCAGGACGACCTCAGCGAGCTCGAGCACGGTGAACTCGTCGGGGTTGCCGATGTTCACGGGGCCGACCCACTGCGAGTCGAGGAGGGCGAGGATGCCGCGGACCTCGTCGGCCACGTAGCAGAAGGAGCGGGTCTGCGCGCCGTCGCCGTAGACGGTCAGTGGCTTCCCGTCCATTGCCTGGACGAGGAAGTTGGAGACGACCCGCCCGTCGCCCGGCCGGAGGCGGGGGCCGAAGGTGTTGAACACCCGCGCGATCTTCACGTCGAGGCCGTGGGTGTGGTGGTAGGCCATGGCCATCGCCTCGGCGAAGCGCTTCGCCTCGTCGTACACGCCTCGGGGCCCCACGGGGTTGACGTGACCCCAGTAGCCCTCGGGCTGAGGATGCACCTGGGGGTCGCCGTACACCTCGCTGGTCGACGCGAGCAGGTAGCGGGCCCCGGTGGCCTTGGCGAGACCGAGCGTGTTGTGGGTGCCGAGCGAGCCGACCTTGAGCGTCTTGATCGGGTACTCGAGGTAGTCCTTGGGGCTGGCCGGGCTGGCGAAGTGCAGCACCGCGTCGACGGTCCCCTCGACCTCCAAGAACCTGGTCACGTCCTGCTCCACCAGCTCGAAGCCGGGCTGCCCGGCGAGATCCTCGAGGTTGTCGAGTCGACCCGTGAGCAGGCTGTCGACGGCTACGACCTCCCACCCGCGCCGGTGCAGCTCCTCGCAGAGGTGCGAGCCGAGGAACCCGGCTCCGCCGGTCACGACCGCGCGCGGCATCAGCGCCCGACGCCCTGGTAGGCGAACCCGCGCCGTCGCATGGCCGCCGGGTCGAGCAGGTTGCGGGCGTCGACCACCGCCGGCGTGTGCATGGTCGCCGCCACCCGTTCGAAGTCGAGCCAGCGAAACTCGTCCCACTCCGTCAGCACGGCGAGCACGCGGGCACCGGCGCAGGCCTCGTAGGCGTCGGCCACCACCTCGAGCGCGGGCAGGATGGCGCCGGCCTCCTCGCCCGCGACCGGGTCGTACGCGCGCAGCCGGGCACCCTCCTCGAGCAGGCGCGCCGCGACCGCCAATGCCGGCGAGTCACGGAGGTCGTCGGTGTTCGCCTTGAACGTGAGCCCCCACAGCGCGACCGGCGCGCTCTCGAGCGATCCGCCGGCGGCAGCACCGATCTTGGCGACGATGCGCTCGTGCTGGCGGCGGTTCACGTCGACCACCCCGCGGAGCAGGCTGAAGTCGTACCCGGCGGTCTCGGCGGTGTGGAGCAATGCGGCGGTGTCCTTGGGGAAGCACGAGCCGCCGTATCCCGGCCCGGGGTGCAGGAACTCGAAGCCGATCCGGGCGTCGTAGCCCATACCGAGCGCGACCTCGCGCACGTCGGCGTTTACGGCCTCGCAGAGGTTGGCAACGGCGTTGATGAACGAGATCTTGGTGGCGAGGAAGGCGTTCGACGCGTACTTGATCATCTCCGCCGACGCCGGGTCGGTCACCAGGATCGGGGCTTGCACCCCCCCGTACAGCTCGGACACGCGCACGGCGACGGCGGCGTCCTCGCAACCGATGACCACGCGGTTCGGGTGCAGGAAGTCGCGCACGGCAGTGCCCTCGCGGAGGAACTCCGGGTTGGAGGCCACGCCGAAGCGGTCGGCCGAGGCGCCCGACTCGCCCAGGATCCGCTCGACGAGCCGGGTCGAGCCCACCGGCATCGTCGACTTGTTGACGACCACCGTGCCGGGCCGCAACACCGGCGCGATCTCCCGCACGACGTCCTCGACGAAGGAGAGGTCGGCGGCGCCGTCGGCGCCCTGCGGGGTGGGCACACACAGGAAGACGAACTCGGCTGCGGCGGCGGCGGTTGCGCCACCGGCCACGAACGTGAGCCGGCGGGCGGCGAGGCCCTCGGCCACCAGCGCCGGCAGGCCCTCCTCGAGGATCGGCACCTCGCCCTTGGCCAGCTGTCGCACCTTCTCGGCGTCGACGTCGGCGCAGGTGACGTCGTGCCCGAGATGGGCGAGGCAGGCGGCAGTGGTCAGCCCCACGTAACCCGCACCGACGACCGCGACCGAGCTCACGACGCCGAATCCTAGGGGAGGCACTAGCTGTGTTGGCCGGCGCTCAGCAGGCCGTCGCCGGCTGTCCGGTCTCGTCGCCGGCGGCCCGCTTCCCGTCGGCGGGCGCGGATGCAGGCGGCGATGCGCTCGCCGCGGGTGCGGCCGTCGTCGCCGGTCCCGCGGGCGCGCCACCGGCCGGAGCCGTCACGCCGTCGAAGTCCCTCCCGATGACGAGCAGCACGTCGGCTTCGACGATCGAGTCGTCGGCGACGAGCTCGCCCACGCCTCCCAGGTAGCCCTTCACGACCTCGGCCTTGTCCTCGGACCCGCGCCGGTAGCGGACCTGGGTCTCCCCGACGTTGCCGTCCGGGTTGTTACCGGTGCCGCCGCTCTGGAAGCCCTGGTCCTGGAGCGCCGCCGAGGTTTGGGCGGCGGCGCCGTTCACCCCGGAGCCGTTGAAGACCCGCACCCGGATCGTGGCCGGCGAGGGGCCCTCCGCGGGCGCGGGCGACGGCGCGAGCTCGCGCAGACGAGCGAGCAGCGGCGCCGCCAGCTCCTCGTCGAGCTCGAGGTCGGCCCCGCTGACCTCGAACGGCACCGTCACCATCTCGATGCTGTTGGGGTCGTTGGGGTCGACCCGCCGGAACGCCTGGATGAGCTTGTTGACGTCGCCGCGGCTGAGGCCCTCGTCGGCCTTGAGCTCGGCGAGGCTCTTGTCGGCGATGCGGTTGGCGGCCAGCGGGTTGGCGAGCGACTTCCTCACCGCCTCGGTGGCCAGCCGGCGCATGAACGCCTGCTGGCGCTCGATGCGCCCGATGTCGGCCGTCGGGTCCTGCTCCCACTCGCCGTCGACGAGCTGCTCGTAGCTGCGGGCTCGGACGTAGGCGAGCGCGGTGGTGCCGTTGAGCTCGTGGCAACCGGGCAGCCAGCCGAAGTAGTCGCCGATCTCGAAGCCGGTGACCTTGTCGCGTCCGGGCGCGGGGAAGAAGACGGGCACCCCGCCGACCGCGTTCACGATCCCCTCGAAGCTGGCGAAGTCGATCTCGAGGTAGTGGTGAACGGGAACGTCGAAGTTGCTCTCGATGGTGTCGACCACCTTCTGGGGCCCTTGGTTGAAGGCGGCGTTGATCTTCGACGTGCCGACGCCGGGGATCTCGACGAGGAGGTCACGGGGGAACGACACCAGCAGACCCGTCCTGGCGTCCGGGTCGACGTGCACGATCATCAGGGTGTCGGAGCGCGGGCCGCCGGTCGACGCCTCGTCGCCGAACGTCTCCTCCTGCACCTCGTTCTCCACGAAGGCGCGGGTGTCGGAGCCGATGAGCAGGAAGTTGGCCGGCTCGCCGGGATCGGTGTTCTCGTCGAGATCGAGGTTCTCGACCCGCTCGATGCTGTTGATCTTGCGGTCGATGACGACGTTGACCCCGACGAGGCCGCCCACGGTCACCGTGAGGGCGATGACGAGCGCGATCGCGTAGATCCGGACCCAGCCGCGCCAGATCGATCGGGGTGGACTCACAAGGGCGCAATTCTACTCAGGGGCCCGTTTCCAGTCCCCGCGGTACCCTCCGATTCGTGGCCGCTCTCCGCGCGCTCACCGCCGGCAGCGTGCTCGCGCGGCTGCCCGCCGAGGCCGGTGCCGTCGCCGTGCGGGTGGGCGACCGCGC
>JBOGFI010000116.1:0-6397 GCA_050743365.1 Acidimicrobiia bacterium | reverse complement strand
TCGATGTACCGCGCTGGCAGCGTGATGGTTGCGCCGGTCGTGGTCGCTACGATCAGGGCGCGCTGGGACCCGTCGACGGCGAGCACGGTGCCACGCGTCCCGTTGCGGACGCCGAGGCGGTACTCGTTCTTGAGGGTCATGACCCGGTCGCCGGCCTGGTAGGCGCGGCCGCCCACGAGCAACGTGGGGCCGGTCAAGACGCCCGATGCTGCTTGTAGGGCCCGGGCGCGACCGTTGAGTTCGTCGACGTCGCGCTGGCGCGCCGCGAGCATGACCGCGCTGGAGCCCGAGGTCTCGCTGGCGTGCCAGTCGGCGACCATAAGGTCCCGGGCGTCGACGCCCTCGGGCGCGACCACGAGACGTCCGTGGGTTTGGTAGAGGCGCATGGCGGTGTCGATGGCGCCGTCGCGCCACTGCGCCAGTGCGTGCTTCTCCCACTCGTGGGTCTGGCGGTGGTTCTCGCTGAGGCCGATGGCGTCGAGTCGCTGGGCGAGGGCGGCGAGGGCTCCGCCGGCGTCGATCTCGGGCAGCTGGTGGGGGTCGCCGACGAGCACGACCTTGCTGTCGTGGTGGCGGGCTTCGACGAGGATGCGGGCCAGGGTTCGGGTGCCGACCATGCCAGCCTCGTCGACGACGAGAACCGTGGCCGAGCCGAGCGGATGATGATCGGGCCGTTGGAAGGCTGCGATGAGCCCGGTGATCGTGCGGCTGGGGATCCCGGCGGCGTGCTCGAGTTCTTGGGCGGCGCGGGCCGCCAGCGCAGCGCCGACGACGTGATAGCCCGCGCCGTGCCAAGCGTCGGCGGCGGCATCGAGCGCGCGGGTCTTGCCCGCGCCTGCGGGCGCGACGACGACGTCGACTCCGTGGCCGAGGGTGGTGAGCCGACGGACGATCGTGCGCTGCTCGTCCGAGAGATACCGGTGCTGCTCCAGGACCTCCTCGACCGCGAACGGTTGCACGGTGTTCGTCTGCTCGGAAGCTCGCCCGACGGCGTGATCGACGAGTGCGCTCTCAAGTGCCATCAGCTCGCGGGTCGAGTAGCGCCCGGCTTCGTTTGCGCCGGGAACGACCCGTCCGTTCCGGAGACGGATGACATCGGTCGTGAGCAGGCGCGTCGCTTGCCCGTCGAGAGCCACAACTTCCGGGCGGCTCAGGTACTCGTCGGCCAGACGCTCGACGTCGGCGACTGTGGCGCCGCGGGGGAGCCGGTCGCAGAGTGCGCGCAGCACGTCGCGCCGATCGAAGCTGCTGGCTTGAGCGGTGAGCCCGTCGGGGCCCGACAACACGGCGAAGATGGTCGCCCGATTCCTCGGGCTGAGAGGGACGATGCGGTCTTGGTGCAGCAGGGTGCCCAGGCTCCGGGGATCGAAGCCCAGAACCGCGGCGCGGAGCCGCCAGTCGGCGGTGAGCATGGCGCCGTCGACGTGCTCGTCCTTGGGCCGGCGCGTCGCCAGGGTCGCAACTTGCGCGGCTCGCGGCGACGACGTGCCACGTGCGGTCATGTGGGCCTCGATCTCGGCTCGCCGCTGCGAGAACGCTTTGAGGACGTGCTCGGGGATGCCAGCTACATCGGCGATGCCGTTGCGTACCGGTCCCCAGCGCGCACCGAGCACGCGGGTGAGCTCGTGGCGTAGGGCTGCCTCGTAGAGGTACCCGCCGGTCTTGGCTTGGATGAACAGCTGGCGGCCATCGAGGGTCGCCCACACGCCGTCACTGCCTCGGCAGAGGTTCGCCGCCACGACGTGGCTGTGCAAGTGAGGGTCGCCGGCCCGGCTCGAACGGTGCCGGAACGCCGCGGCGATGAACCCGGTCGTCGTGACCCTCCGGATCCCGTTGTGGCCGCGCCGGCTGACCGCGGCTTCGCGTTCCATGTATTCCAGTGCGGCTGCGACCGCGGCCTCGTGCGCTTCGACGACCCCGTGGCGGATCTCCGGATCGCCGAGCCCGAACAGCAGCGAAACCGATTTGGGTGCCCGGAACGTCAGGTCGTAGCCCGGCACTCGCCGATTGCGGGCTCGTCCGAGCCGTTCACCGTTATGAGGGTCCCGGCCGTCGAGCACCGCCCGGAAGGCGTCGTCCTCCACCTGGCCAGCGAGCCCCAGTGACGTCGAGGCCGAGCCGATCCACCGTCCCGGTGCCTCACCGAGGCCGGTGTAGTAGTCCTCGATGCCATGACCGACCGACGCGAGGTAGTACTCGCCTCTACCCTCGCCTAGCACCCCGATGCTCAACACGGCCGACCACTCCCGCGTGGCTCCCGCATCCGTGATGCAAGTTCGTGTTCTGGAAAGGTGCGGTCTTGGTATCGGTCAGTCGGGAGGCGTGGCGCGGGCGATGCCTGCTGTCTTGCGGGCGCGGAGTCAGTGTGGGATGCGGTCGTGGCTGGTGCTCGGGGGATGGAGGGGTCGGCGCCTCGGTCATTCCTGCTCGGTTCCGTCACCTCGTCGTCGCGGACGACACGGATGCTCACCCGGCCCGCCCCAACCGCTGCCGTCCAACACGGCGCCGACGTGCTGTCGGCGCTTCCCGGAGGTCGAGCGGCGCCGGGACGGGGTCGCTCGGTGCAGTGAGTCGCTCGACGACCGTCTTGGGTATTCGGATGACGCGGCCGAACCGGCGGTGCTCGAGCCCGTCCCGGCCTCCCGTCTCAGTCCAGCGCCGGATCAGCTCATAGGCGTTGCCGCGGCTGATCCGCAGTATCGCTCGTACTTCCTCGACGGTGAGGAAGTCTGGGCACTCGTCCAGGCGCGCCGCGCCGCTCGTGGCCATGGACCGCAGTTTCCGGGGATCACTCCCGCGACCGCTCCCGCGATCGCTCCCGGGATCACTCCCGCCACCGGTTTTTTGCCGGGAGTCATCCCCGATCACTCCCGAATCGCTCCCGGGATCACTCCCGTGTGCGTGGGTGCCCGGTGCCCGGGGCCCTTCGCGGTCCGCATCGGACGCCATCGACCGGAGTCTGAGGAGCCTGCCTACCGCGCCGCCTACCGCGCGGCCTACCTCCCGCCTACCGCGCGGAGATTTTTCTCCAGCCGGTCCTCGGCGCCGGTGCTCCCAAAGTGGGAGTGCCTACCGCGCGGCCCCCTCGCCGCCTACCGCGCGCCACCCAGCGTGGGTCCCCGCCTACCGCGCGGCCTACCGCGCGCCACTCACCGTGAATTCGTGGGCGGCCACCAAGCCAGGGTCCCTCAGCACCGGTCCCGATCGGCGGGGACACCCGAGAAACCGATCACCGCGGCAACGAGGAGCAGCGCGCCTCCTGCGATGTAGACGGTGCGGACTCCTGCGGCGTCGGCGAGGAGCCCGCCGAGCCCCAGGGAGGCCAGACGCGACCCGTTCCAGAGCACATCGAAGAACGCGAAGGCCCGTCCCCGACGCTCGCTCGGGACCTCGGCTTGAACGGTGGACTGGAAGGCGATCATGCCGGTGGACGTGGCGATGCCGTAGGCGGTGAGCGCGGTACCGCCGAGCACGGGGCTGGTGGTCTGGGCCAGGGTCAGGTCCACGCCACCGCGGACGACGAGCGGGGCGAACAAGTAGCGGCGTTCGCCGGCCCGAATGAAGCGCCCGAGGACGACCGGTCCGAGGACGGCGCCGATCCCGATGGCGCCAAGCAGCAGCCCGAACCCGGATGGGCCGACGCGAAACCGTTCGGCGGCGAGGACGACGAGGAGACCGCCGGTAGCACCGGCCGACAGCGCGGCCAGGACCTGCACCATGGCCAGCCGCCGCAAGAGCGGACTGCCTCGTACGGCAGCGAGACCCTGGGACAGCGCCCGCCGGCGGGGTGTCTCGCGGGCCGCCGGCAGTCGGCCCACCTCCAGCCGGCGGAGCAGCGCGGCCGATGCCAGAAACGACAGGGCGTTGAGCCCAAAGGCGCTTCCAACGCCGACCAGGCTGATCAGCAGCCCGGCCAGCGGGGCAAAGGCGATCTGGGCGAGGACCGCGACCGTCCAGAGCGCCGAGTTGGCCGTCACAAGGTCGTCGTCGTCCACGGTCTCCGGCAGGAGCGCCGACGTCGCGGGATTGAAGATGACCGCACCGGTCGAGAGCCCGAAAGCCACGGCATACGTCAGCGCGACCGACGTGTGGGAGAGCGCGAGCACCGCCGCGAGGGCAGCGCGGAGTAGATCGGCCAGGAGCATGACGGTTCGGCGCGGGTAGCGATCGGCCAGGAGTCCGGCGGAAGGGCCCAACAGCAGTACGGGCGCGATCTCGAAGGCCACCGTGCCCGCCACACCGACAGCAGAGTCGGTGATCCTGAACACGAGCACGACGAGCGCCACCGCGTTGAACGCATCGCCGGCGCGAGAGATCGAGTGCGCAAGGAACACGCGCCGGAACGCGGGCCGGCCGAGCACCCGACGCAGGCTCACGGGCAGGGTCTACTCAGCGAACGCCCGGGCGAGCGTCGTGGCGACCAGCTCGGGTCGCCGCAGGGCGAGATGGTGGTCGCCGGCGACCACGTCGAGCTCGATCTCGCATTCCCGTGCCTCGGCTGCGTCGACCAGAGCGCGCGCGTAGCCCAGAGGAGCTTCGCGATCGTCTGCACCGTGCATGAGGGTGATCCTGCCGCGGATGGCCAGCAGGTCTGGGAGCACGCGGTGCTCGACCACCACGCGCTCGAGCGTGCCGTGGAAGGACGGCCAGGTGTGGCGAGCGCCGTCTGACGCGATAGCGCGTGGCAGGTCGCGGATGATGAGCGGAGCGAGGGTGATGGCCAGCGGGCGCAGCCGGCACATCGCTACGCAGAGGAGCCGCGCCAACGGCCGGCCCTGCACGGTGAGACGGGCGAGTAGCCCGAGCCGGCCGACCTCGCGGCGGGCGGTGGGCTCGTCGGGGAAGGCGGGCAGACCGAGGAGGACGAGCCCGCGCACAAGCGCCGGATGCGTCGCCGCCAGCGCCGCCGCGAGGATCGCGCCGGCCGAGTGGCCGACGACGAGACTGGCTCGAGGGGCGAGTGGCGCTACGGCGTCGACGTGTGTCCTCACGTCATAGGCCGCGTCGGCGGGTTTGGGGGAGTGTCCGAACCCGAGCAGATCCGGCGCGATGCCCCGGTAGCCCGAGCTCGCAGCCGCGAGTTGCTCCCAATAGCGCGAGGACGCGCCGAGCCCGTGGAGGAAGACGACTGGTGGGCCCTCACCCCACTCGCGGACGAACAGGGGCCGTACCGCGCGTGCGCTCATCGCGAGTCGGGTGGGCGGAGGCGGTCGACGACTCCGAGGTAGAGGCCCAGGCACGCGAGGAACACGAGGTACCACGTGAGATTCCGGCCCACGACGAAGTGGCTGCTGAGGTGGCCCAGGAACACGTCCATCCATCGGTAGTGGGCGGTCCCGGCGGTGAACAGGAAGTCGGGGAACATCGCGAAGAGGTGGCCGAGGAGGATCCACACGAGCGGCAGGGGAACCGGCCGGTGGGTCCGGAGCGCGACCGCGCTCATGACGATCAGTGCCGCCGACGCGCCGATGAAGAAGTGTGTGAACCAGTGGAACCGGGCGTCGTGGCCCCGATAGGAGAGGTAGAGACCGACCTCGACAACCACGGCGGCGACGCACCACAGGCACACACGTAGTGTGCGTGCTTCGCGCATCCCCGTCGTCACGCTGCGGGTGGTCACGGTGTCGCCGTCAGGATCGTCGAGACCTCGTCGAGCTGGCCGGCGGCGGCGGGGTCGAGGGTGCGGTAGCGAATCTCGCCCCCAGAGTCGACCACCGCGTACCCGACGGAGGGCCCGTCGTCGCGGGGCTCGTGCAGCCCGAACTCTTGCGCCAGCCGTCCTCGGGGATCGGACACGAGCGAGAGGTCGGCCCCACACCTCGGCGCGTGCCCGGCGACGACGATGGCGACGTCGGCGCGGTCGAGCAGGTCGTTGCCGGCGAGGGCGTCGCAGAGCCGTTCCACCCGACTGGGACGGTCGAAGAACACGAGCGCGCGCCGGCCTGGCGCCGGGATGTCCCCGGTCACTTGCGGTGCGGGCTCGGGCAGCTCGCCGAGGTCGAGGAAGCCGGGACGCTGGTAGGCGGGATCGTGGTCGTCGAGCCCGCTCTCGGTTGTCTGCGCCACCGCGAGGAGCGCTCCCAAGCCGACTGCCGCTACTACCCAGACAGCGACCAGACTGGCGCGTGTCGGCCAGGCGGGCGCTGCCGCCGTCACCGGCTCGCGCCGGCTCCTGTGGAGAACTCGCGTACTCGGGGGCGGAAGAGCGCAAGGAACGGGCAGCCCGCTCCCCGGGTATGGACGTGCTCGTCGCCCTCCTCGAGTCCGCCGGCCTCGAGGAGCCGTAACTGGAACGAGCGGCACTCGTCGCTCGTCGGCTTGGTCGACCAGCGCCACGCGCCGGTGAAGCGCCCCGCGAAAGCCCGGACGTCGGCTCGTACGCGGCGGTCGCTCTTGC
>JBOGFI010000115.1:0-24862 GCA_050743365.1 Acidimicrobiia bacterium | reverse complement strand
TGGTGGCCGACTGCGCCGCCAAGAAGGTGGACGGCCTCATCGTCATCTCCGCCGGCTTCGCCGAGCGTGGCCCCGCCGGGGCCGCGGCCGAGCGGGCGCTGGTCGAGCAGGCCCGCGGGCACGGCATGCGGCTGGTCGGGCCGAACTGCATGGGCGTGCTCAACACCGCGCCGGACGTGCGCATGCACGCCACCTTCGCACCCGTCGCCCCCCTTGCCGGCCGGGTGGCGTTCTCGTCGCAGTCGGGGCCGCTCGGCATCGCCATCCTCCGCCGGGCCCGTCGCCTGGGACTGGGCTTCTCGACGTTCGTGGCCGTCGGCAACAAGGCCGACGTCAGCGGCAACGACCTTCTCCAGTTCTGGGAAGGCGACGAGAACACCGATGTCGTGCTCCTCTACCTCGAGTCGTTCGGCAACCCGAGGAGGTTCAGCCGCCTGGCCCGCCGGGTGTCGCGTACGAAGCCGATCGTGGCGGTGAAGCGGGGACGGGACGACGGTGGTGGCGCCGGCGGCGAGCTGGCGGTCGACGCCCTGTTCCAGCAGTGCGGGGTGCTGCGGGTCGACGCGCTCGAGCAGCTCCTCGACGTGGCCCGGGTGTTGGTCGACCAGCCGCTGCCCGCGGGGCGGCGGGTGGCCGTGGTCGGCAGCGCGGGGGCCACGCTGCTGGCGGCCGACGCCTGCGTCGGTGCCGGGCTCACCCTGGCCGGGCTGGGGCCGGCGACGGTGGCGGCGCTGGAGTCGGCGCTCGGGTCGGCGGCGGTGGGCAACCCGCTCGACCTCACCTACGAGGCCGGCCCCGCCGAGTACGAGCTGGCGCTGCGCGCCGTCCTCGGCGACGCCGGCGTCGACGCCGCCCTCGTGCTGTTCCTGCCAGCCCTGCCCGAGCACGCCCCCGACGTGGCGGCGGCCGTCCAGACGGCCGCCGGCGAAGCGGACAAGCCCGTCCTCGCCACCTTCCTCGGCAGTGACGACGACGACGACGATGGCGTCGTATCCGCCCCTCTCCCGGTGACGACGTTCGAGTTCCCCGAAGCGGCGGCCGCCGCCCTGGGGCGAGTGGCGGCCTACGCCGACTGGCGACGACGCCCGACGGGCGTGGTGCCGGTCCTCGAGGGGGTCGACCGGGAGACGGCCGGGCGGACCGTCGCCCAGGCGCTCGAGCGGGAGCCGGCGGGGGCCCGGCTCGACCTGCCGAGCACGCTGGCCCTGCTCGATGCCTACGGCATCACCGCAGCGCCCTCGACCGAGGTCGGGTCGGCCGAGGAGGCCGCCGCCGTGGCCGCCGAGCTCGGGGTGCCCGTGGCCCTGAAGGCGGGGCAGCTCGAGCGGCTGGGGAAGGTCGAGGCGGCGGGCCTGGCCCTCGATCTCCAGAGCCCGGCCGACGTGGCCGCCGCCTACGGGCGTATGGCGCGGCTGCTCGGTGACGCCATGCGGCGGGCGATTGTGCAGCCCATGGTCGTGTCCGGTGTGGACACCATGGTGTCGGTGCGCCAGGACCCGACCTTCGGGCCGGTGCTGACGCTCGGGTTGGGCGGGGCGATGGCCGCGGCCGGTGAGGTGGGCGCCCTGGTCCTGCCCGTCACCGACGTCGACGTGGACGAGCTGGTGCGCGCGGTCCCGGTGGCTGCCCTCCTCTTCGACCAGGCGGGGGAGCCGGCGGTCGACGTGGAGGGCCTCGAGGAACTCCTCCTGCGCGTCGGCGCCCTGGCCGACGAGGTGGTGGAGCTGGCCGAGTTGTGGCTCAACCCCGTGATGGTCTCCGTCCACGGCGCGGTGGCGGTGGGGGTCGGCGCCACGGTGGCGTCCCCCGCTCACGAGCGGCCGCCTCGCATTCGCCGGCTCGGCTGAGGAGCGAGGAGCACGGCGGCGACGCCGGCGCCACCGTGCCCGGTGAGCCGACCATCTACGTCCGTTGGCGTAGGCGCGAGCTACGCCTGCGGTCGGATGTCAGCAGGGTCCCGAGGTCGTACCGTTGGCGGCGTGGACGTGTTCTCCTCCTCGCGCCGGTCGTACGCGCTCGACGCCTTGGTGGCGCTGGCCCTCACGGGTGGGATCCTCGCGGTCACGGCGAAGATCGCGTCCGACCAACACGACGGTCGGGGTCTCGACGTGCTCGGGTACGCGGCCATCGTGGTCGCCGGGGGCGCGCTGGCCTGGCGGCGGCGATGGCCGGTGGCGGTCGTCGCGGCGGTCACCCTGGCGCTCGTCGTCTACAGCGTGCGCGACTACCCGGGAGGGCCCGTGTTCGTGACCTCCTGGGTCGCGATCTACACGGTGGCGACCACCAGCGAGCGCCGCCGCTCGGTGCCGCTCGCCGTCGCGGCCACGGTGGCGATCTTCGTGCCCGGCCGGCTGGGCGGGACCGGCTCGGAGCTGGGTGCGATGCACCTCCTGTTCGCGAGCTGGGCGGCGGTCGCCGTGTTCCTGGGCGAGGCCGTCCGCAGCCGCCGGGCCTACCTGGCCGGCCTCGAGGAGCGGGCCCGGTACCTCGAGGAGACCCGGGAGGAGGAGGCCCGCCGCCGGGTCGTCGAGGAGCGGCTGCGGATCGCCCGGGACCTCCACGACGTGGTGGCCCACAGCATCGCCAGCATCAACGTGCAGTCCGGGGCGGCCGCGCACGTGATCGACCGGCACCCCGAGCAGGCACGGGAGGCGCTGCTGGCGATCAAGCAGACCAGCAAGACGGCGTTGGGGGAGCTGCGGGCCACACTCGGCCTCCTCCGCCAAGGGGAAGGAGAGGAGGCGGCGCCCCGCGGCCCGGCGCCGAGCCTCGCCCAGCTCGACACGCTGGTCGACACCGCCGTGCGAGGCGGGCTCCCCGTCGACGTCAGCGTGCGCGGCGATGCCCGCCCGCTGCCGCCGGCCGTCGACCTGGCGGCCTACCGGATCGTCCAGGAGTCGCTCACCAACGTGGTGCGCCACGCGGGCCCGGCCACGGCGACGGTGTCGGTCGCCTACGGCCCGGCCTCGGTGGAGATCGAGGTCGTCGACGACGGGCGGGGCCCCAACGGCGCATGGCACGCCTACCACGTCGGCCACGGCATCGTCGGCATCCGGGAGCGGGCCGCGGCCGTCGGCGGCCGGGTCGATGTGGGGCCACGACCGGGGGGCGGGTTCCGGGTGTGGGCCCGACTGCCGGACGACGCGGCCGCGGGATGATCCGGGTCGCGCTGGCCGACGACCAGGTCCTGGTACGAGCCGGGTTCCGGGTGCTGCTCGAAGCCGAGGACGACATCGACGTGGTCGGCGAGTCCGGCGACGGCGCCGACGCGCTCGAGGTGGTGCGGGCCGCTCACCCGGACGTGGTGCTGATGGACATCCGCATGCCGGTGCTCGACGGCCTCGAGGCCACCCGGCGGATCGTCGACGACGAGGACCTCGCGGGGGTTCGGGTGCTCATCCTCACCACGTTCGAGATCGACGAGTACGTGTTCGAGGCGCTGCGGGCCGGGGCGAGCGGCTTCCTCGTCAAGGACACCGAGCCGGTGGAGCTCGTGCGGGCGGTGCGGGTCGTGGCCGGCGGCGAAGCCCTGCTGTCGCCGGGCGTCACCCGCCGCCTGGTCGCCGAGTTCGTCGCCCGCCCCGAGCGACGAGCGGCGTCGCCGTCGTCGTTGTCGGTGCTCACCGACCGGGAGCGCGAGGTGATGGCCCTCGTAGCGGCGGGCCTGAGCAATGAGGAGATCGCCGAGGAGCTGGTGGTGAGCCCGGCCACCGCCCGCACCCACGTCAGCCGGGCGATGGTGAAGCTCAACGCTCGCGACCGCGCCCAGCTCGTGGTGCTGGCCTACGAGTCGGGACTGGTGACCCCCCGGTCTCGATAGGGCGGCGCCTACGACGCGCGGCGTACGCGCCTGAGTGGCTGCGCATGCGCTCGTAGCCGAAAGAGCCGCTCGCACGCGGACGACATCACGGCCTCTTTCCCCGACACTGACCACGTCGGCATCGATCAGAAGGAGTGCCGCGATGACCCAAGCGATCACCACGACCGCGCCTGCGCCCACGACCGCGGCCGTTGCCGCCCACGCCGAGCACGCCACCAAGGTCTACGGCGAGGGCGAGGCCGTGGTCCGGGCTCTCGACGACGTCACCGTCGACATGGCCGGCGGCCGGTTCACGGCCGTCATGGGCCCCTCGGGATCGGGCAAGTCGACCCTCATGCACTGCCTCGCCGGCCTGGACACGCTCACGACGGGCCAGGTGTTCCTCGGCGACGTCGAGCTGGGCTCGTTGTCCGACAAGGCGCTCACGGTGCTGCGCCGCGATCGCATCGGCTTCGTGTTCCAGGCCTACAACCTCGTCCCGACCCTCGACGCGCTCGAGAACATCACGCTGCCGATGGCGCTCGGGGGCCGGAGGCCCGACCGAGCGTGGCTCGACACCGTGATCGACACCGTGGGGCTGCGCGACCGGCTCACCCACCGGCCGAGCGAGCTGTCGGGCGGCCAGCAGCAGCGGGTGGCGGTCGCCCGGGCGCTGGCGAGCCGGCCCGCGGTCGTGTTCGCCGACGAGCCCACCGGCAACGTCGACTCGAGGTCGAGCGCGGAGATCCTTGGCTTCATGCGGCAGGCGGTGCGCGACCTCGGTCAGACGATCGTCATGGTCACCCACGACCCGGTGGCGGCCGGGTACTCGGACCGGGTGGTGTTCCTCGGCGACGGGAGGATCGTCGGCGAGCTCGCCGACCCGACGGCGGAGACGGTGATCGACCGGATGAAGCAGTTGGGAGGCTGAGAGCGATGCGCACGATCACGATCAAGGGGCTCCTCGCCCATAAGCGCAGGCTCGCGGGCACGTTCCTCGCGGTGTTCCTCGGCGTGGCATTCCTGTCGGGGACGCTCGTGCTCGGCGACACGCTGCGGGCGAACTTCGACGATCTGTTCGCCGAGGCGAACGCCGGGACCGACGCGGTGGTGCGCCGGGCCACCGCGCTCGGCACCGACCCGGGCGAGGCCGACACCCAGCGCGGCCTGGTCGCCGAGTCGCTCGTCGACGACGTCAACGACGTCGAGGGCGTCGCCGCCGCCGAGCCGTACATCGAGGGCTTCGGCCAGCTCGTCGGCGAGGACGGCGACCGCCTGGGCGGGAACGGGCCGCCGACGCTGGCCGGCAACTGGGTCGACGACCCCGATCTCAACCCCTATCGGCTGGTGGAGGGGCGGGCGCCCCGCGCCGGCGACGAGGTCGTGATCAACCGCGGCGCCGCCGAGGAGGGCGACTTCCAGGTCGGCGACACGGCCACGGTGCAGACCCCGGAACCGGTCGACGTCGAGATCGTCGGCATCGCCACCTTCGGTTCGGCCGACGGCCTCGGCGGGGTCACGTTCACCGCGTTCACCCTCGAGAGCGCGCAGCAGCACATCACGGGGCAGGCCGGTCAGGTCTCGAGCATCTCGGTGAAAGCGCAGGCCGGCGTGTCCCAAGACGAGCTGGTGAGCCGAATCGCGGCTGTGCTGCCCGGCGACGTCGAGGCGATCACGGGGGCGCGCCTCACCGAGGAGAACACGAGCGACATCAACGAGCAGTTCCTCGAGCTGTTCACGAGGTTCCTCCTGGTGTTCGCCGGGATCGCGCTCCTCGTCGCCACGTTCAGCATCTACAACACGTTCTCGATCCTCGTCGCCCAGCGCACCCGGGAGTCCGCGTTGCTGCGGGCGATCGGCGCCGGCCGCGGTCAGGTCCTCGCCTCGGTGGTCTTCGAGGCGCTGCTCGTCGGCCTCGTGGCCTCTGCCGCCGGTCTGCTCGGTGGGCTCGGCATCGCCGGCCTGCTCAAGGGCGTGTTCGACAGCTTCGGGTTCGCGTTGCCGGCCGGCGGTCTCACGTTCAAGGGCTCGGCGGTCGTCATCTCGCTCGTCGTCGGCGTGGTCGTCACGCTCCTGGCGGGCGTGGCCCCGGCGGTGAGGGCTTCGCGGGTGGCGCCGCTGGCCGCCCTCCGTGACGTCTCGGTCGACCGCACGAGCGCCTCGGCGCGACGGGCGATGGCGGGGATGGCGCTGACCGTGATCGGCGTCGTCGTCGTGCTGACCGCCGTGCTCGGCAGCGGCGGATCCGTGCTGGCCCGCGCCGGCCTGGGGGCGCTGCTCACCATCGTCGGCGTCGTCGTGTTCGGGCCCGTGGTCGCGCGGCGCGCCAGCGGCATCATCGGCTCGCCGCTGGCGATGCTGCGGGGAATCACCGGCGCGCTCGCGCGCCAGAACGCGATGCGCAACCCGCGGCGCACGGCGGGGACGGCGGCCGCGCTCATGGTGGGGGTCGGGGTCGTCACGCTGTTCACGATCTTCGCGGCGTCGTTGAGGACATCGATCGACGACAGCGTGTCGAACTCGTTCACCGGCGATCTGGTCATCACCACCGGCCGCTTCGGCGGGGGCGGGATCAGCCCCGAGCTCGCCCGCGACATCGGCGAGCTCCCCGAGGTGAGTGCCGCCACCGGCCTCGGGACTGGAAGGGCGCTGGTCGGCCGCGACACCGAGACCATCAGCATCGCCGACCCCACTCGGCTCGCCGACGTCCTCGACCTCGACGTCACCGAAGGGTCGATCGAGCGCCTCGGCGACCGGCAGCTCGCCGTGTCCGAGACCACGGCCGACGACCAGGGCTGGCAGCGCGGCACCACCGTGCCGGTCACGTTCTCCGACGGCACCACGACCGACTTCACCGTCGGCGTGATCTACGAGGCCCGCGAGCTCGCCGGCAACTACCTCGTGACGCGAGCGGCGTGGGCGCCGCACGCGGTGCAGGACATCGACACCACCGTCCTCATCGCGCTGGACGACGGCGTCGAACTGGAGGCGGGGAGGGCCGCGGTCGAGGGGGTCGCCGAGACCTACGGCGCGCCCGACGTGCAGGACCGCGGGGAGTACGTCGACTCGGCGACGCAGGGCATCAACATGATGCTCGGCATCGTGTACGTGCTGCTGGCGCTCGCGATCCTCATCGCGCTCATGGGGATCGCCAACACGCTGGCGCTCTCCGTGCACGAACGCACCCGCGAGCTCGGCCTGCTGCGGGCGGTCGGCCAGACCCGGCGTCAGCTCCGGTCGATGGTCCGCTGGGAGTCGGTCATCATCGCCGTGTTCGGCACCGCCGGCGGCCTCGTCCTCGGCGTGTTCCTCGGCTGGGCCCTGGTCGAGGCCGCCTCGGAGGGAGGCGGCGACATGCTCTCGCCCACGTTCTCGGCGCCGCCGACCCAGCTCCTCGTCGTGCTGGCGGCGGGCGCGATCGCCGGCGTGCTGGCCGGGGTCCGGCCCGCCCGCCGGGCGGCGAAGCGCGCCGTCCTGGAGGCGGTCGCAACCGAATGACCGGACGCCAGCAGCTCGCCCGGCCGCATGTCGACCGGCGCGTCCGATCCGCGCGAGCGTGGCGCGCGTGACCGACGTCGCCATCGCCGTGGAGGCGCTCCGCAAGCGCTTCGGCGACGTGGTCGCCCTCGACGGGATCGACCTCGTCGTGCCCGCAGGGACCGTCCTCGGGCTCCTCGGCCCCAACGGCGCCGGCAAGACGACGACCGTGCGGGTGCTGACCACGACCGTCCGGCCCGACGCCGGGCGGGCCACCGTGCTCGGGATCGACGTGCTGCGCGACCCCAGTGCGGTGCGGGCCCGTATCGGCCTGGCGGGTCAGTTCGCGGCCGTCGACGGCAACCTCACCGGCCGCGAGAACCTCCACATGATCGGGCGGCTCACGCACCTTCCCCGCCCTGCCATCGCGGAGCGGGCCGCCGAGCTGCTCGAGCGGTTCGACCTCGCCGAGGCCGCCGACCGCCCGGTGCGCACGTACTCCGGCGGGATGCGCCGCCGCCTCGACCTCGCCGCCGCGCTCGTGCACCGCCCGCCGGTCTTGTTCCTCGACGAGCCCACGACCGGCCTCGACCCCCACAGCCGCGCCGACGTGTGGGAGATGATCGGCGAGCTCGTCACCGACGGCACGACGGTGCTGCTCACCACCCAGTACCTCGAGGAGGCCGACCGGCTCGCGCACCGCATCGCGGTGGTCGACCACGGGCGGGTGATCGCCGAGGGCACCGCGGCCGAGCTCAAGGCCCGCTTCGGCAGCACCGTGGTCGAGGTGGGCCTGCCCACCGAGACCGGTGCCCTGCGCGCTCAGGCCCTGCTCGCCCCCCTGGGGGTGTGCGAGCCCGAGCATGCCGGCGCGACCGTGCGACTCCAGGTGGCGGACGGCCCCCGGGTGCTCGTGGAGGCGCTGCGGGTCCTCGACGCCGAGGGATTGGCCCCCACGACCCTCGCGGTGCGCGAGCCCAGCCTCGACGACGTGTTCCTCACGCTCACCGGCCGCCGCGCCGATCCCCACGAGCCGGCCGAGACCACGCGAGGTGCGGCGTGACCGCGGCCACCACCGTCGTCACCCCCGACGTCGGCGCGTCCCGCTCCCAGCCGCTGACCGCGGTCGCCGACACGCTCACGATCGCCCGTCGCAACCTCATCACGTTGCGACGGGTGCCGCAGCTGCTGATCTTCTCGACGATCCAGCCGGTCGTGTTCGTGCTGCTCTTTCGGTACGTGTTCGGCGGAGCCATCCGTGTCCCGGGTGTCCCCTACGTCGACTACCTCATGCCGGGTGTGTTCGCTCAGACCGTCGCCTTTGGTGCCATGAACACGGCCATCGGGCTCGCCAGCGACCTCAACACCGGCCTCATCGAGCGGTTCCGCTCACTGCCGATGGCGCGCTCGGCCGTGCTCGCCGGCCGCACCCTCGCCGACGCCGTCCGCAACGTGCTCGTCGTGTCGCTCATGGCCGCGGTCGGCTACGCGGTCGGGTTCCGCGTGCACACGAATGCCGGCCTCTTCCTGGCGTCGCTCGCACTGCTCGTGCTGTTCGGGTACGTGCTGTCGTGGGTGTTCGCGATCGTCGGGCTCGTCGTGGGGGAGCCCGAGACCGCCCAGGCGGCGGCGTTCCCGGTGATGGCCCCGCTCGTGTTCGCGTCGTCGGCGTTCGTGCCCGTCGAGTCGATGCCGGGCTGGCTCCAGCCATTCGCCGAGAACCAGCCGCTGTCGGTGGTGGTCGAGGCATCCCGCGCCCTCGTGCTCGGTGGCCCGACCGCCGGCCCCGTGCTCGAGGCGATCGCCTGGTGCGCCGCCATCCTCGCCATCGCCGCGCCGATCGCGGTGCGCCGCTACCGCCGCGCCGCGTAACCGTCTGCTATCCTTGTTCCCCAGCGAGCAGCACACCCACCGCTCGCGGGTCGAACTCACCGCTCCTTCGTCCGTCGTGCCGGAGTCGCATCGAGCATCGACCCACCGCCGGTCAATGCGGCGGCACGACCACATCCAGGACGAAAGCGAGCCATACCAGTGAGCACCACCACCTTCGCGACGCTCGGCGTCTCGACCGATCTCGTCGCGGCGCTCGAACGCGACGGCATCGAGGAGCCGTTCCCGATCCAGGCCCTCGCCATCGCCGACGCTCTCGCCGGCCGCGACCTGTGCGGCAAGGCCAAGACCGGCTCGGGAAAGACCCTGGCCTTCGGCCTCCCGCTGCTCGAGCGGGTCGGCAAGGCGGAGCCGCACCGCCCCCGCGCCCTCGTGCTCGTGCCCACGCGTGAGCTGGCGAACCAGGTGAAGAACGTCCTCGCGCCGCTGGGGCGGGTACGCGACCGCCGGGTCACCGCGGTCTACGGCGGCGTCGCCATGGAGCCGCAGATCAAGGCGCTGCGCAAGGCCGTCGACGTCGTGATCGGCACGCCCGGTCGCCTCATCGACCTCATGGAGCGCAACGAGCTGTCCGTCGCGGGTGTGGAGGTGCTCGTGCTCGACGAGGCCGACCGCATGGCCGACATGGGCTTCATGCCCCAGGTGCAGAAGCTGCTCCACCGCATCGAGTCCGAGCACCAGACCATGCTGTTCTCGGCCACGCTCGACGGCGCGGTCAAGCGACTGGTCGACCGCTACATGCGAGATCCCGTCCACCACGAGGTCGTCTCGCAGGAAGCCACCGTCGAGGAGATGGAGCACCGCTTCCTCTTCGTGCACCAGATGGACAAGGTCAAGGTGGCGGCCGCGATCACCAGCGGCGTCGACCGGACGCTGGTGTTCGTGCGCACAAAGCGCGGCGCCGACCGCCTGGTGTCGCAGCTGCGGCGCGAGGGCGTGCGGGCCGGAGCCATCCACGGCGACCTGCGCCAGGTCGCGCGCGAGAAGGCGCTGGCCGACTTCGCCACCGGCAAGCTACCCGTCCTGGTGGCCACCGACGTCGCGGCGCGAGGCCTTCACATCGACGCCGTCGACGTGGTCGTCCACTACGACCCACCCGAGGACGCCAAGGCGTACCTGCACCGCTCGGGTCGTACCGCCCGGGCTGGCGCGGGGGGCGTGGCCGTCACGCTCATGCTGTGGAACCAGGAGAACGACGTGCGGGTGATCCAGAAGCGGTTGCGCCTCGACGAGCCCATCATCGAGGTGTTCTCGAACGACCCGTGCCTCGCCGACCTCCGAGGCTGGGAGCGCGAGCCCGCCGACGCCGTCGTCGCCTGAACGTTCAGCGGCCCTTGAAGTCGGGCGCCCGCCGCTCGACGAAGGACTGCAGGCCCTCCATGAAGTCGGCCGTGCCCATGAGCTGCACGAGCTGGAGCAGCACGTGGTCGGTGTGGCTCTGAAAGTCCTCGCCCAGGCCCGCCCGGAACAGCTTCTTCATCGCCTGCACCGCCAGCGGCGCGTTGGCGGCGATCTCGTCGGCCCACTCGTGGGCGACGGCCACGAGCTCGTCGTCGGCGACGACCTCGTTGACCAGGCCGAGCTCGCGGGCCTCGGCCGCCGACAGCTCACGGCCGAGGAACCCGATCTGCGCCGCCCGGGCCCAGCCGACCAGGCGAGGCAGGTACCAGGTGCCGCCGCTCTCGGGGATGAGGGCGCGCTTCGCGAACGCGGGCAACACGCGCGCCGACTCGGCTGCCAACCGGAGGTCGCAGCCGAGGGCGAGGTCGACGCCGTAGCCGGCCGCGGCGCCGTTGAGCACCGCGATCACCGGCTTGTCCATCTCGTGCAGCACGACGGTCGGGATCTGGCGCGTACGGGTGACGTCACCGCCGGCGTTGACCGTCCCACCGCCGCCGATGCCGGTGCCCGCCATGGCGTCCTTGATGTCGAGCCCGGCACAGAAGCCCTCTCCGGCGCCGGTGAGCAGCGCCACCCGCACGTTGCGGTCCCGTTCGACCTGCTCGATGGCGTCGACCAGTTGGCGCAGCATGAGCACCGAGATGGCGTTTCGGCGATGCGGCCGGTTGAGGGTGATGGTAGCGACGTGCCCGTCGACCGTGTAGAGCACCTCTCGCTCGTCGCCCATCGCTGCTCCTCTACTCGCGGAGGACCCGCACGTGGGTCGACTCCGTCGCGGGCGTCTCGATCACGTCGAGGGTGCCCCGCCGGCGGGCCTCGGCGATCGTGCGCTGCGCGGCCAGCCGCCGCAGCTGCCGGCGCTGCACCGCCCGGTGCCGCAACATCGCCGCCATCCCGAACGCCGCTGCCGCCAGCACGCCGGCCGCCCCGAGGAAGGGGAAGCCGCCGCCGCCGTCGGGCTCGGTGGCCGGTTGCTTCGGGGCGGGTGAGCGCGACGGCGCCGCGGCGACGGGCGCGCCCGGTCCCGTCGCACACAGGCCGCAATCGAACGACGGACGGCCCAGCGAGCGCGGAAGCGCGGCGAGCGCCTGAAGGCGGCCCTGGGCGGTCGTCACGCGCGCCTCGGGCAGTCGCTCGCCCGAGTCCTTCTCGCCGGACTGCGACGCGAAGCCGGCGTCGAGGATCCCGGCGGCGAAGCCGCTGGGATCCCCGGCGTTCAGCACGACCGCGATCATCGTGCGCCCGTCGCGCGCGGCCGAGGCGACGAGCGTGTTCCCCGCCTTCGACGTGAACCCGCTCTTCATGCCGGTGGCGCCCGGGTAGCGAGCCAGGAAGAGGTTGCCGTTGTCCCTGAGGCCGGTCTCCTCGCCGGCCGGAGTGGTGACGCGATAGTCGGGCAGCGCCACGACCCTGCTCAGCTCGGGGTCGGCGAGCACGTTTCGGGCGACCACCGCCAGGTCGTAGGCGCTCATCGTGCTGCCGCCGTTGAAGGCGCTCTCGTCGTCGAGCCCGGCGGGGTCGGCGAAGGTGCTCTCCTCGAGGCCCATGCGCTCGCCCAGCGCGGCCATCTCGACCGCGAACTGCTCGAGGGAGCCCGCCGCGCCCTCGGCCAGCGCGTAGGCAGCGTCGTTGGCCGACGACAGCAGCATGGCCTGGACAAGGTCCTGCTGTTGCCACTGGCTGCCCTCCGAGATGCCCAGGCGGGGCGAGGGGGCGTCGGCGCCGCGAGGGCTGGTCGTCACGTCGTCCGCGGTCGTCAGCCGCTGGAGCGCGGTCAGTGCGGTCATCAGCTTCACCGCGCTCGCCGGCGGCAGCGCCTCGTGGTGGTTGCCGGCGTCGAGCACCGCCCCCGATTCGGCGTCGACCAGGATCCACGCACGCGGCTGTGCCGGCGGCTCCTCCTGCGCCGCCACCGGCGGGGCGACCCCCACGACGCCCGCGCCGAGCAGCAAGCAGCCTGCTAGAGCCCGGATCACGCGGCCCAGGCTAGTGAGGGGGAATTGGCGCCGCGGTCCCGGACGGGCGTGCGACCATGGCCGCGTGGCTGGACGCGAAGTGACCGAGCGAGGCCGCGTCTCGCGGCGCCTCGCCGCCATCGCCGAGTCGGCGACGCTCTCGGTCGACGCCCGAGCAAAGGCGCTGCGAGCAGGGGGCGAGGACGTGATCGGCTTTGGTGCGGGCGAACCCGACTTCGCCACGCCCGACCACATCGTCGTCGCCGCCGTCGAGGCTTGCTCCGACCCCCGCAACCACCGCTACACGCCCACCGCCGGACTGCCGGAGCTGCGAGCGGCGATCGTGGCCAAGACCGAGCGCGACTCGGGCTACGCGTGCGAGCCGTCCCAGGTGCTCGTAACCAACGGGGGCAAGCACGCGGTGTACAACGCGCTCCAGGCGCTGCTCGACCCGGGCGACGAGGTGCTACTGCCGGCGCCGTACTGGACGACGTATCCCGAGGCGGTCGCACTGGCCGGCGGTGAGGCGGTGGTGCTGCCCACCGACGAGGGCGGCGGCTTCCGCGTAACCGTCGAGCAGCTCGATGCCGCGACCACGCCGCGCACGAAGGCGCTGATGTTCGTGTCACCGAGCAACCCCACCGGCGCGGTGTACCCACCCGCCGAGGTCGAGGCGATCGGCCGTTGGGCCCTCGAGCGCGGCGTGTGGGTCGTCACCGACGAGATCTACGAGCACCTCACCTTCGGCAGTCACCGGTTCGCGTCGATGCCCGTGCTCGTGCCCGAGCTCGCCGACACGTGCATGGTGCTCAACGGCGTCGCCAAGACCTATGCCATGACCGGCTGGCGGGTGGGATGGACGATCGGCCCGCCCGACGTGATCGCGGCCGCCGCCAACCTGCAGTCGCATTGCACGTCGAATGTCGCCAACGTGTCGCAGCGGGCCGCGCTCGCCGCCGTGAGCGGCAACCTCGAGGCGGTCGCCACGATGCGGGCTGCGTTCGAGCGGCGCGGCCGCGTCATGCACGAGATGCTCAACGCGATCCGCGGGGTCACCTGCCTCGAGCCCCAGGGCGCCTTCTACTGCTTTCCGTCGTTCACGGGTGTGCTCGGTCGCGACCTGGCCGGCCTCACCCCGCGCACGTCGGCCGAGCTCGCGGCCCTGATCCTCGACGAGGCCAAGGTCGCGGTGGTGCCGGGCGAGGCGTTCGGGGCGCCCGGCCACGCCCGGCTGTCGTTCGCCCTCGGCGACGACGACCTCGTCGAGGGCGTGCAGCGCATCGCCAAGCTGCTGGGGTGAGGCGACCGGTGGCGCCGCGCGTCCTCGTCACCGAGCAGCTCGCGACGAGCGGCCTCGACGCGCTACGCGCCGCCGGGCTCGAGGTCGACGAGCGGCTCGGGCTCTCGGCCCGGGAGCTACCGGAGGCCGTGAAGGGCGCGGCGGCGGTCATCATCCGCAGCGCCACCCGGATCACGGCCGAGGTCCTCGACGCCGGCGTCGACCTCGTCGTGGTGGGGCGGGCCGGTATCGGCCTGGACAACGTCGACGTGGCCGAGGCCACGCGGCGCGGGGTCATGGTCGTCAACGCGCCCCAGTCGAACGTGCTGTCGGCGGCCGAGCACACGATCGCGCTCATGCTCGCCCAGGCCCGCAACATCCCCCAGGCCGACACCGACCTCCGGGGCGGCACGTGGGACCGGTCCCGCTGGAAGGGCATCGAGCTGTACGGCAAGACCCTCGGGATCGTCGGGCTGGGCCGGGTCGGCGTGCTCGTCGCGCAACGGGCGCTCGCCTTCGGGATGCGCCTCGCCGCTCACGACCCCTACGTCAGCGCCGATCGGGCCCGCCAGCTGGGCGTGCAGCTCGTGCCGACGCTCGAGGAGCTCGTCGCCACGGCCGACTTCCTCACGGTTCACCTGCCGAAGACGCCCGAGACCATGGGCCTCATCGGGCGGGACCTCCTGTCCAAGGCGAAGCCGAGCCTCCGGTTGGTCAACACCGCCCGGGGCGGGATCATCGACGAGGACGCCCTGGCCGACGCGCTGCGCGACGGCCGCATCGCCGGCGCCTCCCTCGACGTGTTCGAGGCCGAGCCCACCACCGCGTCGGCCCTGTTCGAGCTGGACCAGGTCGTGGTTACGCCCCACCTCGGGGCGTCGACCGCCGAGGCCCAGGACAAGGCGGGCCAGACCATCGCCGAGCAGGTGGTGCTCGCACTCCAAGGCGAGTTCGTGCCCTACGCCGTCAACGTCGCCGCCGGCGAAGCCTCTGAGACCGTGCGCCCGTTCCTGCCGCTCGCGGAGCGGCTCGGCGTTCTCTTCACCGCGCTGGCCGACGGCATCGCCGAGACGCTCGACGTGAGCTACGAGGGCGAGATCGCCGATTACGACTGCCGCGTGCTGACGCTCGCCATCCTGCGCGGTGTCCTCGCCTCGGCGGTCGATGAGCCGGTGTCGTTCGTGAACGCGCCGCAGCTGGCAACCGAGCGCGGCCTGACGTTCCGGGAGAGCATGTCGACCACGGCGCGCGAGTACGTGAACCTGGTGACGCTACGCGGCCGGGTCGGCAACCGGGAGGTGCACGTGGCAGGCACGCTGGCCGGGCACCGGGGCGAGCCCCGCATCGTCGGCATCGACGACCACGCCATCGAGGTGCCTCCCGCCCGCCACATGCTGGTGGTACGCAACGAGGACGTCCCGGGGATGATCGGCAGGGTGGGCACGATCCTCGGCGACGCCGGCGTCAACATCAAGGACATGCGCGTCGGCGAGGGCCCGTCGGGCGAGGCGGCGCTGATGGTGCTCACCACGGCGACCCCGGTGCCGGCCGCGGTCGCCGAGGAACTCCGGGCCCAGCCCGGCATCGTCGATGCCAAGGCGATCGAGCTCGACTGACGGCACCCCCGGGCGTGTTTGGCGTTGCAGGGCGGCGGGTGGCGCCCCGCCTACGACGCCAAAGCCCAGGGCGAGGGTCAGCGCGCCGACTGGCGGAGGCCGTCGGCCTCGGCCGAGGGCGCGTCGCGGTAGCAACGGTCGGGATTGGTGCGCCCGTAGTTGGCGCCGCCGGGCACGTGGAAGATCCCGCTGGACAGCTTGGCTTTCACCGGGTGGCTGACGGGGCAGCTGCCGCCGGCGGGCTCGGCCCACCCGTTGACGCTCGCCTCAGGCGCGGCCGGCTTCGCCGACGACGCCCCGGACGCCGGGGGGGGCGCGGTCGGTGGGGGTGGGGTGGGCGGTGCAGTGTCGTCGCCGGCCGGCTCGGTGGGGCGCGGGCTGGGCGGGTATGGGAACGGCTGCTGCTCCCAGCTCATGCCGGACTCGCCCCTTCGACGCTCGAAGAAGCGCCAGATCGCGTAGCCGATCCCGGCCAGGGCCCCCAGCTTCATCAGTCGTGTCGAGAATCGCCGCACGTCGCACCTCCGATCGCAACCGAGTTGACTTCCCTCCTCGGTCCTGCGACCATAAGCATCGTCTATGAGCAGGAGTAACGCGCGGACCCAGAGCCTCCTCCTTATCTAGTTGCGGGCACCCGCCGGTGCTCGCGGACGCCTCCTCGTGCCTTCGGGCCGGGGAGGCTTTTGGTTGCAAGGAAGAGCCCGAAACGAATCCGAAGCGGCGTAGCGAGCGAAGCGAGGGATGATGGAGCAGGTACGGATCTTCGACACGACGCTGCGGGACGGCGAGCAGTCGCCCGGCATCTCGCTGGACGTGGCCGAGAAGCTCGAGATCGCCGAGCAGCTCGCCCGGCTGGGGGTCGACATCATCGAGGCCGGCTTCCCGATCGCCAGCCAGGGCGACTTCGAGGCGGTCGAGGCGATCGCCCGGAGCGTTCGAGGCGCAACGATCGCCGGCCTGTCGCGCACCGGCTTCCAGGACATCGACCGGGCGTGGGACGCCGTGCGGCATGCCGAGCGGCCGCGCCTCCACGTGTTCATCGCCACCTCGCCCATCCACATGAAGAAGAAGCTCCGCATGACCGAGGACGAGGTGAAGGGCGAGGCCGGCGCCGGCGTCGCGCGCGCCAAGGGCTACACCGACGATGTCGAGTTCTCGCCCGAGGACGGCAGCCGCTCCGACCCCGACTTCATGTGTGAGGTGTGCCAGATCGCGGTCGACAACGGCGCGACCACGATCAACATCCCCGACACCGTCGGCTACGGCGTGCCCGAGGAGTTCGCCGGCCTCATCGCCTACGTGCTCGACCGCGTGAAGGGCGACTACGTCGTCTCCACGCATTGCCACAACGACCTCGGCCTGGCCGTCGCCAACTCGCTCGCGGGCGTGAAGGCCGGAGCGCGGCAGGTGGAGTGCGCCATCAACGGCTTGGGGGAGCGGGCCGGCAACGCCGCTCTCGAGGAGGTCGTCATGGCCATCGGCACCCGCAGCGACTACTTCGGCCACGTCGAGACCGGGGTTCGCACCGAGGAGCTGGCCCGGACCTCGCGGATCGTCTCGCGCCTTACCGGATACCCGGTCCAGTACAACAAGGCTGTCGTCGGCCGCAACGCCTTCGCCCACGAGGCGGGCATCCATCAACACGGCGTGCTCGAGGACCGCGAGACGTACGAGATCATCGACGCCACCACGGTGGGCCAGGAGGCGGCCCAGATCGTGCTGGGCAAGCACTCGGGGCGCCACGCCTTCTCCGACTCGCTGGCGAAGATGGGCATCCGCATCCAGGGCGACGCCCTGAACTCGGCGTTCACGCGGTTCAAGGAGCTCGCCGACCGCAAGGTGCAGATCACCGAGGCCGACCTGGAGGCGATCGTGGCCGAGGAGCTCGGCGCCGGGTACGTGCACCGCTTCGACATTGTGAGCCTCGACCTCCACGGCGGTACGAGCTCGACTCCCACCGCCAAGGTGGTGCTCAGCGACTACGACCAGAAGCGCGACGCCGAAGCCTCGGGCAACGGCATGATCGACGCCGCCATCGCCGCCATCGCCGAGGCCACCGGCGTGACCGGCCGGCTCACCGACTTCACCGTGTCTGCGGTCACCGGCGGCGGCGATGCCCTCGGCGACGTGGTGGTGCAACTCGACGTCGATGGGATGAAGGTCTCGGGCCGGGGCGTGTCGACCGATGTCGTCGAGGCGTCGGCCCGGGCCTACCTCAACGCGGTCAACAAGGTCGTGCGCCTGCGCGAGAGCCCCGAGCCCAGAGAGAGCGAGGTGGGCCCGTGACCGCCCATGCGGCACCGGTCAACCTGTGGACCGAGCCTGCCTGGGCCCGGCGCTACCTGCGCGAGCGCGACGACATCCCGCACCGGGTCGAGGGTTTCGAGGCGCTGGTCGAGCTGCTGCCACCCGCCCCCCGCCGTGTGCTCGACCTCGGCACCGGCGACGGCTACACGCTGGCGCTGGTGCGAGCGGCCTGCCCCGGCACCGCCGGCGTGGGCGTCGACTTCTCGGCCGAGATGCTGGCTCGAGCCCGCACGCGGTTCGCGGACCAAGACGACGTCGAGGTCGTCGAGCACGATCTCGACGACCCGCTTCCGCTGTCCCTCGGATGCTTCGACCTCGTCGTGTCGAGCTTTGCGATCCACCATCTTGTCGACGAGCGCAAGCGCGCCCTCTACGGCGACGTCTTCGAGGCGCTCGAACCGGGAGGGACGTTCCTCAACCTCGAGCACGTCGACTCGGCGACGCCCGAGCTGCACCGGGCGTTCCTCCACGCGGTCGGGAAGACTCCGGAGGAGGACGACCCCTCGAACAAGCTCGTCGACGTGGAGACCCAGCTGCGGTGGCTGCGCGAGCTCGGGTTCGCGCACGTCGACTGTCACTGGAAGTGGCGCGAGCTGGCGCTGCTCTGCGGGGTGAAGCCCGCCTGACCGGGCTCGCTCAGGCGGCCGTCGCCGACGCGGCCGAGTCGGTGTGGCGCCTGACCGCCTCGGCGATGACGATCGCGAGCTCGCGCGTCGATTCGCGATCGAACAGGTAGGCGAGGAACTCGTGGTAGGTCATCGCCGTCTCTCCTCCTGCCTCAGCCGGTGCGGGCCTTGAGCCGCTCCGCCAGCGTGCGCGGCGGGTTGGGCGGGGAGCCCCGGTCGAACGGGGTCGGTTCGGGCTCGGGCGCAGGCTGCGCCTCGAAGCGGTACTCGGTGACCGACTCATCGAGGCGGTACGCGGTCTCGCCCTCGCCCTCGCCCTCGTGCTCGTGCTCGTGCTCGTCCTCGTCGGCGTCGACGGCCTCTGGTCCCTGCTCGTCGGGGGCCTCGACCAGCGCAGCCTCGACGGGCTCGTCGTCGTCGTGCTCGTCGACCGGCACGGCCTCGACGGGCTCGTCGTCATCGTGCTCGTCGGCCGGTTCGTCAGCGCTGGCGTCACCCTCGGGCTCGTGACGGCCGTCGGTGCTCGCGTGGCCGTGACCGTTGCCGGCCGGTGAGGAGTCAGTCGGGGGGCGCCAGTAGATGTAGCGGGGCGGGGCGTCGTCCTCCGCCTCGACGGCTCCGTGCTCCACCTCGTCGTCCTCGGCCGCGGCGACGGCGACCGCCTCGGGCTCGTCCTCCGGTGCCTCGCCCACGGTCGGGGGCGCCGGCTCCGCCTCGACGTCGACCGGCTCGAAGCGCCACTCGCAGATCGGGCCCGACTCGGGCGCGGGCGCGAAGCGCCACTCGGCCAAGGGCTCCGGCTCCGGCTCGCTCGCAGGCTCCGGCTCCGGCTCGCTCGCAGGCTCGTCGTCCCACTCGTCGGCGGGCTCGGGCTCGACCCATACGGGTGCCCGGGTGCGCTCCGCCTCGGTCGCAACCACTTCGTGCCACCGCTCGACCGGAATGGGCTCGGGCTCACGCACCGGCTCGTCGTCGTCCGCCTCGACCGGGTCGGGCTCGGGGTCGGCCAAGGGCGCGGGCTCCGGCTCCGGCTCCCTCGCGCGCTCCGGCTCCGGCTCGGGTTCGACGTCGTACTCGTCGGCCGGTGAGGGAGAGGGCGACCGGTCGGCGCGCCACGCGGCGAAGGATTCGCGGCCGGCGTCCGGACCCATGAACGCGTCCTCGACCGCAAGGCGCTCGAGCTCGGCGTCGGCCCATTCCCGGAGCTCCTGCGCCCGGCTCGACTCCTTGCGCTCAGGGGGCGCCTCGCTGACGGCGGCGGCGATGGCCGACAGCACGATGTGGTCGAACTCGTTCGCGAGGTGGTCGAGGAGCTGGTCGGCGCTGCGGGCGAGCCCCAGCCGGACGAGCTCCACCCCGGCGCGGGCACGCTCGTCGGGATCGAACGCCTGGAGCCTTCCGACCTGGTGCCTCATCGCCAGCCGGCCGGCACCCGTGCGCCAGCCGAGGCGGGACCGGGTCTCCGTGAACACCGCAGCCTCCTTCGTCGCGCCCAGTGGCCTTCCCGTGGTATCGGGCGGTGGGCGGAGGTGATTGAGCAATTTCACGGGCGGGTCGCGGGGATTCCCGGCGTCTGGTCGCGCTCCGGCAGCTCGTCGCCGCCGGGAGCGGCCGGGCTCTCCCTCTTGTCCAGCCGCTGGCGGCTCAGCTCCCCTGACGCCCATGCCCGCAGCTGGGTCTCCGGCTGCGCCGGGGCCGGGCGAGGGGGGTGGTCCGCCACCGCGCGGGCGATCGTGGCCAGGACCCGGTCGCTCCCTTCATGGGCGACGTGCTCGAGCACGAGGCCGGCGTTGTGGGCCAGCCCCAACTCGACCAGTGCCTCGCCGGCCCGGGCCCGCTCGCCCTCGTCGGACGACCGGAGGGCGCGTGCGTGCGGCCTGCGTGCCCGCCTGCTCCTCAGCCAACCCAGCAGGTGGGAGAGCGACGCGCTCCGCTCACCGAAGAAGCCCGCCTCGTCGTAGTCCTCGTCGAACGCCACGTTGCCCTCCCGCGCCAGGCCGACGAGAGGAGTATCGGCTCGAGAGGCGGCCGACCTTGAGCAGGTGTCGGGTCGAGGCGCTCGAGCGGCGCGTTTCAGTCCCGGGCCGGCACCGCCGGCGCCCAGGAGGGCCGTCGGCCCTCGTACTCCGCGATCTCGGCCTCGCGCTCGAGGGTGAGCGCGATGTCGTCGAGCCCGTGGAGGAGGCGGTGGTGCGTGTGGTCGTCGAGTGCGAACGGTTCGTCGAGGTCGATCGCCGGGACTGCCACCCGCCGGTCCACCACGTCGACGACGATCTCGACGGTGGGGTCGTCCTCGACCACCCGCATGATGCGGGTGACGACCTCGGCTGGCAGCTCGACCGGTACGAGGCCCGCCTTCAGGCAGTTGTTCCGGAAGATGTCGGCGAAGCGAGACGAGATCACGGCCCGGAAGCCGTAGTCCTGCAGTGCCCAGACGGCGTGCTCACGGGAGGAGCCGGTGCCGAAGTTGGGCCCGGCGACGAGGACCTCGGCGCCCGCGTGCTGCTCGCGGTTCAGGACGAAGTCGGAGCTCTCGCGCCACTGCGAGAAGAGGCCGTCCCCGAAGCCGGTGCGCTCGACCCGCTTGAGCCAGTCGCTGGGGATGATCTGGTCAGTGTCGACGTCGGAGCGGTCGAGCGGGACCGCCCGGGCGACGATCTCCTGTACCGGCTGGATCACGTCTCGCTCGGTCGGTCGAGGTCGGCGGGGGTCGTGAAGCGCCCGGCGACGGCGGTGGCGGCGGCGACTGCCGGGGACACGAGGTGCGTACGCCCGCCCTTGCCCTGCCGGCCCTCGAAGTTGCGGTTCGACGTGGAGGCGCAACGCTCGCCCGGCGCGAGCTTGTCGGGGTTCATGGCCAGGCACATCGAGCAGCCCGCCTCGCGCCACTCGAACCCGGCGGCCGAGAACACCCGGTCGAGGCCCTCGGCCTCGGCGTCCGCCTTCACCTTCATCGATCCCGGCACCACCAGCGCCCGAAGCCCGGTGCGGACGCGCCGCCCCCGCACCACGTCGGCGGCGGCGCGCAGGTCCTCGAGGCGCGAGTTCGTGCAGGAGCCGATGAACACGGTGTCGACCTCGATGCCGCGGATCGGCGTGCCCGCCTCGAGTCCCATGTAGGCGAGCGCGCGGCGGGCCGACTCCTGCGTGGCGGGCTCTGCGAACGCGCCCGGGTCCGGCACGGCGTCGTCGATGGTGACGGTCTGGCTCGGGTTCGTGCCCCAGCTCACCGACGGGCGCAGCTCCGCCGCGTCGAGCACGACCTCCTTGTCGAAGCTGGCGCCGTCGTCGGTGGCGAGCGAGCGCCAGTCGTCGAGGGCCTGCTCCCACTCGCCGCCCTTCGGTGCACGCGGCCGTCCGTGGAGGTAGGCAAAGGTCGTGTCGTCCGGCGCGATCATCCCGGCCCGGGCGCCGGCCTCGATCGACATGTTGCAGACGGTCATGCGGCCCTCCATCGACAGCGAGCGGATGGCCGAGCCCCGGTACTCGATGACCGAGCCGATACCGCCGCCGGTCCCGATCCGGGCGATGATCGAGAGCACGATGTCCTTGGCGGTGACGCCCGGGGCTAGGGCGCCGTCGACGGTCACCGCCATCGTTCCCGGCTTGGCCTGGGGCAGCGTCTGGGTCGCGAGCACGTGCTCCACCTCGCTGGTGCCGATGCCGATGGCGAGCGCTCCGAACGCGCCGTGCGTCGACGTGTGGCTGTCGCCGCACACGACGAAGAGGCCGGGCTGCGTGAGCCCCTGCTCGGGGCCGATGACGTGGACGATTCCCTGGCCGGGATCGCCCATCGGGTAGAGGCGGATGCCGAACTCCTCGCAGTTGCGGCGCAGCACCTCCATCTGCCGGGCCGAGACCGGGTCGGCAACGGGCTCGTCGAGCCCGGTCGTCGGGACGTTGTGGTCCTCGGTCGCCACCGTGAGGTCGGGCCGGCGGACGCTGCGACCGTTCAGGCGCAACCCGTCGAACGCCTGCGGGGAGGTGACCTCGTGGACGAGGTGGAGGTCGACATAGAGAAGGTCGGGCTCGCCCTCGGCTCGGTGCACCACGTGGCGCTCCCACACCTTCTCCGAGAGGGTTCGGCCCACGACGGCTCCTTGCGTCTCGCATATTGAGACAGCAGTATTGAGTCGTGGACAGTGTAAGCGGCGTGGGGGTGCTCGACAAGGCCGTGGCCATCCTCGACGCGCTGGCGGAGCGGGGACCCGCGAGCCTGGCCGACCTCGTGGTGGCGTCGGGGCTCTCGCGCCCGACCGTGCACCGCCTCGCCACCGGGCTCGAGGCCCACGGTCTGGTGGGCCGGGACCCGGGCGGCCGGTTCCGCCTCGGCCTGAGCTTGGTGGGCTGGGGTGCACGGGCGGCGGCCGCGGTCGAGCTGGTCGAGCCGGCCCGGGGGGTGCTGGTCGAGCTGCGCGACGCCACCGACGAGTCGGCGCAGCTCTACGTGCGCGAAGGGGATCACCGGGTGTGCGTCGCCGCCGCCGAGCGGCCGAGCGGCCTGCGTGACACGGTGCCGGTGGGCGTGGCGCTGCCGCTCACGAAGGGCTCGGGCGGGAAGGTGCTGCTGGCGTGGTCCACCCGCGCGGGCTCGGTGCGCGGTGTCGACCCCGGCGAGCTCGCGGCCGTGCGACGTCGGGGCTGGGCGGCGTCGGTGGGGGAACGCGAGCCGGGAGTGGCGAGCGTGAGCGCGCCGGTCATCACGAGCGACGGCCGGCTGCTGGCGGCGATCAGCGTGAGCGGGCCGATCGATCGCCTCGGTCGCGCTCCCGGACGGCGGTTCGCGAAGCCGGTGCTGGCCGCGGCACGCGACCTGGAGCAGCGGGCGGGGCTACACGGCTGAGCGCGCGACGCTGGACCCGATGCATCTCGGTGTCGACACGGGCGGCACGTTCACCGATCTCGTGGCCGGCGACGGCCGCGTGGCGAAGGTGCCGTCGACGCCCGACGACCCGGTGCAGGCTCTCCGGGACGCGCTGGCCCGCGCCGGGGTCGGCGGGTCGTCCGAGGTCCTCGCCCACGGCACCACCGTCGCGACCAACGCGTTGCTGACGCGCCGGCTGGGGCGGGTCGCGCTCGTCACGACCCGCGGCTTCGCCGACGTGATCGAGATCGCTCGCCAGGTGCGGCCGTCGCTCTACGACATCTGGCGGGACCGTCCGCCGCCACTGGTGCCGCGCGAGTGGCGCTTCGAGGTGGGCGGCCGCCTCGACGGTCGCGGCGACGAGATCGAGGCGCTCGACGAGGCGTCGGTGCCCGAGTTGCCGGGGGGCATCGACGCGGTGGCGGTGTGCCTGCTGCACGCCGACCTCGATCCGGTGCACGAGCAGCGGGTGGCCAAGGTGCTCGCCGGGCGGGCCCTCGACGTGACCTGCTCGCACGAGGTGTCGCCGGAGTTCCGCGAGTACGAACGGCTCGTCACCACCGTGGTCAACGCGGCGCTGCGGCCGGTGTGCCGCAGCTACCTGCTCGGGCTGCGCGGCCTCGCCCGCGAGGTGGTGGTGATGACGTCGGCCGGCGGGCTCGTCCCGGTGGCAGAGGCGGCCGAGCTGCCCGCGGCGCTGCTGTTGTCGGGGCCTGCCGGCGGGGTGCGCGCCGCCGCCGAGGTCGCGGCGGCGTGCGGCTTCCCCAATGCGGTGTCGTTCGACATGGGCGGCACCAGTACCGACGTGTGCCTCGTGCGCGGCGGCGTGCCCGAGCCCGCACCGGCGCGCGTCGTCGACGGGTACCCGATCCGGCTGCCGGCGCTCGACATCCATACGATCGGCGCCGGCGGGGGGTCCGTCGCTCGCATCGACGCCGGCGGCGCGCTCACGGTCGGGCCCGAGAGCGCCGGGGCCGTCCCCGGCCCGGCCTGCTATGGGCGCGGCGGCGATGCCCCGACCGTGACCGACGCCGACCTCGTCCTCGGGCGCATCCCCGCCGACGCCGCGTTCCCGGGGCTCGGCGACCTCGATCTCGGCGCCGCTCGCGCCGCGCTCGATCGCGCCGGCGTCGCGGCCGAGGGCGTGGTGACGGTGGTGGACGCGGCGATGGAGCAGGCCGTGCGGGTGGTCACGGTCGAGCAGGGCATCGACCCCCGCACGCTGGCGCTGGTGGCCTTCGGGGGTGCGGGGCCGCTGCACGCGTGCGCGATCGCCGAGGCGTTGGAGATGCCGGCGGTGGTCGTCCCGCCGCGCGCCGGCGTGCTGTCGGCGGTCGGCCTCGTGTGCTCGCCCCGCCAGCGCGAGCTGGTGCGCTCGTGGCTGACGCCGCGCGAGCACGAGGGGCTGGCCGCTGCACTCGACGCCCTCGCCACCGAGGCGGGCGCGCTGGTCGGCGGAGGCCCGGAGGGGCAGGTCGAGTGCCTCGTCGACTGCCGGTACGCGGGCCAGAGCCACGAGCTCACCGTGGCCGCGGTGGACCGCTTCCCCGCCGAGCACGAGCGGCGCAACGGGTTCGCCCGGCCGGACGCGCCGGTCGAGGTGGTGGCCCTCCGGGCCCGCGCCCGGCGCGCGGCTGCACTTACGGCC
>JBOGFI010000114.1:0-20378 GCA_050743365.1 Acidimicrobiia bacterium | reverse complement strand
GTGGTCACGAAGCGCAGGACCACGCCGGCCGCGATCACGGCGCCGACGACGACTGCGACCAGCCGGGCCCGCGGGCGTTGCTCCCTGACCGGTCCCCCGGCCTCGTCGAGCTGCGCGCGCGCCGGCGCCTCGGCGTCGACCTTCATGTGGTCAAGCTAACAGGAAGGGGACGTGACTTTGGGCGCGACCTCGACCGCGAAGCGCTCGAGGCTCTCGCCGGAGGGGTAGTCGCGGAACCACAGCACGAACTCCCGGCAGCCGGCGTCGGCGAACGCCTGCACCTTGTCGATGACGTGCTCCACGGTGCCCACGAGGTTGTCTCGCACGTAGGTCTGGTGATCCACCCGGCCCCAGAGCTGCCCGCCCGCGGGGGAGTCGAGCCAGGACCGCACGTCGGCGTCGGTGTCGAACAGGCGGCAGTCGGGCCCGTGGGTGCGGACGACGGAGTCGAAGTCGCGGCCCACCCGCTCGCAGTGCTCACGCAACACCTGCGACTTGCGCACGAACTCGTCCAGGCCCACCTGCCAGTTGGTCTTGTCGGCGTGCTCGGCGGCGACGCGGAGAGTGACCTGCTCGCCACCGCCGCCGACCCAGATCTCGGGAAGTCGCTGGAGCGGCTTCGGGTAGCAGTAGGCGCCGTCGAGGCGGAGGTGACGGCCCTCGAACGTGACCGTCTCCTCCGTCCAGAGCCGTTTGACGACGGTGATCGTCTCCTCGAGCACGCGGAGGCGCTCGCGAGGAGGGAGGAAGCCCCACCCGTAGGCCCGGTACTCGCGCTCGTACCATCCCGCGCCGAGGCCGAGGATCAGCCGCCCGCCCGAGATCACGTCGACGCCGGCGGCCTCCTTGGCCAGCAGGCCGGCGTTGCGGTACGTCGAGCAGGCGACAAGCTGCCCGAGCCGGATCTCGCTGGTGAGGGTGGCGAGGGCTGCGAGCGTCGTGAAGGCCTCGAAGACGTGGGTCGGCTCCCGGCGTGGGACGGTTTCGACGTGGTCGTAGACCCAGAGGTGGTCGTAGCCCAGACGCTCGGCCAGCCGCGCGAGCTCGACGGTGCGCGCCCAGGCGTCGGCCGCGCCCCAACCGGCGTACTCGAGCTTCCAGCCCTGGGGCGCGAACGCGCCGTACCGCAGCGGCGCGCTCAAGTCGTGGCCGCTCCCGGCCACTCATAGTGCTGCACTTCGATCATCATGGGCAGCAGGTAGCGGACGTAGAAGCTCGTGAGCGTGAGCAGGCCGCCGTGGTGGTCGGCGTGCTTGTCGACGATGTCGACGCGGTCGTCGTGGGCCTGGAAGGCACGCGCCCGCGCCAGCATGTCGTCGAGCTCCTCCATGGTGCCCACCGACATCCCGAAGTGATCGAGCCGGGGGCACGTCATCGGCGGGTCGTCGGCGATGAGGAACACGAACTGCTCGTTGCTGTAGGCGCGCAGGACGAGCTTTTTGCGGTCGACGGTCTCGGTCGGCAGCTCCTCCCAGCCGAACACGTCTCCGTAGAAGCGCAGGAGCTCGGCGCGGCCGTCCTCGTCGAGCAGTTCGGCGGGGACGCTCATGGCGACGTGGTTGAACCTGGGCTTGCGTGTCTCGGTGCTCATGCACTCCCCCTGTTCGGCGCGATCAGCACCTTGGCCGGGACCTCTCCCGCGCCAAGGCGCTCGATGGCGTCCAGCAAGCCGTCGAGCGGCACGTCATCCGGTTCGATGAGGACGTCGCGGGGGAACCCGTCCGACGCCAGGAGCTCGAGCGCGGCCGGGAAACCGTCTTCGTCGTAGACGAACGACCCCGTGACGACGAGCTCGTTCAGCAGAATGCGGTTGGCGTCGAACCGGGGTGGCTTCATGCCCGCGCCCACCAGCACCAGCGTTCCCGCCCGCCGCAGCTGGCCCAGGGCCGTCTCCATCGCCACCGCGTGCCCCGAGCACTCGAGGGCAACGTCGAAGGGCTCGTCGACGACATCGCCCGGGTACGGCGGCGTGACCAGCTCCTCCGGTTCCACCGCGGTGGCGCCGAGGCGCTCGACCAGCCCCCGCCGGCGAGGGTGCGGCTCGCTCACGACGATGTCCGCCACGCCCCGAGCGCGGGCGGCGGCCACGCTGAGGGCCCCGATGGGCCCGCCGCCGGTCACCAGCACGCGGTGCTCCGCGGTGACGCCGCCCCGAGTGAGACCGTGGAGCGCGACCGCCAGCGGCTCGGCCAGCGCCGCCTCCCGCAACGACAGCCGCTCGGGCACGCGCAGGATCCCCGCCTCCGAGACGCGCACGTACTGCGCGAAGGCGCCCTGCCACTCCTGTCCGTCGCCGAACTTGCCCCGGGCAACGCACAACGACGGTCGGCCCCCGAGGCAGAACTCGCATTCACCGCAGCGAGGCGAGGGGCCGCCGACGACCTCGTCGCCCACCGCCCACTGCTCGACCTCCTCGCCCACCGCCACCACGCGCCCCGAGTACTCGTGGCCCTCGATCGCGCCCGGGCGGCCCCAGCCGTCGAGCACGAAGTGGAGGTCGCTCCCGCACACGCCGCAGTGGCTGACCTCGAGCAGCACGTCATGGGGGCCCACCTCGGGGACCGGCCGCTCCTCGACCACCACGTCGCGCTGCCCGTGGTACACGGCCGCGTGCATCCTTCCTGGGTGTCGAGTCATGGCGCGTCCGCGTAGCGGGGGTCGAGACGGGTGTCGACGGTGTCGGCGTCGCCCGCCAGTGCCCACAGGTAGTACATGGTGAAGCCCGGCGCCGCCACCACGGGGTGCCAGCCCGCCGTGATCCGCTCGATGCTGCCGTCGCGCACCATCACCGGCCGGTCCCCCTCCTCGTCGTACCCCACGTGCACGCCGAACCCGTGAGACGGGGCGAAGCGATAGAGGTAGAGCTCCTCGTGGTCGTGGCGGTGGGGCGGCCAGCTCGACCAGCCGCCGGGCGGATTGAGCGTCTCGCCCACGATGAGCGGCCCCGCCCCGACGTAGGTGCGCACCCGGCGGGTGGTGGTGCCCTGGCCCCGCTGTTCGTCGGCGACGCTCGCGGGGTCGATGACCCGCGGCTCCGCGTTGCGCTCCGATTTCCGCCACACGACGGTGGCTTGGATGTCGCCACCGTCGATCGACAGGTCGCAGCCGGGCGGCACCAGCGCCGACCAGCCCGGCGCGCTGAAGACGTCGGCGCGGCCGGTGACCGCGGCGGTCGCGTCGCCGGCCCGCAGCTCACCCTCGCCCCGCTCGACCAGCACCCAGGCGGTCGCGCCCCCGGTGGCGCCTCGCACCCTCCCCCGGGTGCGGGCGGCGCCCAGCCGCCGGCTCGCCCCCGGTTCCAGGAGCGGCGTCACCTCACCCCCGACGGGCGTGAGGTCGAGCAGGGATGGGGGCACGGCGCGTCTCCTGACGTCGGCGTCACATCGTAATAACGTGTGCGAGTCGCGGCACTCGGGGGGTCGATGCGCAGGCTGGTCGTCATCATCTGCCTCGGAATGGCCGTCGCCCTCGCCGGGACGGGGAGCCCGGGCGTGGGCGCTGCCGGCGGGGACGCACCCGAGGGCGGAGGCGCCGGCGACGACCTGCGGGTGGTGAACTTCAACGTCCTGCACGGCGTGATCTGCCCCGACGACTCCGACGGCTGCCAGCTCCCCGACCGCATGGAGCTCCTGGGCCGGCGACTGGAGGAGGCCCGGTGCCCCGAGGTCGTCGGGCTGCAAGAGGTCAGCAAGCTCGTCTACGACGCCATCAAGGAGCAGCCCTTCATCGAGCAGTGTGACTACGAGATCGTGTTCCCACGCCCGAAGGCGATCGACCAGGAGGTCGTGCTCACCTCCCTCGAGGTGAAGAAGACCAAGGTGGTGAAGATGGCGGTCGGCTTCCGTACCGCCTCGCGCGTGCAGCTCGAGTCCGATGTCGGCCCGGTGGTGCTCGTCGTCACGCACCAGGACGGCGACGTCGCACCGGGCGAGCCCGGCGCCGGCGCGACGTGCACAGCCCGCGCCTGTCCCGAGATCTGCGAGCCCGGCTCGCCCTTGCTGGGCTGCCAGACCACCGTGGCTGCCGACCTCGCCGAGAAGGTCGGACGGAGGAAGGCGATCCGGATCCTCATGGGCGACTTCAACGTCACGCCCGCGTCCGACCGGTACCGCGGCCTCGTCGACGACGGGTGGGTCGACAGCCACCTCGCCGCCGGCAACCCCGAGTGCGACAGCGCCACCGGCGTGGGCTGCACCAGCGGCCGGCGCGACGACCGGGTCGACGACCTGAAGGACCCGAATTCACGGCAGGTCGAGCGGATCGACTTCATGTTCGTGAAGACGCCGACGGCCTGTAGCGTCGCGTTCGACCCCGACGCCGATGCCGACGGCGACGGCATCGGCACCGGGATCTGGGACGACCCGGTCGCCGACGGGCCGGGGGGGATGGTGTTCGTGTCGGACCACAGCGCCACGTCGTTCGATCTCTCTTGTGAGGACACATGACCAACGAGATCGTGATCAGGGGCGGGACCGTCTTGGACGGCACCGGCGAGCCCGGCCGCCGCGCCGATGTGGCGGTCTCGGACGGCGTGATCGCCGAGGTGGGCGAGGGCTTGAGCGGTGACCGTGCGCTCGACGCCGGTGGCCAGGTGGTCACGCCCGGCTTCATCGACATCCACACCCACTACGACGCCCAGGTGTTCTGGGACCCGGCGCTCACCCCGTCGTCGTGGCACGGCGTCACCACGGTCGTGGCCGGCAACTGCGGCTTCTCGATCGCGCCCTGCCGGCCCGAGCATCAAGACCTGCTCGTGCACACCCTCGAGCACGTCGAGGACATGAGCCCCGCCACCCTCGAGGCGGGCGTGCCCTGGGACTTCGAGACGTTCCCCGAGTACCTCGACTCGGTGGAGCGGCGCGGCACCGTGATCAACTTCACCGCCTACATCGGCCACACCGCGCTGCGGCTCTACGTGATGGGCGACGAGGGCTACACCCGTGCCGAGGCCACCGACGAGGAGCTGGGGCGCATGGCCGAGCTCGTGCGCGAGGCGGTGGTGGCCGGAGCCGCCGGGTTCGCCTCGAGCTCGTCGGCCACCCATTCCGGCGACCAGGGCCGGCCGGTGCCCTCGCGCCTCGGCGATGTACGCGAGCTCGAGGTGCTCCTCGCCCCGTTGGGTGAGCTCGGCCGGGGCGTGGTGGAGCTGTTGCCGGGCGAGCGGATCAAACACCAGGACGCCTACGACCTCCAGCGCAAGATCGGGCGCCCGATCACGTGGACCGCGCTGCTGACACTGAAGGGCCACCCCTTCCACCAGTCGATGGCGGAGCTCAACGCCAAGGAACGCGCCACCGGCGCCGACGTGTGGCCCCAGGTGTCGTGCCGGCCGCTCACCTTCCAGATGAACATGGTCGAGCCGTTCCCGTTCCAGATGGCGCCCATCTTCGCCGACCTGATGGGGGCGAGCGTCGAGAAGAAGCTGGCGCACTATCGCGACCCCGAGTGGCGGCGCCGGGCCGAGAACGACCTCGACCACGGGAAGTTCTTCCGTCCCCGCTGGCACACGTTCTCGGTGGCCGAGACCGAGACCATGCCCTCCCTGATGGGCCGGCCCCTCGACGAGGTCGCCGCCGAACTGGGCGTGGGCCCGCTCGACGTGATGCTCGACCTCGCCTGCGCCGAGGGGTTGCGCACCCGCTTCGCCAGCGTGCTCGCCAACGACGACGAGGACGGCATCGCCTGGCTCCTCGGGCAGGAGGGCATGCTCATCGGGCTGTCCGACGCCGGCGCCCACGTGAGCCAGTTGTGCGACGCGTGCATGCCCACCGACCTGCTCGGCCGGTGGGTGCGCGAGAAGCAGGCGCTGCCGCTCGAAGCCGCGGTGCGCAAGCTCAGCGGCGAGCCCGCCGACGTGTACTCGATGGCCGGGCGCGGCTACGTGCGTCGGGGGATGGTGGCCGACCTCGCCGTGTTCGACCCCGAGACCGTGGGGCCGGGCCCGCTGCGGCGGGTGCGCGACTTCCCGGCCGACGGCGAGCGGCTCGTGGCCGACGCGCCCACGGGCATGACCCACGTGCTCGTGAACGGCACGCCCATCCGGGTCGACGGCGACCCGGTCGACGAGGGCATGGCCGCGCGACCCGGCAAGCTGCTGCGGGGCTGAGAGCGAGTCGTCCCACCCGACGTCGAGCGTTGACCGCGTCGTCGCCGGCTCTCGCGGAGCGCGGCGGTGACCCGGGGCATCGAGCGGCGGCCGTTAGATTCGCCGACCGTGACCACCGACCTCGACGCGCGGCGGCGGTTCTACCGTGCGTGTGCCATCGGTGGCCTCCTCGCCGCGGTCCCGTTCATCTGGATGCTGGCGATCGGACGGCTCGACCTCCTTCAATCAGGCGAGCTCGACAACTTCTACGACGCCCAGGCCCATAGCCTCCTCGACGGCCACTGGGACGTCCCCCGGGACGAGCTCAGCATCGAGGCGTTCATCGTCGACGGCAAGGCCTACATGTACTTCGGCCCGGCGCCGGCCCTGCTGCGGTTGCCGGTCGCGGCACTCACCGACCGGCTCGACGGGCGGCTCGCGCAGTTGTCGATGCTGGGGGCGTTCGCGGTGACACTCGTGTTCACGGCCCGACTGAGCTGGCGCATCCGGGGCCTCGTGCGCGGCAACCGGGCCGTCGATCGGAACGAGGCGTGGGCGGCGGGCGCGTTCCTCGTGGTCGTCGGCGCGGGGTCGATCCTGCTCTTCCTCGCCAGCCGGACGCTCGTGTACCACGAGTCCGAGCTGTGGGGCGTGGCGCTCGCGATCGCCGCCTACGACTTCGTCCTCGCTTTCATCGTGAAGCCCGAGCCCCGTCACCTCGCCGGGGCGGGCGTGTTCGCGGGGCTCGCGTTGCTCACCCGGGCGTCGGTCGGCGCAGGACCGGTCGTCGCGTTGGGCGTGCTCCTGACGGCGCGGCTGCTGGTGGTGGCCGACGCCCGCCTCGACTGGCGGGCGCTACTCGCGCCCCTGCGATGGCTCGGGTTGGGCGACAGGGCCGCCAACCGTTCGTACACGCTTCCGCTGGCCATCGCGGTCGCGGTGCCCGCGGCGCTCTACGCGTACGTGAACTACGCCAAGTTCGGCAGCCTCTACAGCATTCCGTTCGACGAGCAGGCCTTCACGAAGGAGCTCCGGAACCCAGACCGGCTCGCGGCGCTGGCCGACAACGGGGGGAGCCTCTTCGGCCTGAAGTTCGTGCCCACGACCGCACTGGCCATGCTCCGCCCCGACGGGATCGCGCTCGACCGGCTGTTCCCGTGGGTCACGTTCCCGAGCCGGACGACGGTCGTCGGCGACGTGACGTTCGACACCATCGACCGGGCGGCGAGCATCCCCGCCACGATGCCCGCCCTGTTCACCCTGAGCCTCGTTGGGTTGGTAGCCGTCTTCCGGCCCCGGCGCTCGGGAGCATCGGGCCCGGGCGTTGCGGCGCTGAGGGTGCCCGCGCTGGGTGCGTTGGCGGGCGGTCTCGTGACCCTCACGATCGCGTTCGTAGCCCACCGCTACATCTCGGACTTCCTGCCTCTGCTGGTGCTCGCGAGCCTGGCCGGCCTGCACGTGCTGCTGCACCGTCTCGATACGCCCGCCACTCGGCGGGCGTTGGTGCGAGCGGTCGCCATCGGGCTGGCGGCGCTGGCGGCGCTGTCGCTGTGGCTGAACTTCGGGCTCGCGATCCTCCATCAGCGAGCGTTCAGCGGCTCCCTGTCCGAGGACGACCGGGCCGGGTTCATCGGGTTCCAGCACGACGTCGACCAGGCGCTGCCCGGAGGGACACGCCTGGAGCTGCGGCGCGGCGAGGAGCTCCCGAAGCCCGGGCCGACCGGGCGCCTGTTCGTGCTCGGCGACTGCGACGGGCTCTACTGGTCCAACGGCGACGCATGGCGCGCGGTTGAGCGAACCGGCGCCACCGGGCGCTACCGGCTGAGAGTGCGCTTCGCGAGCCGACCCCCCGGCACGCGAGAGCCGCTGGTCGTGACCGGAACGCCCGGCAGCGGGGACTACCTGGCCGTCGAATATCGTGACGACAGCGAGATCGCCTTCACGTTCGAGTCCGAGCTCCTCGACGTCGACCTGGCGGGCGAACCGCGCGCGATCGAGCCCGGTCGCCAGTACCAGCTCGACGTCGTGCACGACCCGAGGGTGGGCAGCTTGCGGGTCGACGTCGACGGAGAGCCGGCGCTCGACCTCGCCCTTCTCCTTCACGCGGGCCCCGTCACGATCGGCAGGACCGACATCGGCGGACCGGTCGACGACGAGTTCGCGGGGAGGATCGAGCGCGTGCCGGTGCGATCGCGCCTGTGTTCGGAGATCGTCAGGGAAGCCGGCGTCAGCGCGCGTGGTTAGTCGAGCGCCCGAACCGGCTCGAGCTCGTACAGGAACTGGTACGCGAAGAGTGTGGGCCGCAGCGTGACCCCGACACCGTCCACGCGCTGCAGGAAGCGAACGGGCCTCTCCCCCGGAGCGCGGTGCTCGCGCAGGCCCCGGCCGAGCACCTCGAGCGGCAGTCCCAGCGTCTCCCGTCGCCGGGAGTTGAAGCCCTCGGCCGCTACGAGCCGCTCGAAGCTCCGGCGGGTGAAGAAGCGGACGTGCCCCTCGTCGAGGATCCCGCGGCGGTCGTAGTCGAAGCGCCCCATGAGGACGCGAAGCCTCGGGTACCAGTGCCCGAAGTTGGGCACCGTCGCGATCACGGAGCCGCCCGGTCGCAGGCACTCCCTCGCGTCGGCGAGCAGCCGGGCGGGCCGACGGACGTACCCGAGCAGCTCGGCCGCGAGCACGATGTCGTACCCGGTGCCGACGTCGGAGGGAATGCCCTCGTCGACGTCGGCCACGAAGAAGCGGTCCAGTCGCTGCCGCGCTCCGTCGGACTCCACGCGATCGACACCGGTCACCTCGTGGCCGTGCGCGCGGAGCCGGGCCCCGAACTCGCCGTCGCCGCAGCCGAGGTCGAGCACTCGGCACGGACGCCGTCCGGCGAGCCAGGCCAGGATGCGCCCGTGCGAGCTGTCGTCGCCTCGCGTGAGCTCGAAAGCATTCCCGGCGAAGGCGGTCTCACCCGAGCCGAAGCCCATCTTGTGCGCGCGGTAGCGGAGCACGTCGAGCACGATGTCCTTCGCGTACCTCATGCCGTTGACGTAGGAGATCTCGTCGCCGTAGTAGGTCGGGATCGGCAGCTCGACGATCCGCTTCCCCGCCTCGTGCAGCTGGACGATGATCTCGGTGTCGAAGTCGTACTCGTCCGAGTTGCGCAGGAACGGGATGTCGCGCAGCGTGGCCACGTCGTAGGCGCGGTAGCCGCTGTGCCATTCGCTCAGCTCGGTGCCGACCACGGCGTTCTCGAACGTGCTGAGGATGCGGTTCCCGACGTACTTGTACAGCGGCATGCCACCCCGCCGCGCGCCGCCGGCCTCCATCATGCGGGACCCGAACACCGCGTCACACTCGTCGCGCTCGAGCGGCGCCACGATCTGGGGCAGGAACTCCGGGGCGTACTGGCCGTCGCCGTGGAGCAGCACGACGATGTCGAGGTCGTTGTCGATCGCCCACTGATAGCCGGCCTTCTGGTTGCCCCCGTAGCCGAGGTTGCGGGGCTGGCGGATCACCGTGAGCGGGAGGTCGTCGGCCAGCTGCTTGTACCCCAACCCCACCAGGTAGGTGGAGTCCTCGCTGGCGTTGTCGCACACGAGCACGTCGCTGATGCGAGGTCGGAACTCGCGCGGGATACGGTCGAGCACCTGGGCGAGCGTCGACGCCACATTGTAGGCGACGACGAGGACCCCGATGCGCTTCATGCTTGCCCGTTTCCTCTTGCGCGGACTGGTACGGTTCGCTGCAGGGTAATCAACGCGCGACGACGTGTCGTACCGCGTCGTCGCGGGAGGCGTTTCGGAGCGGCGCGGTAGGCTGACGAGCGTGACGAAGGTCGTGATCCTGTGCGGCGGGCTCGGGACCCGCCTCCGGGAGGAGACGGAGTTCCGGCCCAAGCCCATGGTGGAGATCGGTGGCCGGCCCATCCTGTGGCACATCATGAAGCTGTTCGCCCATCATGGCTTCACCGACTTCGTGCTCTGCATCGGGTACCGGGGACAGATCATCAAGGACTACTTCCTCAACTACGAGGCGTGGAACAGCGACTTCACCGTGACCCTGGGCGACCACTCCGCGGTGGAGTTCTACGCCTCGCACCTCGAGGCGGGCTGGCGGGTCACGGTGGTCGACACCGGTGACGAGACGGCCACGGGCGGTCGCGTCAAGCGCGTCGAGCGGTACCTCGACGGCGACTCCTTCGTGGTGACCTACGGCGACGGTCTCGCCGACATCGACATCTCCGAGCTCGTGAAGTTCCACGAGCACCACGGCAAGGTCGCGACCGTCACCACGACGCGCCCGTTCGCTCGCTTCGGCATCGTCGACCTCGACGACGACCACGTGGTGCGGCGCTTCCGCGAGAAGCCGAAGAGCGAGGAATGGGTCAACTCCGGCTTCTTCGTGTTCGACCGGAAGTTCCTCGACTACCTGGAGCTCGACTCCGTCCTCGAGCGGGAGCCGCTCGAGGTGCTCGCGAAGGAGGAGCAGCTCGTCGCGTACCAGCACGGCGGGTTCTTCCGGCCGATGGACACCTACCGGGAGTTCCTGCTGCTCAACGAGCTCTGGACGAGGGGGGAGGCGCCGTGGGCGGTGTGGGAGCAGTGACGGACGGGGCCGGCGTTTCCACGAGCTCGTGGGTCGGTGCCCGGGTGCTGGTCACGGGCGCGACCGGAATGGTCGGGTCCTGGCTGACGCGCCGGCTCGTCGACCTGGGCGCCAACGTGGCCGCGCTGGTGCTCGACGCCGATCCACGGACCGAGCTCTACCGCAGCGGGACCGTGCACTCGGTCTCCGTGGTGTCCGGTTGTCTCGAGGACCTGACGGTCGTGGAGCGCGCCATCGTGCGCCACGAGGTCGACACCGTCTTCCATCTGGGGGCGCAGACCATCGTCTCCGCCGCACGACGGTCGCCCCTCGCCACCTTCGAGACCAACGTCCGGGGCACTTGGAACGTGCTCGAGGCGTGCCGGCGACACTCCGACCTGGTGCGGCGCATCGTCATCGCGTCCAGCGACAAGGCGTACGGCGAGGCCACCGAGCTGCCCTACCGCGAGGACATGCCTCTCAATGGCCGTCAGCCCTATGAGGCGTCGAAAGCGTGCGCCGACCTCGTGACGCAGTCGTTCGCGGTGACCTTCGGGCTGCCGGTGGCGACGGCACGCTTCGCCAACATCTTCGGCGGAGGCGACCTGAACTGGTCGCGCATCGTGCCGGGGACGATCCGCTCGCTGCTCCAGAGCGAGCAACCGGTGATCCGCAGCGACGGCACCTTCCGGCGCGACTACGTGTTCGTCGGTGACGTCGTCGAGGCGTACCTCCTGGTGGCGGACGCGCTCCTCGAGGCCGATCTCGCGGGCGAGGTGTTCAACTTCAGCGACGAGTCACCGCTCACGGTCATGGAGATGTACGAGGCCATCTGCACCGCGGCGGGCTTCCCCGGGACCGAGCCCCTCGTGCTGAACGACGCGCCGGGCGAGATCCGCGACCAGCACCTGTCGGCGAAGAAGGCGGCAGCCGTGCTCGGCTGGAGCCCGCGGGTCACCCTCCACGAGGGACTGGGCCGCACCGCGGACTGGTACCGTGACTACCTCGGGGCTCGCTCCGGAGCGGGCGCGGCGCACGCAGAGCCGCGGTGAGATGAGCGCAGCGAGCGAGCTCCGCGCGGAGATCGCCAGCCTCGTGCGCCGTTACCACGACGAGGCGTTCCCGGCCGCGCCCTTCGAGCCGGGGAAGACCCCGATCCCGGTCTCGGGCAAGGTCTTCGACAGTCACGAGCTCGGGCTCCTCGTCGACTCGGCCCTCGACTTCTGGCTCACCACCGGGCGCTTCGCCGCCCAGTTCGAGGCTCGGTTCGCCGAGTTCATCGGCATGCCCCACGCGCTGCTCTGCAACTCGGGCTCCTCTGCGAACCTGCTCGCTGTCAGCGCGCTGACCGCCGCCGAGCTGGGCGACCGCCGGCTGGCCCCCGGAGACGAGGTGATCACGGTGGCGTCCGGTTTCCCGACCACCGTGAACCCGCTCTATCAGCACGGGCTCGTCCCGGTCTTCCTCGACGTCGAGCTCGGCACCTACAACATCGACACCAGCCAGCTCGAGGAGGCGATCGGGCCCCGGACCAAGGCGATCATGGTCGCCCACACCCTCGGAAACCCGTTCGATCTCGACACGGTGTGCGAGTTCGCCGGGCGTCACGGGCTCTGGCTCGTGGAGGACAACTGCGATGCCGTCGGCGCGACGTACCGGGGCCGCCGCACCGGGTCGTTCGGCGACCTCGCCACCACGAGCTTCTACCCCGCGCACCACATCACGATGGGCGAGGGCGGTTGCGTGCTGGTCCGGACGGCCGCGATGAAGAAGCTGGTGGAATCGTTCCGCGACTGGGGCCGCGCCTGCTGGTGCGACCCGGGCAAGGAGAACACGTGCGGGCGCCGGTTCGCCTGGAAGTTCGGCGACCTTCCCTACGGCTACGACCACAAGTACGTGTACACGCACGTGGGCTACAACATGAAGGCCACCGACATGCAGGCAGCCGTCGGCGTCGCCCAGCTCGACAAGCTCCCCGGCTTCGTCGAGGCGCGGCAGCGCAACTGGCGGCGGCTCCACCAGGGCCTCGAGGACCTCGACGCCCTGGTCATGCCCCGCGCCACGCCGGGGAGCGAGCCGAGCTGGTTCGGGTTCACCATCTCGGTGGCACCCGAGGCCAGCTTCGGTCGCTTCGACCTCGTGCAGCACCTCGAGTCGCGAAACATCGCCACCCGGCTCCTCTTCGGAGGGAACCTCGTGCGCCAGCCCGCGTACATGGACCGGCCCCATCGAGGAGCGGGTCCGCTCACCAACGCCGATTTCGTGGCGGAGCGCACGTTCTGGATCGGCGTGTACCCGGGGCTCACCGATGCGATGCTCGACTACGTCATCGAGGTGATCCGCGATTTCGTCGCCTCACCGGTGATCGCCCGACGCCCGGCGGCCCGTGCGAGCTGAGCCGACGCTGATACCCGGGTGCGCCCACCTCCGGCTCGAGCCCCTCTCCGACACCCGCGGCAGCTTCGTGAAGGTCTACCAGCGCAGCGTCGTGGAGGCGATGGGCCTGGACGGCACGGTCGCGGAGTTCTACTACTCGCGCTCGTTCCCCGGGGTCATTCGCGGGCTGCACTTCCAGTGCCCTCCTCACGACCACGCGAAGACGGTGGTCTGCATCGCCGGCTCCATCTTCGACGTCGTGGTCGACCTACGGATCGGGTCGCCGGCCTTCGGCGAGCACGCGACCTTCGCGCTCGAGGGCACGGCCCCCACCGCCGTGCACGTCCCTACGGGCTGCGCGCACGGCTTCCAGGCCACCTCCGACGACACGGTCGTCGGCTACCTGGTGTCCACCGAGCACGAGCCCCGGCACGACACGGGCATCCGCTGGGACTCGGCGGGCATCGAGTGGCCGCTGGCCCGCACCGTCGTGTCGCCGCGCGACCAGTCGTTCCCTCCGCTCGCCGAGCTCAACAGCCCGTTCCGCTACCAGGATGACGGCGGCTGAAGGCCGGTCGCGGACGGCCCTGGTCACCGGGGCGACCGGCTTCATCGGCCGGCACCTCGTCCGCCGACTGAGCAGCGACGGGTGGACCGTGCAGGCGCTCGTGCGCGCCACCACGAACCCGCGGCCGGCGGCGCCGATCGTCTCCCATCCCATCCCGCGCGACACCGACGACCTTGTCGGGCTGGTGCGCGAGCTGGCGCCGTCCGCGTGCTTCCACCTGGCGACCGACTTCCGGGCTCGGCACGCGGCGGGCGACATCGATGCGATGGTCGAGGCGAACGTCACCTTCGGCACGCGGCTCGCCGAGGCGCTGGCCCAGGCCGACCATTGCCCGCTGGTCAACGCCGGTACCGCATGGCAGCACTTCGAGGGGCGCGACTACAGCCCGACGAGCCTGTACGCGGCGACCAAGCAGGCGCTGGAGGACATCCTGCGCTTCTACGCCGAGGTGGAAGGCCTGCCCGTCGCCACCCTCAAGTTCTTCGACACGTACGGGCCCGGTGACCCGCGGCCCAAGCTCGTGCCCCTGCTCGTGGGGGCGCTGCACCGCGGTGAGACGGTGGAGCTGTCCTCGGGCGAGCAGGTGGTCGACCTGCTCCACGTCGACGACGCCGTCGAGGGCCTCCTCGCAGTGGCGTCGTTCCTCGCGGCCGGGGACGGGTCACCGGCTCAGTTCTCGGCGCACTCCGACTCCCCGGTCACGGTGCGGAGGCTCGTCGACCTCCTCGGCGAGGTGACCGGACGGACGCCGCGGGTGCGCTGGAACGTGAGGGCCGATCGGCCGCGAGAGATGCTGACGCCATGGCGCTTCGCCCCCCGTCCTCCCGGCTGGACACCCCGCGTCGCCCTCGAAGACGGGCTCCGGTCGCTGGCCGACACCGGCCGCCAGGCCTAGCGACGCGCGTTCACCCGGTCGGCTTGCCCTTCCCGATCCGGTGGTAGGCATCGTCGGGAATCGCCGAGACGTCCTTGTACACGTGGTGCACGCAGGGCTCACCGGGTCGCGTCGGCGGGTGCTCGATGCTCGTCGGCGTGTCGCCCCATTCGACCGGCTGGATCTCGTTGTTCACCGAGCAGTGGGCGCAGTACACCGGCAGCTCGTCGCGCATGAACGTGCGGCCGCCTCGCTCCCGCAGCGTGACATAAGCGTGCTCGCCCTCGTATTTCCCCTCGTCGATCATCCGCCCGCCGCTGCCACACCGGAACGAGAGCACGATCTTCTCGTCGTCCTCGTCGACGTCGACGGTCCCGAAGTTGCTCACCATGGCCCGAGCGATCACCTTTGCGCGCGCCGAGGCCGGGAGTGAACCCCAGTCGGTCCCGGTGTCGCGGCGAGGCCGCACGAACTCCTCCCCCGTCTTGCGCAGCGCCCGTTCGACCGCCGCCTCCCCCATCTCCTCGCCGATGAAGCTGAGCAGCGAGGTGATCCAGTTGATCGAGTAGTCCTGCAACGACCGCCACTGGTCCACCGCCCGGTCGAGCAGCGCCGCCGCGCCCTCCGCGTCCCCGGCGGCAATGGCCGCCTTGGCCTGCTCCCACAGGGGAGTGCGCATGCGCGCGACCTCGTCGTCGCCGAGCATCTGCTGGCTCACGGCCGTGCCTCCTTGTCACTCATCGCCGCGGGAGGCCCAGCACCCGCTCGGCGATGATGTTGCGCTGGATCTCGCTCGTGCCCCCGGGGATCGTGCCCGAGAACGACCGCAACCACTGCACCGCCCAGGCGCCGTCGCGCCACATGAGAGGGCCGCGGACGGTGGTGTCGAGCGCCTCGGGGCCCTGGGCCTCGACGGCGGCGTCGAGGCAGCGCTGGATGGTCTCGCTGCCGTAGAGCTTCAACAGCGAGTGCTCGGGTGCGGACTTGCCCCGGGCGAACTTCGCGAATCCCCGGTACCCCATCAGGAACAGTGCTTGGGCGTCGATGTAGAAGCCGGCGACCGTGTCGCGGAAGCGCGGGTCGGCGCGCAGCGCCCGCCCATCGGCCCCCGGCCGGTCGCCCAGGCGGATCATCGCCTGCACCGCGCGCTGGGCGAGGTAGGCGTAGTCGATCCAGAGCATCGCCCGCTCGTGCGCGAGGGAGCCCTGGGTGATGGGCCATCCGGCGTGCAGCTCGCCGAGCAGGTTCTCGCGCGGTACCTCGACGTCCGTGAGGAACACCTCGTTGAAGTCGTAGTAGTCGGGCTCGGAGAGCTCGGGGAACGGCCGGCACTCGACGCCCGGTGTCTGCATGTCAATGATGAGCGCGCTGATCCCCTTGTGCTTGGGCGCCTCGGGGTCGGTGCGCACGAAGCACAGGCACCAGTCGGCTTCGTGCGCGCCCGACGTCCACACCTTCTGCCCGTTCACGACGAAGTGGTCGCCGTCGAGCACCGCCCGGGTCTGGAGCGCGGCGAGGTCGCTGCCCGCCCCCGGCTCGCTCATGCCCAGGCACCAGGCGATCTCGGCCCGCAGGGTGGGGAGCATGAAGCGCTCCAGCTGCTCGGCGGTGCCGTAGTCGCGGATCGAGGGCGCGACGATGCCGAGCCCTTGCGGGTTGAGGCTGCGGGGGATCTCGCGCTTGGAGAGCTCCTCGAAGTAGATCATCTGCTGCGCCGGCGTCGCGTTGCGGCCGCCGAGCTCCGGCGGCCAGCCCGGCACGAGCCAGCCGGCGTCGAAGAGCTTGCGCTGCCAGGCCCGCGACCAGTCGGTGAGGTTGGCGCTCGACTGCTTGGGCTGGCGCAGCACCTCGTCGGGCGGGACGTTGGCCTCGAGCCAGCCCACGAGCTCGGCCCGGAACTCCTCCTCGGCCTCGCCGTACCGCAATCGCACAAGTCCGAACGTAGTCGTTACGCTGCCCCAGCTTGGATCTCGAGTTCAGCGCAGAACAGGAAGAACTGCGCGCGACGGTGCGGCGGTTCCTCGCCGAGCGGGCGCCCCTCTCGTACGTGCGGTCGATGCTCGACGACGACCGCGGGACGAGCGACGAGGTGTGGTCGGGGCTCGCGAGGCTCGGCGCTACCGGCCTGCTGGTGCCCGAGGAGCACGGCGGGGCCGGCATGGGCATGGTCGACATGGCGGTCGTGCTCGAGGAGCTCGGCCGCGCGGTGCACCCGGGGCCGTTCGCGTCGTCGGCGGTCGGCGCGGCGAGCCTGGTCCTCGGGGCCGGCGACGACGACGCTCGGGCCTCGCTGCTGCCCGGCCTGGCGTCGGGCGAGCGGGTCGGGACGGTGGCGGTGTACGAGCCCGGCCGCCGCGGGGACTGGGCGCAGCCCACCACCACCGCGCGACCGGAAGATGCCGGCTGGGTGCTCACCGGCCGCAAGGTCCACGTGCCCGACGCGGTGGCGGCCGACCTGCTGGTCGTCACCGCGGCGGCGGACGGATTGGCGGTGTTCGTGGTCGAGCGGGACGCGCCCGGGGTGGAGGTCGAGGCGACGCCGCCCGTGGACGGCACGCGAAAGCGGGGCGCGCTGGTGCTCGATGACGTGCCCGGCCGCCGCCTCGACCGCGGCGACGCGACCGCGACCCTGGCCGAGACCATCGACCGGCTGGCCGTGGCCGGCGTCGTCGACGGCGTCGGCGCCGCGTCGCGGGCCATGGAGCTGGCAGTCGAGTACGCGAGGGAGCGGCGTCAGTTCGACCGGCCCATCGGGTCGTTCCAGGCGGTGCAGCACCTCTGTGCCGACATGCTGCGGGCGGTGGAGCTGGCCCGCGCCGCTGCCTACTACGCCTGCTGGGCCGCCGACGCCGTACCCGCCCGCGAGCGCCACCGGGCCGTCACGATGGCCCGCGCCTTCGCGGCCGACGAGCTCTACCGCGTCGGCGCATCAGCGATCCAGGTGCACGGCGGCATCGCCTTCACCTGGGAGCACGACATCCACCTCTATTACAAGCGGCTCCTCACCCTGCAGCACGAGGGCGGCGGCGCGACCGACCACCTGGAGGAGCTCGCCTCCCTCGTCCTCGACTGACCCGTCACCGGCGGCGGGTGAGGAGCAGGCACCCGGCCAGCGGCCCGCCGCCGGCCGCGGCCACCCCGACCTCGGGGTCACCCGGCACCTGGCGTTTGCCGGCCTCCCCCCACAGCTGCACGCACGCTTCGTGGAGAAAGCCGTATCCGTGGAGCCGCCCCGACGACAGCTGGCCGCCGTGGGTGTTGAGCGGCAGCTCGCCGTCGAGTGCGATGCGCTCGCCGCCCTCGACGAACGGTCCCGACTCGCCCCGGCCACAGAAGCGCATGGCCTCGATCCAGGCCATGGTGATGAAGCTGAAGCCGTCGTACATCTCGGCGAGCTGCACGTCGGACGGGTCGAGGTCGGTGCGGGTCCACAGCTGGGCGCCGGCGTCGCGGCACGCCATGGTGGTGAGGTCGTCGAACTGGTCCCACGACGGCCGCCCATGGATGGCGGTGCCGACCGCCTCCACCTGGATCGGCGGCTTGCGCAGGTCGGCGACGGTGTCGGGCTTCGACACGATCACCGCGGTCCCGCCGTCGCAGGGCACGTCGCAATCGAACAGGCACAGCGGCGTCGAGATGAGGCGAGCGGCGAAGTAGTCGTCCATCGTCATGGGGTCGCGGTAGATGGCCTTGGGATTGAGCCCGGCATTCTTCCGGGCGTTGAGCGCGATTTGCGCCAGCTGCTCGCGGGTGGTGCCGAACTCGTGGAAGTGGCGCTGGGCAAACATCGCGATCCACGTCGCCGCCGACGGTGCCGCGAACGGCAGCACCCACTGCATGAACCCGCCGGCGCGGAACGAGTCCCGGCCGCTCCCGCCCGGCATCACCGCGGCGCGGCCTTCCTTACCCTGGGCGCTGCCCTCGTAGACGGAACGGAAGCACAGCACGTGGGTGGCGAGGTCGCAGGCGACCGCCAGGCAGGCGTTGATCACCGAGCCGAGCTGGCCCGGCAGCTCGAGCCCGCCCGTATACCAGGACAGCTCGAGGCGCAATGCGTCCTGCACGTCGACGACACCCGCGCCCGAGAACCCCGGCGGGTTGTCCATCGGTCCCGGGTAGGTGGCGATGCCGTCGATGTCGGCGGTGGTGAGCCCGGCGTCTGTGATGGCAGCCAGGCACGCGTCCAACGTCAGGTCGAGCGGGTCGCGATAGAGGCGCCGGCCGACTTCCGACTGGCCCGCGCCGCTGATGACCGCCCGCTTCTCCGCGTACTCGGTCATTGTTCGCCGTCGGTCTGCATCGGCTCGAACAGCGGGATCCACACCCGCTCGGCCGCCTCATCGTTTGGGTCGCCATGCTCCTCGAACGTGGCCCGAACCGGCATGCCGATGCGCACGTCGTCGACGGGGCAGTTGACGATGTTGGTGGTGAGGCGCACGCCTTCCTGCTCGACGATCTCGACGATCGCGACCACATAGGGCAGCTCGGGGCCGGGTATCCACTGCTGGTGGTTGATCGAGTAGGTGTGCACGGTCGCCCGTCCCGACACGTCCTCCGGTTCCACGTTCTTGCCCAGGCACTTCGGACACCGGGGCGACGGCGGGTGGATGTAGGTGCCGTCGTCCTGACAGCGCAGGAAGCGCAGCTCGCCCTCCTCGCCGCCGGTCCAGAAGTGGCGGTTGAGGTCGGTGACACGCGGCAGGATCCGGAACGGGACTTCGCGGTCGCTCACGGCCGCGCTCTAGTCCTCTTCGGCTTCCGGTGCCGCATCGAAGCCCTCGCGCGCGTGCGGGATCGCCTCGACCGCCGGCAGCAGCCCGAAGCCCGGCAACGTCAGCATGATCGAGCCCAGGATCTCCTCCCAGCTCGCGCCGACCTCCTTGGCCAGCATGGCGTGCCGACGCACGCCCGCCGGGTTCCGCAGGATCACCGTGCACACCAGGCGGATCAGCTCGTGCGTCTTGCGGTCGGGCGCCTTGAGCGAGTCGATCTGCGACATCCACGCGTTCTGCGCGGTGTGCAGCGCCGGGAACACCTCGTCGAGCGGGCCCTCGAAGGGGAAGTTCCAATCCTGCCGGTTCACGCGCGTTCCTCGGGGCCGGGAGAACGCCTCACGATAGAGGCCGGAACACCGGGATGGTCACGTCGTCGGAGATCGGCCGGAACGTGACCTGGAGCTCCATTCCCACCTCGAGCGCGTCGTGGTCGCAGTCGACGACGTTGGTCATCATCCGCGGGCCCTCGTCGAGGTCGACCACCGCCGCCACGTAGGGCACCCGCTCGGGGAACGGCGGCAGGTCGTTGCGGTGCACGACCGACCACGTGTAGAGCGTCGCCCGCCCGCGTGCCTCCTCCCAGCGAACGTCGGGGCTCCAGCACTTCGGGCAGAACGGCCGCGGGTAGAAGTGGGCCTCGCCGCAGGCGTCGCAGCGCCGGATGAGCAGCCTGCCGTCGGCGGCGCCGTCCCAGAACGGCTGGGTCTCGGCGTCGGGCGCCGGCAGGTCGAACCGGGGCGCGGCGCGGGCCACGGGCCGGGCCTACCCCCGAGTGGGGAGCGCAGCCGCGGCGGTGCCGGCGATCTTCGCCTCGCCGTCCTGGTTGACCACCTCGCACTCGAGCTCGACGAGGTGCTCGTCACCGTCCTCGTGCTTGCCCGTGACGCGCACCCTGGTGGTGAGGGTCTCGCCGGGCCAGGTCTGCTTGGTGAAGCGCACCTTGTAGCGCTTGAGGTTGCCGACTCCCACATAGTCCGTGAGCGCGGTGGCGAGCATCCCGGCGGTGAACATGCCGTGGCCGAACACGCTCGGCAGGCCCGATTCCTGCGCCTTGACCTCGTCGTGGTGCATGGGGTTGAAGTCGCCCGACGCCCCCGCGTACATGACCAGGTCGGTGCGGGTGAGCTCGTG
>JBOGFI010000113.1:0-4549 GCA_050743365.1 Acidimicrobiia bacterium | reverse complement strand
CCTCGTCGCGGTCGCGCAGGCGGAGCTCGAGCTCCTTCTCGACGTCGCCGATCTCGGCGCGCGCGTCGGCCTCGAGCTTGCCGAGGTCCTTGTGGCGACGCTCGTCGTCGACCCACGTGATCAGGTGCGCCGCGAAATAGATGACCTTCTCGAGGCTCTTGGGCGCGATGTCGAGCAGGTAGCCGAGCCGGCTCGGGACGCCCTTGAAGTACCAGATGTGGGTGACCGGCGCGGCGAGCTCGATGTGACCCATTCGCTCGCGGCGCACTTTCGAGCGCGTGACCTCGACGCCACAGCGCTCACAGATGATGCCCTTGAACCGGACGCGCTTGTACTTGCCGCAGTAGCACTCCCAGTCCTTGGTCGGCCCGAAGATCTTCTCGCAGAACAGGCCGTCCTTCTCGGGCTTGAGCGTGCGGTAGTTGATCGTCTCGGGCTTCTTGACCTCGCCGTTCGACCACATGCGGATCTGCTCCGCGGTGGCGAGCGCGATGGACAGCTGGTCGGAGTCGTTCACATCAAGCATGTGGGTACTCCCTAGAACGCGGGCTGGCGCCGGCGCTCGTCTTCCTCGTCGGTGCCTCGCTCGGGCCGCGACAGGTCGATCCCGAGCGATTCGGTGGTGCGGAAGGCGTCCTCGTCGAGCTCCCGGATCTCGACCTCCTCGCCCTTCTCGTTCATCACGCGGACGTTGAGGCAGAGGGCCTGCATCTCCTTGATGAGCACCTTGAAGCTCTCGGGGATCCCGGGCTCGGGGATGTTCTCGCCCTTGACGATCGCCTCGTAGACCTTCACCCGGCCGAGCACGTCGTCGGACTTGATCGTGAGGATCTCCTGGAGGGCGTACGACGCGCCGTACGCCTCGAGAGCCCACACCTCCATCTCGCCGAACCGCTGCCCGCCGAACTGCGCCTTCCCACCCCGCGGCTGCTGGGTGATCATCGAGTACGGCCCGGTCGAACGGGCGTGGATCTTGTCGTCGACGAGGTGAGCGAGCTTCAGGATGTAGATCCAGCCCACGGTCACCGCCCGGTCGTAGGGCTCGCCGGTGCGCCCGTCGAGGAGCGTCGCCTTGCCGTCGGGGCGGACGAGGCGCTGCCCGGCCGTGCCGTCGGCGTGCATCTTGGCGAACAGCTCCTCGATGGTGCCGTGCGCGCCGGCCTCGTCGGCCTCGTCCCAGTGGGCGCCGTCGAAGACCGGGCTCGACACCCACACCGCGGGCTCGGTGACCGGGCTGGTCTTGCGCCCGTCGGCGGGGGCGCTGCCCTGCCCGTCCCAGCCGTGGCGGGCCGCGTAGCCGAGGTGGGCCTCCAGCACCTGACCCACGTTCATGCGCGAGGGCACGCCGAGCGGGTTGAGGATGATGTCGACCGGTGTCCCGTCAGCGAGGTACGGCATGTCCTCCATGGGCAGGATCTTGGCGATCACGCCCTTGTTGCCGTGGCGGCCGGCGAGCTTGTCGCCCTCGGAGATCTTGCGCTTCTGGCCGACGTAGACGCGCACGAGCTGGTTGACGCCGGGCGGCAGCTCGTGGCCGTCCTCACGCGAGAACACCCGGACGTCGATGACCTTGCCGGTCTCGCCGTGGGGCACCTTGAGCGACGTGTCGCGCACCTCGCGGGCCTTCTCGCCGAAGATGGCGCGGAGCAGGCGCTCCTCGGGGGTGAGCTCCGTCTCGCCCTTCGGCGTGACCTTCCCGACCAGGATGTCGCCGGGGCCCACTTCGGCGCCGATGCGGATGATGCCGCGCTCGTCGAGGTCCTTGAGGATGTCCTCGGACAGGTTGGGGATGTCGCGGGTGATCTCCTCGGCACCGAGCTTCGTGTCGCGGGCGTCGATCTCGTGCTCCTCGATGTGGATCGAGGTGAGCACGTCGTCGCGCACCAGGCGCTCGGAGATCACGATGGCGTCCTCGTAGTTGTGCCCCTTCCAGGGCATGAACGCCACCAACAGGTTCTTGCCCAGGGCGAGCTCGCCGTTGTGAGTCGACGGGCCGTCGGCGAGCACGTCGCCCTTGCGCACGTGATCGCCCGCGCCGACCAGCGGCTTCTGGTTGATGCACGTGCCCTGGTTGGAGCGGCGGAACTTCGACAGCCGGTAGGTCGTCCTGCCCTTGCCGCTCTGGTAGTCGACGACGATCGTGTCGCCCGACACGTCGAGCACCGTGCCCGACCCCTCGGCGATCACGAGGTCGCCCGCGTCCCGGGCGGCGCGGGCCTCCACCCCGGTGCCGATGAACGGGGCGGTGGCGCGTAGGAGCGGGACCGCCTGGCGCTGCATGTTGGCGCCCATGAGGGCGCGGTTCGCGTCGTCGTGCTCGAGGAACGGGATGAGCGACGTGGCCACCGACACGATCTGCTTCGGCGAAACGTCCATGTAGTCGACCTCGTGCGGATCGACGTAGGCGACCTCGCTGCGCCGGGACCGCACCAGCACGCGCTCGTCGAGGAATCGCCCGTTGTCGTCGACGTGGGCGTTGGCCTGGGCGATGACGTAGCGGTCCTCGTCGTCGGCGGCGAGGTACTCGATCTCGTCGGTGGCCACCCCCTTGGTGACCTTTCGGTACGGCGTCTCGATGAAGCCGAACCGGTTGATTCGGGCATAGGTCGACAGGTAGCCGATGAGACCGATGTTCGGGCCCTCCGGCGTCTCGATCGGGCACATGCGCCCGTAGTGGCTGGGGTGCACGTCGCGGACCTCGAAGCCGGCGCGCTCCCTCGACAGGCCGCCCGGCCCGAGGGCGGAGAGACGACGCTTGTGCGTCAGCCCGGCGAGCGGGTTGGTCTGGTCCATGAACTGGCTGAGCTGGCTGGAGCCGAAGAACTCCTTGATGGCCGCCACCACCGGTCGGATGTTGATGAGCGTCTGAGGCGTGATCGCCTCCACGTCCTGTGTCGTCATGCGCTCGCGGACGACCCGCTCCATCCGTGAGAGCCCGACGCGCACCTGGTTCTGGATCAGCTCCCCCACCGAGCGCACCCGGCGGTTCCCGAAGTGATCGATGTCGTCGGGGTAGTAGTCGGGGTCGTTGTTGTGCAGCTTCACCAGGTACGAGACCGTGGCGAGGATGTCGGCCTTCGCCAGCGTGAACTCGCCGTCCCTCGGCGGCTGGAGCTGGTAGCGCTCGAGGCCGAGGAGCGGGTACTCGTCCCTCAGCTTCTTCGACACCTTGTGGCGGCCGACCTTGGCCATGTCGTAGCGCTTGGGGTTGAAGAAGAGGTTCTCGAGCAGGCTGCGGGCGGAGTCGGGCGTCGGCGGCTCACCCGGCCGCAGCTTGCGGTAGATGTCGATGAAGGCGGCCTCGGCGTTCTCGGTGTGGTCCTTGTCGAGCGTGTTGCGGATCGACTCGTAGGGGTTGCCCTGCCCGTCGGTGATGAGCTCGATCAGCTCCTCGGGGGTCTCGCCGAACCCGAGCGCCTTGAGCAGCACCGTGACCGGCTGCTTCCGCTTCCGGTCGATGCGGACGTAGACGATGTCCTTCTTGTCGACCTCGAACTCGAGCCAGGCGCCCCGGCCCGGGATCATCTTGGCGTCGACGATGTCCTTCTCGGGCGACGTCTTGTCGGGCGAGATCCCGAAGTACACCCCGGGTGAGCGGACCAGCTGTGATACCACGATCCGCTCGGTGCCGTTGATGATGAACGTGCCCCGCGCGGTCATCATCGGGAAGTCGCCCATGAAGACCGTCTGCTCCTTGATCTCGCCGGTGCCGGCGTTCATGAAGCGGGCGGTGACGAAGAGCGGCCGAGCGAACGTCATGTCACGCTCGCGGCACTCCTCCTCGGTGTGCTTGGGCGGGTCGAAGACGTGGTCGGCGAGCTCGAGCTTCAGCTGGCCGGTGAAATCCTCGATGGGAGAGATGTCGCGCAGCACCTCGGCCACGCCCTCCTCGAGGAACCACTCGAACGACTGCCGCTGGACGGCGATCAGGTCGGGCAGGTCGAGGACCTGGCGCAGCTTGCCGAACGAGAGGCGTTCCCGAGACGCGAGACGAGCCAACGTCACTCCTCCTTCACGGGTCGCTCCGCGTCGCCGTCCCAATCCGTCCCGGCGGGGGGTCGCTCCGCTCCGGGCACGGGCGCACGGCGCGCGGAAACCCCAGCCAGGAAGGTCAGCTGAGGCACCAGGGCGCAGACACGGCTAGCCGGAGCATAGCCCGCCGCTAGCCCGGCTGCAAGAACGCATCACTAGATACGCCGCCTGGGGCGACGCCGTGCCGCGGAGGATACGACGACCTCCGGGCAGGGTCAAGGGTTACCCGGTCCGGCCCCGCCCGTTTCGCCTGGTCAGCCCGGGAACCCGGCGGCCGCCTGGCTCCGGTCGCGGCGCGCTACTTGAGCTCCACCGTGGCGCCGGCCTCCTCCAATTGGGCCTTGGCCTTCTCGGCATCCTCCTTGGAAGCGTGCTCCAGGACGGGCTTCGGCGCGCTCTCCACGAGGTCCTTCGCCTCCTTGAGCCCGAGGCTCGTGAGCGATCGGACCACCTTGATCACCTTGATCTTCTCGTTCCCGGCGGCGATGAGGACGACGTCGAACTCGTCCTTCTCCTC
>JBOGFI010000112.1:0-2187 GCA_050743365.1 Acidimicrobiia bacterium | reverse complement strand
GAAGCGGACGGCGTCGGCGCGCCGGGCTCGATCGAGCACCAAGCCGGTGCCACCGACGTTCACGTCGAAGAGCTCGCGCGTGTGTCGCTGCGGGTGGATGACGGCAGCAGCGTGGAACACAGTGGCTCCGCGCACGCCGTCGAAGAGGCGATCGGCGGCGGCGGGGTCTCGCACATCGCCGACCACGACCTCCACCGTCGGTCCGACGACCTCGAGGAGGGACGCTTCGTCCGGGGCGCGCGCGAGGCACCGGACACGGTCCTGGTCCGTGGCGAGCGCCCGTACCAGGTTCTGCCCGAGCCACCCCGCCGCTCCCGTTACCACGGACACCGCGGGGGTCGGGACGCCGATGTTCGTTGCTTCCTGAGGGCTCACGGGTGCGCGCTTCACGCCTCCGACAGGAACTGGTCGCAGTTTCTCGCGGCAAGCGCCATGATCGCCGCCTGCGGGTTCACGCCGGGGGCGTCGGGCACCAAGGACGCGTCGTTGACGCGCAGGTTCGGGAATCGCCACACGCGGCCGAAGCTGTCGGCGCCGGTGCGCGCCCGATCCTCTCCCATCCTGACGGTGGATGTCATGTGGACGGTCATGAGGTTGGTCCGGCTTCGTGTCGCCGCGTCCCACCACATCACCAGGTCTTCGTGGCGGCGGACCACGGGCCCACCGACCAGCGACGGGTAGAGCTCGGTGGCGCCCGCAGCGAGCAGCACCTCGCCCAGGTGCACGAGCCCTCGGGCAAGCCGGCTGAGGTCGCCGTCGGTGAGCCGGTAGGTGACGAGCGGCGCCCGGAGTCCCGGCACCGCCAGCACCCTCCCGTCGCCCTCGCTGCGGATCCCGGCGTAATAGACGGCCACGTGCTCCCAGTCCGCGAGGGCATCGCGGTAGTCCGCCGACGACTCGGCGAGGGCCATGGCGACCTGGCCGCGGCGGCTCGCTGAGCCGCCGATCGCGATGTTGGGCGAGAACTCGGTGATGCGATGCATAGGCACGCCGCCGTGGTCGATCGGCTGGGGGAAGCGAGCCGCGATCTTGATCATCGGATGGAGCTTCAAACCCGCACCGATGCGCGCCCGGATGCCGCTCCGCTGAAGCAGCGCCGGCGTCTGGATCGGCCCCCCACACACGTAGACGTGATCGGCCCGGATCGTTAGCCGCTCGACCGAGCCATCGGACCGCAGACGGGAGCATCGAGCGGCCACGACCCGGTTGCCCCGCTTCAGCAGTCGTACGACGCGGCAGTCGGGGATGACCTCCGCACCCGCACCCACGGCACGAGGGAGGAACGTCCGCGTCATGGTCTGCTTCTCTCCTCGGCCACCGTCGTAACGGAACACCCTGGAGAACTCGACGGCGCGCCAACCGAGCTTCGTCGCGCCCCGCTCGAGCAGGGCGGACGAGGGGGGCGGCGCGCCCGGGAGGCGCGAGACTGAGACCTCTTCCTCGATCCGTGCGGCATAGCGCTCGAGGATCTCGGGCGTGAACTCGTCGATCTGGTAGACGCGACCCCACTCATCGGCGAGCTCGGGCGGCAGCCGGTGGTAGAGGCCGCTGTTGATCTCGGTGCTCCCCCCCACGCACCGGCCCTCGGCGAACGCGATGGTCGGAGTCCCGAAGGCGGCGGAGAGGCCCCGGTGCCGGTACTTCGCCACCATCTCCGCGAGCGAGAACGGTTCCATGGCGGCGGGGTCGACCCACGGCCCCTCCTCCACGACCGTGACGTCGCGCCCCGCGCGCGCCAGCGTGGCCGCAGTGACGGCCCCGCCGGCGCCAGACCCGATCACGAGGACGTCCGTCTCGAGCGTCATCAGGTCGCGGCTCACGGCGCCAGCTCGTGCTCGGCGAACAGCACCAGTGAGCGCATCATCCGCACGTACTGGCGCACCGGACCGATAGGGCTCGACTCCCACGCCTCCAGCCGGGTACCGAGCGACCGCTGGTCGAGTCTGCCCAGCGCTCGCTGGAGCCTCGCCCAGCCCCCGAGCAGCAGCGACTCAGCGATGACGCCGGCCCGGAGATGTTCGGGCATGGACCGGAGCGCGCCGTCCACGTACTCCTCGACCTCCCACCGTCGTTCACGGTCGTCGGTGTCGAGGAGCGTCGTTACCACCTCGCGCTCGAACCACAGCATGGCCTGGCAGCCTAGGCGCTGATCACCGTGGCTCTGCCCTTCAGGTTGGTCTTCTAGGC
>JBOGFI010000111.1:0-47105 GCA_050743365.1 Acidimicrobiia bacterium | reverse complement strand
GCTCGGTCCCCGGTCGCACCACCGCCGCGAGCACCCGCCCGGGGGCCGCGCCGGCGGCGGGTCTCCCGGGGGTCGCGAAGGCGCCGCGTCTGGGGCGTCTCGGCGACACCGCTACCCGGCCGGAGCGGCCCACCGAGATCGGGAGCTTCGATCCCGTCCGCATGTACCTCAAGGAGATCGGGAAGGTCCCTCTCCTCACGGGGGCGCAGGAGGTGACCCTGGCGCAGCGGATCGAGGCCGGCCTCCACGCCGCCGAGCGGATCGAGCAGCAGCCCGTCCTGTCCGAGCAGGAGCGGGCGTCTCGCGAGGCTGTGGTCGTCGACGGCGTGCTGGCGAAGAAGCAGCTGACCGAGGCCAACCTGCGTCTCGTCGTCTCGATCGCCAAGCGCTACGTCGGCCGGGGCATGGCGCTGCTCGACCTGATCCAGGAAGGCAACCTCGGGCTGATCCGCGCGGTCGAGAAGTTCGACTACACCAAAGGCTTCAAGTTCTCCACCTACGCCACCTGGTGGATCCGGCAGGCCATCACGCGCGCCATCGCCGACCAGGCCCGGACCATTCGCATCCCGGTCCACATGGTCGAGACCATGAATAAGGTCGTGCGGGTGCAGCGCCAGATGCTCCAGGAGCTCGGCCGGGAGCCGACAGTCGACGAGATCGCGGCCAAGGTCGAGATGACGGCCGACCGCGTGCGCGAGATCCAGCGCATCGGCCAGGAGCCGGTCTCGCTCGAGGCGCCGGTGGGAGAGGAGGACGACAGCTTCCTCGGCGACTTCGTGGAGGACCCGACCGCGATCGCGCCGGCAACGGCGGCCGCGCGCGCGCTGCTCACCGAGGCGATCGAGGAGGCGCTCGGGGAGCTCAACAACCGGGAGCGCCAGGTCGTGCGGTTGCGCTTCGGCCTCGACGACGGCCAGGTGCGCACGCTCGAGGAGGTGGGCCGGGAGTTCGGCGTCACGCGCGAGCGGATCCGCCAGATCGAGTCGAAGACGCTGGCCAAGCTGCGCCACCCCACCCGCTCCCAGCGGCTGCGCGACTACCTCGAGGAGCCCTGAACCACCGACCCTCGGCCGTCGCTAGATTGCGGGCGGGGTCGTAGCTCAGTTGGTCAGAGCAGCGGACTCATAATCCGTCGGTCGGTGGTTCGATCCCACCCGGCCCCACCGGGGAACTTCGGCGTTTTGCACCAATTTGGGCTCAAGGTGGGGCCTCTCGGCGACCGATGACCTTGACGTGCAGCACGACCGCGTCCCGCGAGGCTGACGTGGGCATCGGCGAGAAGGCGCGGTTGACGACGCCCCCGCCGGGCGTGCTGGGCGCAAACATCGAGGCGCTCCGCGTATTCGCGATGCGGGCACCGGTCGGCATCATGGTCGTGGACCGGTTCGGGCAGCTCCGATACGCGAACGAGCGGTTGCTGGAATTGACCGGCCTCGTTCCCGAGGAGGCGCACGGGTTCGCGTGGCTGCGGGCGACGCACCCCGCCGATCGTCATGCGGTCCTCACCGCAGCGCGCCGGTTGGTGGCGGGCGACGACCGGTTGGCGCTCACCTGTCGACTCCGTCCGGTCGAGGGAACAACCCGGTGGGTTCGGGCGGAGGGCGCGGCCACCCGCGACGGCGCCGGCCGTGTGACCGGACATGCCGTATGGGTCTCGGACGTGACCGCCGAACGAGCGGCCCGCGCCGAGGCCGAGCAGCTCTCGCTGGTGCTGGAGCGCAGCAGCGACTTCGTCACGATCATCGACCTCTCAGGACGGCTCCTCTACGCAAACGAGACGGTCCGGCGGTTCTTCGACGTGGAGACCGGTGAGGATCTACGGGGGCGACCGTTGGATTTTGCCTTCACCGAAGCCTCCAACCGTCGTCTCGTCGAGGAGGCGCACCCCGCGTTGCGTCGCGACGGCTACTGGACGGGCGAGCTGGTCCTCGTTGCCCCCGACGGGACCGAGGTGACGGTGCTCCAGTCGTCCCGGGTGCACCTCGGCGCCGACGGAGCCTCGGCGTTCGTGTCGGGGATCGGCCGGGACATCACGAGCCTCAAGGAGGCGCAGTCCCAGCTGGCGGCGAGCGAAGCCCGTTTCCGTGAGCTCGCTCTCCACGATCCCTTGACCGGTCTCCCGAACCGGCGCCAGCTCGTGGAGCAGCTTCGGCGCATGAACCGCCGGCGGCGGCGCGGGGACTCGACGACTGCGGTGCTGTTCGTCGATCTCGACGGCTTCAAGGAGTTCAACGACAGTCGGGGTCACGAGGCGGGCGACCGTCTGCTCGCTGCGATCGCCGCTCGACTGCGCGAGAATCTCCGACCCGGCGACTTGGTGGCCCGGCTTGCTGGCGACGAGTTCGTCGTGGTCTGCGAGGCGATCGACAGGTACGCCGCGTCGAGGGTCGGTGAACGGATCCTCGAGCTCGTTCGGTGCCCGCTTCGCATCGACGACGACCAGGTCGTCGTGACCGCCAGCGTCGGGATCGCGATCGTCGAGGACGGCGACGCCGCGGACTGGATCGGCAGAGCCGACGCCGCCATGTACGCCGCGAAGGGGCAGGGTCGCGGCTGCATCGCGTTCTTCGAGGATGGCCAAGACGGCTACCCGGCCGAGCCGGCCGCCGAAGCGTTCGGATGCTCGGCTCGAGCGATTGGTCCTCGGGGCGCCCGCTAAGAGAAAGCCCGGCGGACGCCAAGGCTCGCGCTCATAGTCGTCCTGATCCTCCCTCGCACCGCGTCGCGTGCGAAGCTCGGGCAGAGAACGCGTGATGCCTGCGCTCATCCTGCTGCGCCACGGCAAGTCCGACTGGCGGGCCGACTACGGCGGCGACGACCGCGCCCGGCCCCTGGCCCGCCGCGGGCGGAAGGCCGCTCGGACGATCGGGCGGTTCCTGGCCCGCACGGGTCAGGTTCCCGACGTGGCCATCACCTCCCCTGCGCTGCGGGCAGAAGAGACGCTGCGGCTGGCCATGGCTGCGGGTGATTGGACCTGTCCAGCGCGATCCGCCGAGGCCCTCTACGGCGGTGGCGTGGCGCGCCTGCTCTCGGAGATCCACAACGAACCCACCGCGACCGGCGTGCTGCTCGCAGTGGGCCATGAGCCCACGTGGTCGGAGGCCGTCGCCCTGCTCATCGGCGGCGGCCGCCTGCGCCTCCCAACTGGGGCCCTGGCGCGCATCGAGCTCGAAGTCGATCGATGGGAGGACGTCGGGCCCGGCAGCGGCGTGCTCGCGTGGAGCGTGGCGCCGCGCCTCCTCGGCCGGCTCGGTTGTTAACCCGTCACCCGGAGTACTGTCCACACCAGCGCGCGACCGAGATCGGAACACCATGCCAGTCGCCACCGTCTCCGAGGAGACCACGCCCGAGACGGGCGTCACCTCCTTCGCCAAGTCGCTCTTCCTCGGGGAAATCCACGACGATCTGGTGTTCCCATTCCCGGAGCCGGACCCGGAGGAACGCCCCAAGGTCCGCGCCCTCACGCAGTCGCTCCGGGAGTTCGCCGCCGAGGCGATCGACCCGCGCAAGATCGAGGAGGAACGCTGGCTCGGCGACGACGTGATCCGTGGCCTGGGCGAGCGCGGGCTGACCGGGCTGTACGTGCCGGAGGCGTACGGCGGCCAGGGCTTGTCCCAGACTGGCTACTGCCGGGTGTCGGAGGTCTTCGGCCAGATCGACGCAACCCTCTCCGTGGTGATGGGGGTGCACCAGTCGATCGGGATGAAGGGCATCGTGCTGTTCGGATCGGACGAGCAGAAGGAGCGGTTCCTGCCCGACCTCGCCTCGGGGCACAAGCTGGCGGGCTTCGCCCTCACGGAGCCGGAGGCGGGATCGGACGCCTACAACCTGCGCTCACGGGCGACGCTCCAGCCCGACGGCTCCTGGACGCTGAACGGCGAGAAGCGCTACATCGGGAACGGGGCCAAGGGCTCGGTCTTCGTCACCTTCGCCCGCACGGAGGTGAACGGGAAGGACCGCCACACTGCGTTCATCCTCGAGAAGGGAATGGAGGGCTTCGAGGTCGGGGAGCGCTACGACACCATGGGGCTGCGCGGGAACGACCTGCGTCGGCTGTACTACAAGGACGTCCGCGTCCCGCCGGAGAACGTGCTGGGGGAGCCGGGCGACGGGTTCAGGATCGCCATGCAGATCCTGAACAACGGGCGGCTGAGCCTCGGCACCGGATCGGTGGGCGCGGGCAAGTGGCTCCTCGACAAGGTGATCGAGCACGTACAGGAGCGGCGCCAGTTCGGCCGCCCTCTGGCCGAGTTCGAGCTGGTCCAGGACAAGATCGGCTGGCTCGTGACGTTCCTGTTCGGGCTGGAGTCCATGGCCTACATGACCACCGGACTGGTGGATCGACGGGTGCCCGACTACTCCCTCGAGTCCGCTGTCTGCAAGGTCGCCGGCACGGAGTTCCTGTGGTACGCGGCCAACCGCGCGCTCCAGCTGAAGGGCGGCGAGGGCTACATGCGCGACCAGCCCTACGAGAAGTTGCTGCGCGACATCCGCATCTTCCCCATCTTCGAAGGGGCGAACGACGTCATGCGGGCGTTCGTGGCCCTGTCCGGCTTGAAGCCGGTAGGCGAGAAGCTGAAGGAGCTGTCGGACGTCAGTCTGAGCGATCCCATCGGAGCGCTGGGCGTGCTGGCGGAGTACGCGACCGGTCGGATCGCGGGCAAGGTTCGGCCCGACCGCCTGACGCGCGCGCACCCCGAGCTGACGAAGCTCGCCGAGCCCGTGACCGGGCAGGTCCAGCGGCTCCGCGAGGCGTCCGAGTCGCTGCTGCGCAGGCACAAGGCTCAGGTCCTCGAGCGCCAGTTCCACCAGAAGCGCCTGCACGACGCGGTGGCCGACATCTACGCGCAGGTGTGCGTCCTCTCCCGGGCCACGTCGATCTTCGAGGACCAAGGTGTCGAGCCGTCGGGTCAGGAGCGATACATCGCCGAGACGTTCTGCACGCGTGCGGCCGCACGTGTGGAGAGCAACCTCGACAAGATCGAGCGGAACGACGACGAGCGCATGAGCGCGATCGCCAAACTCGCCTACAAGCGCGGCGAGTACGGCTACTCGCTGTTCGACGGCTAGACAGGGCCGCGGTGGCGAAGGTCGTGGCCCCCGACGATGCAGCGGCGCACGTGCGCCCGGTCGACACCGTCGGCATCCCGCTCGGGCCCGGCCAGCCGCCTGAGCTCCTCGAGTCGCTGGGTCGGCGCACCGACTGGGAGGACCTGCGCATCTACGGCGCGCTGTTGACCGTGCTGTCCGATCTTTTCTCGCATGCGAACGTGCATTACCTGAGTGGGTTCTTCGGGCCGCTCGAGCGCCTGCTTCGCGACAGTGGCGCCAACATCGGCTTCGCCCCCGCCGACTTCCGTCGCTTCACTCCGCTCCTGGAGGCCGCGCCTCCGCGGGTGATGTGCACCACCGCGTCCCCACCCGACCCGGACGGGTGGTGCAGCCTGTCCCTGCACGCCGGCGCTACTGTCGGCCAGCTGCACGAGGCAGGGGCGGACCCCGAGCGACTGCTCATCGCCGAGGTGAGCGATCGCTACCCACGGACAGTCGGGCTGCTGCCGGAGCACCGCCACGCCCTCCACGTCGACGAGGTCGACCTCATCGTCGAGAGCGCCCGCGAGCCGTTCACGATCGAGGACCCGTTGCCCAGCAATGCCGAACGGGCCATCGCCGAGCACGTGCGCGCGTTCGTGCCCGACGGCGCAACCCTCCAGACCGGCATCGGCGCGGTGCCGTCCACGGTGGCCGCCCTGCTCGCCGAGGGCGGTGGTGGCGACTACGGCATCCATTCCGAGATGTTCACCACCGGCCTCATGCGGCTGCACGAGGCCGGCAAGATCACCAACCGCAAGGGCCAGTACGACGGGGTGTCGGTGGCCACGTTCGCAACCGGAAGCCGAGAGCTGTACGACTGGCTCGACGGGAACACCGACGTGGCGTTCCTACCCGTCGACCTCGTGAACTCGCCCGAGGCGATCGGACGCAACCGCATGGCGGTCACGATCAACGCCGCGCTGGCTGTCGACATCCAAGGTCAGGTGGTGGCCGACACGATCGCAGGCGCGCAGTACTCCGGGATCGGCGGCCACGAGGACTTCGTGTCGGGGCCTGCCTTGTCGATCGAGGCTCGGTCGTTGCTCTGCCTGCCCTCCACCGTCACCCTAGGCGACGAGTTGAAGTCGCGGATCGTGCCCTGGTTCGAGGCGGGCACCGTGATCACGACGCCCCGTCACCAGGTCGACGTGATCGTCACCGAGTACGGCGCCGCCGAGCTGCTGGGCAGGACGGTGCACCAACGGGGGGAAGCGCTGGCAGCGATCGCCCACCCCGCATTCCGTGAGGGCCTGCGAGCCGCGGCCGATCGAGCCAGCGGCGGCCGGTCGCCGGTCCTCTGAGAGGCTCCGGCGTCGTTGCCACAAAAGCGCTCGCTGCGGCCGCCGCCACGGCGCCAACCTACAGTTCGGGCCGGCGCCATTCGCTCCTGACGGAATGGCCCGAGGGTTCGTCCCACGGCACGACGGCGAGGCGGGGCCACTGCCGGCTCCAGCGCTCAGCCTTCGACACGTACACCGCCTCTTCGATGAGGGTCTTGTTCGGCCTGACGACCATGGCGAAGAGATCATGCAAGCCGAACGGGGCGCACACGATGAACGAGCCGCCTTCGTACCGGACGCCGACGCTCGCGGCTGTCGTCGGCCAGGTGCTGACGGCGTGCTCCGCTGACCGATACGGCGGGATGGCGAAGCCGAAGCGACCCTCGTACCAGAGGTGTACCCGGGCCTCGTTGGTCAGGTCGATCTTCGCCCCGAGATCGCCGAAGAGGCGGCCGGCCTCCTGCGCCCGTTCGTCCTCGCCGTCCGCGGTGAGGTCGGTGGCATCGAAGTACACAAGGTCGTAGTCCTTGATGCCGGTCCCCGGGTCGAAACCGTGGAGGCAGTTCCAGACGGTCTGCGCGACAGAGCCGGCGCCGAGGTACCAATCCGGTAGGCCCAGCGTCGGGGCTCGTTCGAGTATCGCCACCGCGATGGGGCTCTGAAGGAGCATGCGCTCGAGTGCATCGACCTGCGCAGGGAGCTGGGCGTTCCCTTGGTCGGCGCCGCTCGTCATCTCAGTGTGACCGAAGCCCGTCAGGTAGCGACCGCTTCGATGACGCTGTAGACCGACGGCGGCGGGATCGGGACGACCGCGGTGAGCTCCAGGCGGGCAGGGCGGAGAAGCGACGCGAACTCGGCTTCGGTGCGCTCTCGCCCGCCCGTGTTCAGGAGCATGTTCAGGTCGCTCATGATCACGCCCAGGCGGGTGAAGGAGGGCTCCACCTTCGGCGGGAGCACGGGTTCGACGACGAGCACCTTGGCGCCATCGGCCATGGCCCGGCGGCAGTTCGCGAGGATCGTCACGCACCGCTCGTCGTCCCAGTCGTGGATCACGCTCTTCATGATGTAGGCGTCGGCGCCGGCGGGGACCGACTCGAAGAAGTCGCCCTCCACCAGCTCACAGCGATCGCCGACTCCCGCCGCCTCGAGGCGCTTGGTCGCGTGGGCCAGGCCGGGCGCGGTGTCGAAGAGGACGCCCTGGAGACCGGGAGTCGCGCCGAGGATGGCGGCGATGAGGGTGCCGTCGCCCCCACCCATGTCGACCAGGGTTTGGAACTGGCCGAAGTCGTAGGAAGCGATGATGCCGGGAGCGTCGCGTCCTGTGCCCTCCGACATCGCCTGGTTGAAGGTCGCGGAGGCCTCCGGGTCTCCGGCGAAACGAGCGAAGGGGTCCGTTCCGGAGCTCTCGTCGAAGGCGGTCGCCCCCGTCCGCACACTCGAGAGGAGGTCTCCCCAGGACCGCCATCCCCCCTCCCCGCAGAAGAGGAGCGTGGTCGCCCACACGGAGTCGGTCGCGTCGCTGCGGAGCGGTGTGCCGAGCTCGGTGAGCCCGAAGCGCCCGGGCTCGGCCTCCTGGAGGATGCCGAGGTAGGCCAGGGCCCGCAGCAGCCGGTACAGCGACGCGGCGTGGGTTCCGGTGGCCTCGGCCAGCTCCTCGCTGCTCTTGGCTCCGTCGGCTACCAGGTCGGGGATGCGAAGGCGGGCAGCCACGTACAGCACCTGGGCGGGAAAGAACCCGAACACCATCTGGAGCAGCACGGGCGGGAGCCGGTGAGCGGTCGCGTCGCTCATGCCGTCAGCGTACGCACACTACGCTCCTCCCCGGCTACGACGGTGAAGGGGGCGGCATGGAACTGATCCGGAATGGCGATGTGGGCTACGACGAGGCGCGCACGGTCTTCAATGCGATGATCGACAAGCGGCCCGCGGTGATCGCGCAGTGCGGCACTGCCGCCGATGTGGTCCAGGCGCTGGAGCACGCTCGCGAGCAGGGCTACGACGTTGCCGTCCGGGCGGGGGGTCATTCCGTGGGAGGCATGTCGCTCAACGACGACGGCCTCGTCGTCGACGTGCGTCCGATGAAGGACATCTCCGTCGATCCCGCCGCCCGACGGGTACAGGTGGGAGCGGGCGTGACCTGGAGTGAGTTCGACAGCGCGACCCAGGAACACGGGCTGGCGACCACGGGGGGGCGGGTGTCGACCACGGGCGTGGCCGGCCTGACGCTCGGTGGCGGCTCGGGATGGCTCGAACGCAAGTACGGGCTCACGTGCGACAACCTCGTCTCGGTCGATCTCGTCACGGCCGACGGCCGCGAGGTGACCGCCAGCGAGACGGAGCACCCCGAGCTGTTCTGGGCCCTCCACGGGGGCGGGGGCAACTTCGGTGTCGCCACCGCCTTCGAGTTCCAGCTCCACCCGGTCGGTCCCACCGTGTACGCGGGCCTCATGGCGTGGCCGGGCGACACGGGGAGAGAGGTCTGCCGCCTCTACCGCGACCTCGCGTACGACGCGCCCGACGAGTTCGGCTCCGGCCTGGTGTTCCTCACCGGCCCGCCCGAGGAGTTCATCCCCGAGCATCTGCAAGGCACGACGCTGGTGGCCGTCGCCATGCTGTGGGCGGGAAGCGTGGACGACGGCGAGGACGCGGCCAAGCCGTACCGCGACCTCAGGCCCGAGGTCGATCTGGTCGGTCCGATGCCGTACGCCGAGTTCCAGTGCATGATCGACGACCCCCCGGGCCTGCACAACTACTGGAGCGCCGACTACCACGAGGAGTTCCCGAACGACGCCCTCGAGGTCTTCATGAAGTACGGGTTCGAGCGGAAGTCGCCGCACGCCCAGCAGATCCTGCTGCCGTGGGGCGGGGCGGTCGCGCAGGTCGGGGAGGACGCCACTCCACTGACGCAGCGGTCGGTGCCGTGGATCACCCACCCCTTCGCCCTGTGGGAGGACCCGGCCGACACCGAGGAGAACATCGCCTGGGCGCGCGGGTTCCGACGGGACATCGCGCGCTACGCCACCGGTGGCATCTACCTCAACTTCATCGGTGACGAGGGCGAGGACCGGGTGCGGGCCGCGTTCGGTGACGCGAAGTACGACCGGCTGACGGCCATCAAGGCCGAATGGGACCCCCAGAACGTCTTTCGGGGCAACCAGAACATCAAGCCGGCGCGCTGAGAGACAACCGAACGCCGAGCTGACGGTCTACGCGCCGGGGCCGTCGGGGGAGCTGCTGCTGCCGACGAGAGGCTCGGCCTGCTGGCGGACCCGCTCGACGCCGAGCTCGACCGCCGCCTGCGCCTTCTCGTACGGCTTGCTCTGCCGGACGTCGCTCAACCAGCGCTGGATCTGCTCGTAGCGCTGGCGTCCCGCTTTGGCGCCGAAGTAGTACCCGACGGCGAAGCCGGTGATGAGGGCGATTCGTGTTCGCATTCGGCAGTCATACCCCGCGGACCCGCTGCCACACTACTCTTGACAATCGAACATACGTTCGATTAACTCGTCTCACCATGGGTTACCGGGGCAAGGTCGCCGAGCAGGAGAAGGCCCGCCGTCTCCGCGCCCAGAGCCGCACACTCGCCGACATCGCCGAGACCCTCGGCGTCTCGAAGTCGTCGGTCGCGGTCTGGGTACGCGACGTCCCCTTCACGCCATCGAAGCGGCGCTACGGACCCCACGCCCGTTACCACCCCTGGCAGACGCGCAAGCTGCGCCAGATCAAGCAGATGAACGAATGGGGCTCCGACCAAATCGGCAGACTGCCTGAGAAGGCCTTCCTCGCCGCAGGTGCGGCCCTCTATGCAGGGGAGGGGTCAAAGACGGGCCACTCCGTCCGCTTCGCGAACACCGATCCGACGATGGTGCGCTTTTTCTGCGCGTGGCTTCGATGCTTCTTCGACATCGACGAATCGAGGCTCCGCGTTCGCGTGTACCTACACGAGGGTCTTGACCTCGACGCCGCCGAACATTTCTGGGCCGAAGCGACGCGGGTTCCCCGTACTCAGTTCGGGAAGCCGTACAGGGCTGTCGCCGACTCAAGCATCCGCAAGACCAAGCACGAATACGGCTGCGTGTACGTCGGGTACTCATGCGCGCGAACCCTCAGGGCCATCATGGGTTTGGTTCGAGCGCTGCTATCGTCGGAGAGCTATTCCGGGGTGGCGCAACAGGTAGCGCAACGGATTGTTAATCCGGAGATTGCGGGTTCGAGCCCCGCCCCCGGAGCTAGGCAACTCCGACTCGTCGTCGACGACGTGGCCTAGCCTCCGGAGCCCAGCACCGCGGCGGCGGCCGCGTCCGAGGCCACCCGCACTCCCCGATAGCGCTCTTCGAGACCCGCGTCGGGCTCTATCCGCTCCACCACCGGGTTCACCGTGTCGAGCTCCACGGGATTGCCGAGCGCGGCGCCCACCACGATGCGCGCCCCTACCGACGCCGCCTCGTCGAGGCGCCGGCGTGCCAGCGGGCGGGCAGTCACCGCGGCGAGCACCTCCCGCCACAACGCGCTCTCGGCCCCGCCGCCCGCCAACGCGAGCTCGCTCGCCTCGGGCGCGACGAGCTCCAGGCACCGGGCCACGTCGAGCGCGACCGCCTCGACGACCGCGCGGGCCAGCTCGGCCGGCCCGTGGGCGCCCGAGAGGCCGGTGAACGCGGCCCGGGCCTCCGGCCGCCACCACGGCGCCCGCGCCCCGTGGAGCCACGGCAGCGCGATGAGCCCACCCACCCCCGGTGGCACATGCGCCGCGCCCTCGAGCAGCTCCTCGTAGGTACGCCGGGTGAGCGACGCCAGCCACGCCAGCGCGGCGCCGCTCGCCGACAGGCCCGCCTCCAGCACGTAGCCCCCGAGGGCGCCGAACGACACCGCCGCCATCGTGGGGAGCGCGGCGGCGTCGACCGCCAGAGGCACCGACACGTTGGTGGTGGTGCCCCACGAGACCATCGGCGCCGCCGTGCTCGCGCCCGCGCCCAGCACCTCGCAGGCGCGGTCGCCGGCGCCGAGCACCACCGGGACGGTCCGATCAGGCAGCCCCAACTCGCCGGCGGGCTCGCGGAGCACCACTCCCACGACCGAAACCGACGGGCGGACCGGCGGCAGCCGCTCACCCACGAGCTCGGTCGCCCCCGGCATCCAGCTCCCGTCGAGGGCGTACGCGCCCGTGCGCGACGCCAGGCTCGGGTCCGTCACCACCTCCCCGGTGAGCCGGGCGACCACCAGGTCGCGGGGCGCCAGGATCCAGCGCGCCCGGCGCATGACCTCGGGCTGGTGTCGCGCGACCCACGTCACCTTCGCCGCGCACGTGGCCGCATTGAGCACCACCCCGGTACGCGCCCGGGCCCGCTCGGGGCTACCCCAGCGCTCGGCCAGCTCCTCGGCCTCGGCGTGAGCCCGCCCGTCCGACCACACGATGCCCGTGCGTAGCGGCTCCAGCGACCCGTCGACGAGCGTGAACGTCTCCCGGGCCGCCGAGAAGCCGATCGCCTCGACCCGCTCGTACTCGCCCGGCGCGGCCGCGCGCGCCCGAGCGCACGCCTGCACCACCGACGACCACCAGCCGACAGGGTCCTGCTCCGCCCACCCTGGCTGCGGGTGTTCGGTCTCGATCGGGCCCCGACCCAGCGCGACCAGCTCGTCACCCGACCACAGCGCCGCCTTGGTCGCGCTCGTCCCCAGGTCGAGGGTGAGGATCACACGTTCGCGAGTGCGCGGATCACCTTGCCCAGCGCCGAGAAGTCCTCGCGTCCGTACCCGGCCTCGCTCGCCGCGCCGAGCACCTGGCGCACGAGGCCCGAGGTGAACAGCGGCGTCCCCGCCCTGCCCGCGTACGCGAGCGCGAGGTCGAGGTCCTTGGCCATGAGGTCGGTCATGAACCCGGGCTGCCAGTCGTTCGACGCCGGGCTGTCGGGTAGCACGCCGTCGAACGGGATCCGCGTGCGCACCGCCGTGCAGTCGCCGGTCGAATGCGTCACGACCTCCGAGAGCTTCCGGAGGTCCACGCCCGCCTTCGCCGCCATCGTCGTGGCCTCGGCGGTGGCGAGCATCTGGGCGGCGTAGATCAGGTTGTTGCAGAGCTTCACCACCTGGCCCATCCCCGGCCCCCCCACGTGGACGATGAGCCCCGCGAACGGGTCAAGCGCGGGCCGAGCGGCCTCGAGCACGCCGGCGACGCCCCCGACGATGAGCGTGAGCGTTCCCTTCTCGGCGCCGACCGTTCCGCCCGACAGCGGCGCCTCGAGGTAACGCGCTCCGGCCGCGCCGACGCGATCGTGCTGCGCCCGCTCCAGCTCGGGGTCGATGGTCGAGCAGTCGACCACGATCTTGCCGTCGGTCAGCGCCGGGAGGGCAGCGTCGACGACCTCGGCGACCTCGGGCGAGTTCGGGACGCACAGGATCGTGACCTCGCTTGCCTCCGCGACCCCGGCGGGCCCGTCGCCCTCGACCGCGCCGGCGGCGACCGCGGCTTCGATCGGGCCGCGGCTGCGCGACGCGACCGTCACGTCGTGCCCCGCCTCGACGAGGTGACGCGTCATCGGCAAACCCATGGCCCCGAGCCCGACGAAACCGACTCGCATTTCGTCTCCTCTGTGACGCGTGTGTCAGATGTTGACGCTATCAGTCGCTCTCCTTAGCGTGACCGTGCTCGCGATCGAGGAGGTAGAGGTGGACATCGGCGAGCGGGAGCTCCGCAGCATGCTGCGAGCGGTCGCCGACCGCCACCGCGTGATGGGCCCCACCCGCCGCCGCTTCGTCCGGGGGGCGGGGCTCGGCGCCGTGACCGTGGCGATCCGCCCGTCATTGCTGTCCCTCTCGCGCCGGTCGCGCCCCGCCTCCGCCCAGCAGTCGGGGGATCCCGAGATCACCGCCTTCGCGGAGAGCGTGGAGCTCGCCCTGGTGGAGGCCTACCAGGCCGCGGCGACGAGCGGGAAGATCACGACCCCGGCGGTCGCGGACGCGGCCCGCGCGTTCGCCGAGCACCATCAGGAGCACGGCGCCGCGTTCGGTGCCGCCGCCGGCAGCGCGGCGACGGGCCGGGCCAACCCCGGCCTCCTCGAAGAGGTCGCCGACCAGCTCGAGGGAGCGGCCGACGAGAACGACGTGGTCGAGATCGCCTTCGGCCTCGAGAACGCGGCCGCCGCGACCCACCTCTTCGCTCTGGGTGCGCTCGAGTCGGCCGAGGCCCTGCAAGCCACCGCGTCGATCCTCCCGGTGGAGGCCCAGCACGCGGTCGTGCTCGGCGTCGTCCTCGGCAAGCCCGCCACCGAGCTGTTCCCGACGTTCGAGAACCAGGACCGGGCCCTCGACTCCGAGACCTTTCCTGTCGCTTGAGGTCACCGTGAGGAGGCGAAAAGTGGAGATGCTCGGGCTCGACGGGCTCGACGGGCTCGACCGCCGTCGCTTCATCCGGCTCGGGGGCGTGACGGTCGCGACGGCCGCGATCGTCGCCGCGTGCGTGGGCGACGACGAGAAGAAGAGCGCCGACGAGACCGGTACCCGACGGCGCTCCGAGAACGACGCCACGATCTTGCGTACCGCGTCGTCGATCGAGGCGCTGGCGGTCGAGGTCTATCGCACGGCGATCGAGTCCGACCTCGTCACCACGAAGACGATCGCGGATGCCGCCAAGCTGTTCCAGAGCCAGCACCAGGAGCACGGCGCGCTCTTCGAGGCCGAGACCGAGAACGCTGCCGAGCCGTTCACCGATCCCAACCCGGTGCTCGTCGACCAGCTGAGGCCGACCATCGACGCCCTCGACAGCGAGACCGGCGTGATCCAGCTTGCCTACGACCTGGAGGTGGTGGCCGCCAACACGTACCAGGCGAACGTGGGCAGCTTCGACGACAACAGGCTGAACCAGGCCTTGATGAGCGTGGGCGGCGTCGAGGCCCGGCACGCCGCGCTGCTGGCCGCGTCACTCGGGCTCCCTTCCGTCCCCTCGGCGTTCCAGGTCACCGACGACGCCCTCCGGCCCGGCACCGGCATCTGACGCGCACCCGCGGGGTAGCGTCGAGTCAGCCATGGGCCCGCGCATCACGATCATCGGCGGCGGCAGCTACCAGTGGGTCCCCAAGCTCCTGGTCGACATCGCCAACACGCCCCGCCTTCGCGAGGCGGAGATCGTGATCGAGGACGTCAATCCCGAGCCGGTCCCGCGGATGATCGAGTTCGTCGAGCACATCGCCGGAGTGCGTGGCATCCCGCTGCGCGCCCGCGGCACTACCGACGAGCGGGCCGCGCTCGAAGGCGCCGACTACGTGGTCGTGTCGATCTCGACCGGTGGCTTCGAGAGCATGCGCCACGACCTCGACATCCCGGCGCGGTACGGCATCCGTCAGTCGGTGGGCGACACCGTGGGGCCGGGCGGCATCATTCGGGCGCAGCGCAACATTCCGGTCATGCTCGGGATCGCCCGCAACATGGAGGAGCTGTGCCCCGACGCGTGGCTCCTCAACCTCACCAACCCCATGACGACGCTCTGCCGGGCGGTCACGAGGGAGACCGCGGTCAAGACCGTGGGGTTGTGCCATGAGGTCACCATCTGCCAGTTCGTCCTCAGCCTGCTGCTCGACGTCCCCTTCTTCTCGATCCAGCCCACCGTGGCGGGCGTGAACCACCTACCGTTCGTCACCGAGCTCGGCGTCGACGGGGACGACGGCTTCTCACGCGTGCGCGACGTCCTCGACCATGCGTCGGCTCGCGCCGGCGATCCGCTCGCCATGCCGTTCCCCGAGGGCCTGGGGCACGAGAAGGTCTCGGAGGGAAGCGAGTGGGCCAAGGGCGACCTGCTCGCCGCCAACCAGGTCAAGTTCGAGCTGTTCCGGCGTTTCGGGGTGCTGCCCGCGGCCGGCGACCGGCACCTGGTCGAGTTCTTCCCCGGCTTCCTTACCGAGGAGTCGGGCTGGGGCAAGCACTGGGGGGTGGCGCTGACCACGATCGAGGAGCGGGAAGCGTGGCAGCGCCGCTACGTCGCCGAGTTCGAGGGGATGCTCGCGGCGGCGGAGGTGCCGGGGCTGCCCTCGGGCGAGATGGTCGCCCCGGTGATCGACTGCCTCCTCCACGATCGCACCGGCTGGTTCCCACTCAACGTCCCCAACCACGGCCAGGTGGCCGACCTGGGGCCCGGGGTGGTCGTCGAGAGCATGTGCACGGTCGACGGGAGCGGGGTCCGCGGGCGCGACCAGGTGAGCCTCCCGCCGGCGCCGGCCGACTGCCTGCGCCGGGTCTCCGCCGCCCAGGAGCTCACCGTCGAGGCGGCGGTGACCGGTGACCGCGACCGTGTGTTCGAGGCGATGCTCGTGGACCCGCTCGCCGGGCGCATCGACTACGACCGCCTGGCGGAGATGACCGACGACATGCTGGCGGCGACCCGGCCGTGGCTGCCGCAGTTCTCCTCGCCGTCAGTGTGACCCCCGGCGCCTTCACCGTCGACCGGCTGCCCGTGCGCGTCCTCCCCGACGGCGACACCCTGGCGCGGGCCGCCGCCGACGACGCCGCGGCCACGGTTCGGGACGCGATCGCGCGGCGCGGCGTCGCGAACGTCATGTTCGCGTCGGGCAAGTCACAGCTCGGCCTCCTCGCTGCCCTGGCCGCCGCTCCCGCCCTCGATTGGCAGCGGGTGGTCGGTTTCCATATGGACGAGTACGTCGGCCTGGGCGGGCGCCACCGGGCGAGCCTCCGGCGCTACATGCGGGAGCTCGTCGCCCGGCCACTCGGGATCGGCGCCTTCCATTACCTCGACGGGGCCGCAGCCGACGTCGGCGACGAGGCGCGACGGTACGCGGCGCTGCTCCGCGAGCATCAGCTCGACCTGTGCTGCCTCGGGATCGGTGAGAACGGCCACCTGGCGTTCAACGACCCGCCCGTCGCCGACTTCGACGACCCGCTCGACGTCAAGGTCGCGTCCCTCGACGACGCCAGTCGCCGTCAGCAGGTGGGGGAGGGGCACTTCGCCGCCGTCGACGACGTCCCGACGCACGCGATCACCGTCACCATCCCGGCGCTGCTGCGCGCCCGCCGCGTGCTCGCCGTCGTGCCCGAGGCCCGCAAGGCCGAGCCCGTGCGGGGTGCGCTCGCGGGACCGGTGTCGACGGCGTGCCCGGCGTCGATCCTCCGTCGCCAGGCGCACGCCGTCCTCTACCTCGATCGGGAGTCGGCCTCTCTCCTAGGGAGAGCGGCGTGACCGACTCGCGCTTCGAGGTGGTCACGTTCCCGGGCGGCCCCGAGCTGCGCCGGCGGCTGCCCCGGCTGCTCGGCGGCATCGTGCTCCTCGGCACCGGCATCGCGATGACGATCGAGGCCCGGCTGGGCGTGAGCCCCTACGACGTCCTCCACCAGGGCCTGGCCCGCAAGACCGGCCTGTCGTTCGGCACCGTGGTGGTTGCCGTGGGCCTGGTCATCCTCCTCATGTGGATCCCGGTGCGGCAGCGCCCGGGCATCGGGACCGTCGTCAACAGCCTCACCGTGGGCTTCATCGTCGACGGTGTTGTTTATGTGCTGCCCGGTCCCGACGCGCTCGCGCTCCGGTGGGGGCTGCTCCTGGCCGGGATCGTGGTGACCGCCCTCGGCATGGGCCTCTACATCGGCGCCGGGCTCGGACCCGGCCCCCGCGACGGCCTCATGACCGGGCTCGCCGCCCGCGGCCATCCGCTCTGGGCGGTCCGCACGGTCCTCGAGCTGACCGCTCTGCTGGTGGGCTGGGCCCTGGGCGGGAACGTGGGCGTCGGGACCGTCCTGTCCGCCTTCGGCATCGGGCCGCTCGGCCACTTCTTCCTCGACCGGCTCCATCTCGGTCAGCCCGCAGCCGACCTGGGGCCGGGTGTGACCGCCGAATGACCATCCCGGTGCGGGTCGGTGTGATCGGGACCGGCTTCGGCGCCCGCGTGGTGGCGCCCGTGTTCGCCGCGACCGATGGTTGTGAGGTGGCCGAGGTCGTGACGGCCCGCGACGCCGAGGCGGTGGATGCGCTGTGCCGGCGTTCCGACCTCGACCTCGTGAGCGTGCACTCGCCGCCGTTCCTGCACGCCGCCCATGTCCGGGCCGCGCTCGCCGGCGGGCACGCCGTGCTGTGCGACAAGCCGTTCGGGCTCCACGCCGGCGAGTCGGCGGAGCTGCTCGCCGAGGCGGAGGCCGCCGGGGCAGTGCACCTCGTGAACTTCGAGTTTCGTCACGACCCGATGCGCCGGCAGCTGCGCGAGCTGCTGACCGCCGGAGCGGTCGGCCCGGTCGAGCACGTGCAGTGGACGCACGTGAGCGCCGGCTCGCGCGTGCCGCTGCGGCGCTACGGCTGGCTGTTCGACGCGAGCAGGGGCGGTGGCTGGATCGGCGCGTGGGGGTCGCACGCGGTCGACGCCATCCGGTGGCTGGTCGGCGAGGTACGCGAAGCGCGCGCAGTGCGCCGGATCGCCGTTCCCGAGCGTCCCGATGGCGACCTCCGGCTCCGCGCCGTGGACGCCGAGGACGGCTTCGCCGCCTGGCTGCGGCTCGACTCGGGGGCCGAGGTGGTGCTCGACAGCACGTTCGCCGCCGCGGCATCGCTGGCGCCGCGGCTGGTCATCTCGGGGCCCGAGGGCGTCCTCGAGTGCGTGGCCGACGCCCGCCTCACGCTGCGCCGGGGTGACGGCACTCGCGACGAGCTCGATCGCCCCGAGACGGACGGCGACCCTCACCTCGTCCCCATGCGACGCTGGGCCGAGGTGGTGCGCGACGCGGTGCGCGCCGGTACGAGCGTCGCTCCGACGTTCGCCGACGGCGTCGCGTGCGACCGTGTGCTGGACGCGCTCAGGACGTCCCGGCGCTCGCGGCCAGCTTGAAGACGTTGTCCCAGCCCGGAGACTGGAGATCGAGCGCGTCGAGACGCGCGGCGGCCTCTCGATTCGCCTCGTCGGCATCCGGTCGCGCCATCGCCTCCCACGCCCGCGCCCGCGCCAGGCGGGCGACCGCCTGGTCGAGGCGGGAGTCGCTGCGGTCCGCGATCTCGAGGGCGCGCCAGAACGCCTGCTCGGCGCCGGGCAGGTCGCCCTGCTGCACTAGGGCGAACCCCCGGGCCAGCGCGAGCTGCAGGTGGTCGAGGTAGGTCACGGCCGCGTCGGCGATCTCCGCACAAAGGGCGACCGCGTCGCTCGCCCGGCCGTCGGCCCCGTAGGCGAGCGCGAGCGCGGCGCCGGCGGCGGCCCCCGGCCCGCGGGTGTTCGTCGCCATCCGCGTCTGCTCCAGCGTCGAGATCGCCTCCGCCACTTCGCCCGCCTGGAGGGCGGCGAGCCCGCGGATGGTGCGCTGCTCGAAGGCGAGACCGTCGGCCTCCGTGAGGACGACGATCTGCTCGGCGGCGTCTCGCGCGTCGGCCGCGCCGCTGTGGACGGCGATGTTGGCGCGCACGACCGCGGGGAACTGCCGGATGGCATTGTCGGGCATCCGCGTGACGGCGGCGGCCATGGCGTCGAGCGCGTCACGAGCCGCACCGCCACGTCCGAGGCACGCGAGGGCGCGGGCCATCGGTGCGAGCGCCTGGAGCTCGCCCCAGGCGTCTTCGAGCTCGCAGAAGACCTTGAGCGCGGCTTCGGCCTGCTCGACGGCATCTGCGGTCTGTCCGCGCCAGAGACCGACGTTGGCCAGGAGGACTTGCATGATCCCGGACGCCCAGCGGTTGCCGACGTCGCTCGCCTCGCGGAGCACGTCGCGGGCGATCTTCTCCGCCTCCTCGAGGTCGCCCTGGTTGAAGCGGACCCAGGCCATCAGGCCGAGCGCCCATCCCAGGCCGCCCCAGTCGCCGATCTCCGCGAACGCCGTGGTCGACTCGTTCAGCCGGGCCTCGGCGACGTCGAGGTGGCCCCGGTAGAACGCGATCCAGGCCAGGTTCTGGAGCGAGGCGGCTTCGCCCCGCCGGTCGGCGACGGAGCGGAAGCACTCCAGGGCTTCGGAGATCGCCTCGTCAGCAGCGTCGAGCTCGCCGCGGAACATCTCGGTCATGCCCTGGAGCCTCAGCGCGTCGGCGAGCCCGGCGGGGTCCTCGAGCTCGCGCCAGCGTTGCACGGCCTGCGCCAGGGTCGCCATGGAGGCGGCGACGTCGTTCTCCTTGAGCTCGAGGTCGCCCCGGATGCTGGTGGCGGTGGCGATGGCCCGGTCGTCGCCTTGCGATTCGGCGCGGACCATCGCGTCGTTCAGGTCGCGGCGGGCGCGTGCGAGCTCGCGCAGCTCGACGAGCGCGCGGGCGCGACGGAGCAGGAGCCGGAGTCTGCGGTCGGGGTCGGCGTCGCCCAGGACGCCGAGCGCCATGCCCAGGAGGCGCCTGGTCGCCATCCAGGTCTCCTGTTGCGCCGCCCGCTCGGCGGCGTGCTCGAGGAACTCCACTGCCCGCTCGCTGAGATCGTTGGGCACGCCTTCGACCGTCCCGAGCTCACCGAGGAGCGCGGCGGCCGCCCCGTAATGGTGCGCGAGCTCGTCGAGCACCTCTTCGAACCGTCCGGTCTTGGTGGCGTGCTTCGCCAGGAGCTGACTGAGGGTGGAGTGGCGGCGGGCCCGCTCCGCCTTCGTGAGGATGTTGTACGCGACGTCGCGGATGAGCGCGGTCTTGAAGATGTACTCGTTGCGCTGGAGCTCCAGGAGGCTCTTGTCGACGAGGGCGTCGAGGCGAGGCCGGTCGTCGCCTCGCGACGCCGCCAGCGCCGTGACCAGCTCGATCGACCCGCCCGCCCCGATCACGGCGCAGTCCTCGAGTGTGGCCCGCTCGGCCCGGTCGAGGGCGTCGATGCGGGCGGCGATGAGTCCGCGCAGCGTGCCTGGAAGCTGCCCGTTCCCCTGCGCCGGCACCTCGCCCGACTCGGCGAAGACGGTCGCCAGCTCCTCGATGAAGAACGGGTTGCCGCCGCTGCGCTCGACCACGTCGGCCACCGCGTCGTCGTCGGCGTCGGGCCCCAGGAGAGCGCGCGCCAGTGTCGTCCCGGTCTCGTGGTCCAGCGGCTCGAGGTTCACGAGGAGCGCGTTGTGGGGACCGGGCCGGGGATGCCAGCGCGCGTCGAGCTCGGGACGTGTCGTGGCGGCAAGGAGGAAGGGGAGCGTGCGGAACCGGGCCATGAGCCGGTCGACCAGGTCGAGCACGAGGTCGTCGGCCCAGTGGAGGTCGGAGAGCGCGAGCACGACCGGCCGCTGATTTGCGAGGCCCTCGAGGAAGGCGTGCAGCGAGCGCAGGGCGTCATCGCGTGCCCGCGCGGGATCGACGCCCTCGGCGCCGCCTTGGCCCAGGAAGTAGAGGAGCCCCTCCTCGATTCGGGACAGCTCGGCGCTGCCCTCGGCGAGGCCGGTGGCCGCCGCCGCGGCTTCGCTGCACTTGCGCCGCACCGCGTCGGCCGAGTCGGAGGCATCGATCACGCACGCCTTGCGCAGGGCCTCGGCGATCGGGAACCAGATGTTGGCCTCGCCGTAGGGTGCGCAGTGCCCGAGCATCACCATCGCCCCGTACTCCTCGCGGGCGATGCTCCCGAGCTCGCGCGCGAGGCGGGTCTTGCCCACGCCCGCTTCTCCCGCGAGCAGCACGAGGTGGGCCCGGCGGCGCTCGACCGTTGTCCGAAGCACGGTGCGCACCATGTCGACCTCGGCCTCACGGCCGACGAGCGGGCTGTGCGCCCGCGTCGGGCGCTGGCCGGGGGGCGCCACCGGCTCGAGCGCGACCCACGCCTCGACCGGCTCCTCCCGGCCCTTGACCGCCAGGGGCCCCAACGCCTCGTAGCGCACGCCGTTGCGGGTGGCCTCGTAGGTGGCCGGCCCGACGAGGACCTTCCCGGGCCTGGCCGCCGTCTGCAGCCGGCCAGCGGTGTTCACGACGTCGCCCATCGCGGTGTAGTCGCCGCCCGCCGCCAGGGCGCCCACAAGTACCTCGCCCGTGTTCACCCCGACGCGCATCTCGGCGCCGATCTGGTGCAGCTCGCGCAGCTCGGCCAGCGTGCGCTGCATCTGGAGGGCCGCCCGCACCGCCCGCTCGGCGTCGTCCTCGTGGGCCACCGGCGCCCCGAAGAGGGCGACGAGGGCGTCGCCCATGATCTTGTCGACCTGCCCGCCGTAGTCGTTCACGTCGACGGCGAGACGCTCGAAGCAGCGGTCGACGAGGTTCTTCACGCGCTCGGGGTCGACCGACTCGGAGAAGGTCGTGAAGCCGACCAGATCGGCGAAGACCACAGTGGCCACGCGGCGCTCGTCGGGTCGGCTCACGAGCGTGTGCCCGCACGAGGGGCAGAAGCGCGCCGCCTCGGGAACCTCGTTGCCGCAGGAGGGGCAGTTCACGATCCCAGGATAGAGGCGTGCGGGTCGGGGTGGCTCAAACGGACCCGTCGTCGGCGAGCCCACGCCACGCTCTCAGGATCGTCCACGAGTAGATGCCGGTCGTGTGCCCGTCGTTCCATCGGAACGAGATGCCCCACGCCCCGACCAACTCGGCGTCCTCGACTCGCAGCGGGAGTGGCGAGGCGGGCTTGGGCCAGACCGGGAGCTGCTGCTCGCGCAGGCCCCGGCACTCGGCGCACGGGCAGTTCACCCGCAGCTCCTCGAGCCCGAAGTAGCTGGTCGCCCCGTCGGGCCAGGCGAGGGTGATCCCCTCCACCCGGTCGACCTCCACGCCCGTGGGCTCGATGCTGCCGGTCACGGCGTGGAACGCCTTCCCCTCTTCACGCGCCGATGTTCGCGCACGAGGTCTTGCACGAGCTGCGACACGCGCGCCCGCTCGGGCTCCGGGGCGTACGACCCGCGGTAGAGCCGGCGGTGCCGGTCCAGGAGGTCGGGCCGGTACCCCTCCAACCACGCGAGGTAGTGCTCGCGCACGCCCGGCCGGAGGTGCAGCAGCACCGATGAGATCGAGGGGGCGCCGGCTTCGACGCACGCACCGACGACCTCGTCGAGCTGCTCCCGACGGTCGGAGAGGCCCGGCAGGATCGGGGCCACGAGCACGCCGCAGGGCACGCCGGCCTCGTTGAGCCGGGCCACCGCCTCGACCCGCCTGCGGGGGTGCGGGGTGCCAGGCTCGGTCGCGCGCCACACGTCGTCGTCGAGGGTGCCGATCGAGAAGGAGACCGCGACGTTCGTGTGCTGCGACGCCTCCACCAGCAGGTCGAGGTCACGCAGGACGAGCGTGTTCTTCGTGAGGATCGAGAACGGGTTGGCCGCGCCGGCCAGGACCTCGACGATCCCGCGCGTCAGGTGGTACTTACCCTCGGCCCGCTGGTACGGGTCGGTGTTCGTGCCCATGGCGATGTGGTCGCCCCGCCACCGCCGCGGCGCCAGCTCGGCGCGGAGCCGCTCGACCGCGTTGACCTTCACCACGATCACCCGTTCGAAATCGGCCCCCGCGTTCAGGCCCAGGTACTCGTGCGTCGGCCGGGAGTAGCAATAGGCACATGCATGACTGCAACCCCGGTAGGCGTTGATGGTGTAGCGGAACGGCACGGGGGAGTTGGGGCCGACCTCGTTGATGATCGTGCGGGCGCGCACGTGCAGGAACTCGAGCCCGCGGAACTCGCCCCTCCCGATCTCTCGTTCGACGGGCTGCTCGAAGAGCACGGGCTGGGTCACGGTGCCGGCGGGCGAGCCGGTCTCCGGGTCGTCGATCGTGGTCCAGCGGAAACGCTCGCGGGCGCTCGGCACGGAGGCCAGTGTACGAACATACGTTCGATACCGCAAGGGGTCAGAATGGTGCCGTGGCCACGCTCTCCGACGACGAGGTCTCGAGCGGCCTGGCGTCGCTCCCCGGCTGGGCCCGGGCGGGGGACGAGATCGAGAAGGTGTACGAGCTCGCCTCCTTCCCCGCCGCGATCGCCTTCGTGACCCGGGTGGGGTTCCTTGCCGAGAAGGCGGACCACCATCCCGACCTCGACATCCGCTGGCGCAAGGTGCGCGTCGCGCTGTCGACGCATACCGAGGGGGGGATCACCGGCAAGGACCTCTCGCTGGCCGGCGAGATCGAGGCGGCGACGACCGGCTCGTCGGGCTAGGGGAGCGATCGTTGGTCACGGCCGTCGTCGCCGTCGTGGTGGTGGCGCTGTGCCTCGCGCTCGTCATCGCGGTGGCGAGGGACCCCGGGCCACCGCCCGGCGATGTCGCGCTCGCGTACGAGCTGGCGTGGGACCGGCTCGACTTCGACACCCTGTGGTCACTGTCCGGGGCGGAGCTGCGCGACGGCCGTTCCAAGCACGACTTCGTCGCGTCCAAGCAGGCGGCGTACCGGCAGGCGCCGGAGCTCGGCGCCCTCGCCCTGCGCGTCTCCGTGGAGGACGTCGTGAGCGGGTCGGAGGTGGCCGAGGCGCGCACACGCGTCGAGCTACGAGGCGGCGGAGTGGTGCGCAACGAGCTGCGGCTGGCGCACCGCGACGGGCAATGGCAGGTCGTCGCCTACGAGCTCGAGCCGGACTCACGGTCGCGGCCGGCGCCCTGAGGGGGTGAGGCGGGGCGTGGAGCTGCGCGCCCCCGACTACGTCGTGGTCGTGGTCGACGACCTCGAGCGGGGGCTGCGCTTCTACCGCGACGTGCTGGGGCTGCCCCTCGCGCACCGGTCCGGTCCGTACGCCCAGTTCGCGACGGGCACGACGCGGGTGTCGCTGTACGAGCGCGGCGCCATGGCCGAGACCCTGGGCCGGGCGCTGGTGGCGCCCGACCCCGCTGCCCCCGCCTTCGAGCTCGGGTTCAAGGTCGACGACTGCGATCGGGCGTACCAGCAGCTCGTCGGCCTGGGCGCCGAGCCCGCGGCCGTGCCCACGGACCGCGCCTGGGGCCAGCGCACCGCCTACGTCCGTGATCCCGACGGGCACCTCGTGGAGCTGGCGCAGGACCTGGGACCGAGCGGTCAGACCGAGTAGGACCAGCCGCGCCAGCGTTCGACGTCGATCACGAGCACCGCCCCGGGCAGCCCTACCTGCTCGTACTGGACGTACTTCTCGCGCAGCGCGTCGATGGCGGCATCGCGCTCGGGGCCGTCGTCGAGCACGCGTCCCCGCCCGTCGACCCGCACCCACCAGACGCGGGTCCAGTCGTCCTCGTAGTGGTCGACGATCAGCGCGGCGGCCGGGTTGGCCCGCAGGTTGCGGAGGCGCTGGAGCGACAGGCTCCGCTTCGGCTTCTCGTCGGTCCCGGAAACGATCACGTCGCGGTCGCCCGTGGCGAGCAGGGCGAAGCAGACCGGTACGAGGTGTGGCCGGCCGTCGGGCGTGACGGTCGCGAGCCGGGCCACCGGCGCGGCGCGCACCCGCTGGCGCATCTCGCCGTGCTCCACCGGGCCGACGATACCGTCGGAGGGTGACCGCGGGGCTGTTGCTCACCGGTGGCTCGAGCCGGCGCATGGGCTTCGACAAGGCCGAGCTGGTCGTCGAGGGCGAGCGCCTCGCCGACCGGACGGCCCGGGTGCTGGCGGCGGTGTGCGACCCCGTTCTCGAGGTCGGCCCCGGGCTGAGCACGCTTCCGCTCGTACGGGAGGGGGTGCCCGGATCGGGGCCGCTCGCCGCGCTCGTCGCCGGCTCGCGGGCCTTGCGAGCCCGCGGGCACGAAGCCCTGCTCCTGCTCGCGGTCGACCTGCCGTTCGTGGAGGAACCGCTCCTCTCCCTGCTCGCGCACCGGCCCGGGCAAGGAGTGGCGGTCCCCGTCGCCGGCGGCGAGCCGCAGCCCTGCTGCGCGCGTTACGGCCCCGCCGCGCTCCACGCCGCCGAGGCGCTCGTTGCCGGCGGCGAACGGTCGCTGCGAGCGCTGCTCGCGGCCACCCCGGTCGAGCGCGTCGAAGAGCCGGAGTGGCGGGCGGCGGCGCCTGCGCACGCGCTCGACGACCTCGACACCCCGGATGATCTGGCGCGTCACGGACTGGAACGGCCGGATAGCCTCGGTTCGTGAGCCCCGACTCGGTGCGGCGGGCGGTGACGGCGACCCGCGTGCGCTCGGTCGACGGCGACCGCAGCCTCGAGCGACCCGACAAGCTCGTGACCGAGGAGCCGATGGAGATCCGGGTCCACGGGCCGGGGCAGGAGCCCGAGCCCCTCGTGGTGACGATGCGCACCCCCGGAGCCGACTTCGAGCTGGCGGCAGGGTTCTGCCTCACCGAGGGAATGGTCGCGGGCGCCGCCGACCTGGCGCAGGTCGCGTACTGCGTCGAGGGGAAGGGCGAGCAGCACTACAACGTGGTCACGGTGGCGCTGCGGCATCCCGTCGACCTCGTCGGCCACCGTCGGAACTTCGTGGCCAACGCCAGCTGCGGCTTGTGCGGCAAGACCACCCTCGACCAGGTCGAGACCACCTACGCACCGGTGGCGGCGGGGCCACGCGTCACACGGTCGGTCCTGGTGCGCCTGCCCGAGCGGCTGCGCGCCGCCCAGGCCGTGTTCGACGCCACCGGCGGGCTGCACGCGGCCGCGCTCTTCGACGCCGACGGACGCCTGCTCGCGCTCCGCGAGGACGTGGGGCGGCACAACGCGCTCGACAAGCTCGTCGGCCAGGCCCTCCTCGGGGGAGAGCTGCCGCTGGCGCGCCGGGTGCTCGTGGTGTCGGGCCGAGTGAGCTTCGAGATCGTGCAGAAGGCGGCGGCGGCGGGCGTCCCCATCCTCTGTGCGGTCTCGGCGCCGTCGAGCCTGGCCGTCGAGGCTGCCGACCGGCTCGACCAGACGGTCGTGGGCTTCCTGCGGGGCGACCGCTTCAACGTGTACACCCATCCCGAGCGCGTGGACCTGGCGGCTTGATCGCGCGCCCGACTCGGTGCGGCGTCGGGCTCTCGACCATCTGCAAGGCTCGAACCCCGTGACCCCCGTCGAGCTGCTCGCCCGCTTCACCGAGGCCGCCGACGCCGCTCGCGAGGCCGACGCGTCGATCGTGGGGCCGGCGCGGCGGCGGCGCACCGAACGGCCGGGTCAGTACGAGCTCGACCTGGTGGCCGACGCGGCGGTGCTCGAGGTGCTCGGTGCCGCCGGCCTGGCGGTGGTGAGCGAGGAGTCGGGACGGAGCGGGCCGGCCGATGCCGCGGTGACCGTGGTCGTCGACCCCGTCGACGGCTCGACGAACTGCTCGCGGGGGCTGCCGTACTGGGCGATCTCGATGTGCGCGGTCGACGCCGACGGGCCGCTGTGCTCCCTGGTGCGCAACCAGGCGACCGGCGAGGTGACCACCGCCGTCCGTGGTGGCGGGGCGTGGCGCGACGGCGGGCCGCTCGCCGCCTCGACGGTGACGAAGCTGGCCGACGCCGTCGTCGCGCTCGACGGCATGCCGGCACGGGCGCTGGGCTGGGCGCAGTTCCGCTCGCTCGGCTCGGCCGCGCTGGCGCTCTGTGACGTGGCCGCCGGCGCGCTCGACGGTTTCGTCGAGTGCGGGAGCTTGGCCGCCCCGTGGAACTACCTCGGCGGGATGCTCGCCTGCGTCGAGGCGGGCGCGGGCGTGGTCGACGCCAACGGTCGCCCGCTCGCCGTCACCGATCCCGCCGCACGCCGACAGCTGCTCGCGGCGGGGACGCCCCGGCTGCTGGACGAGCTCCGGGCCGCGGTTGCACCGTGAAGGCAGCCGAGCTGGACGAGCTCCTGCGCGCCGCCGAGACCGCCGCCCGGACCGGCGGGGAAGTCGTGGCCGAGAGCTACGGGGGGCTGCGTCGTCCCCGCGAGAAGGCTCCCGGCGACTGGGTGAGCGACGTGGACGTGGCCAGCGAGGCGACGATCCGCGCCGAGCTCGAGCGGCTCGCGCCGGGGATCCCGTTCTTCGGCGAGGAGGGCGGGGGTGAGCTCGGGCCGGTGGGATGGATCGTCGACCCGCTCGACGGCACGACCAACTTCCTCCACCGCTTCCCGGCGGTCGGTGTGTCGCTGGCCCTGGTGGAGGACGGCCGTCCCATTGTCGGAGTGGTGCACGCTCCGCTGCTCGGCGAGACCCACGCGGCGCGCCGGGGCGGCGGCACGTCGCGCGACGGCGAGCCCGTGCGGGTGAGCGCCCGGGCGCCCGGCCAGGCCATCTGCGCCACCGGCTTCCCCTTCCGGGCCAAGGCCGACCGGCTGCCGTCGTACTTCCCGGTGTTCGAGGCGGCCCTGGTGGAGTTCGAGGACCTGCGCCGGGCGGGCTCGGCCAGCCTCGACCTGGCGTGGACCGCCGCGGGCACGTTCGACGGCTATTTCGAGCAGGCGCTGGGGACCTGGGACGTGGCCGCCGGCGGCTTGCTCGTCGAGGAGGCCGGCGGCGTCGTCACCGATTGGGAGGGCGACGACCGCGCCTGGCTGCTCTCCGGTGACATCGTGGCCGGCCCGCCCGAGGTCCACGCCCGGCTGCTGGCGCTGACCGTCGGCGCGCAGTCGCGCGGTTAGGTGCTCAGCCCCCACACCTCGGCCGGTGGTTTCTTCTCCAAGCGGATGAGCGCCGTCTCGTCGCCGAGCGCGGAGTAGACCGCATCGGTGATCTGGTAGAGGCGCTCCTCGGCGGGGAGGAACGCGGGGAGCCCGTTCGTCACGAGCGCGAGGACGAGCCCGCACTCGGGGTCGGCCAGGGCCCGCGACGACGCCATCCCGCCGTGGCCGAAGGCCCGGCGGCCGGTGCCGCCGGTGAAGGCGCGTTGCACGCCGAGGCCCCAGGGGATGTTGGTCCGGAACAGCCGGTCCTTGATCCCGTAGCGGTGCACGGCGCCCATGAGCTCGACCGTGCGGGGCTCGAGGACGGCGGGGCCGTATCCCAGGAGCGACTCGTAGAAGCGTCCGAGCTCACGCGCGGGGCCGCGCATGCCGCCGCCGGGCTCCACCTTGGCGACGTGCCAGGCCTCGTTGTGGATCTCGTCGATACGGTACGGCGCCATGCGGAACCCGTCGGCGTCGTCTCGAGTCAGCATGGTGTGGCCCTTCCAGTGGACCGGCGCGATCCGGTCGCCCAGCTCGCCCTGCTCGTCCCGCGTGATGCCGAGCCGGCAGTTGTCGAGCCCGAGCGGCGCGCACACCTCGTCGCGCAGGTACCGGTCGATCGGGCGGCCGTCGACCGCCTCGACCACCGCGCCGAGGATCTTCCACCCGCTGAACGGGTGGTAGGCGGCGTCCATGCCTGGTTCCCATCGGGCCGGGGAGGCGGCGATGCGGGCCACGGCCTCGGCGTAGGTGATGTCGACGTCGTAGATCTCGCCCTCGCCGAGCATCGGGAACCCGCCCGTGTGCGTGAGGACGTGCCGGATCGTGCACCGTTCCTTGCCGCCTCCCCACCCCTCGACGTACTCGGCGATTCGGTCGTCGAGCCCCAGGCGGCCGCGCTCCCACAGCTGGAGGATTGCCACCGTCGTGAACGGCTTGCCCGCCGAGTACCAGAGCGTGAGGTCGTCGCGCTCGAGCGCCCGGCCCGGCTGCGACTCGCCCATGGCCACGTCGAGGAGGGTCTCGCCCCGCCACGACACGTAGCACTGGGCCCCCTCGTGCCAATCGTCGGCCCGCTGCCGCTCGAGGATCGCGACGACCATGCCCAGACCGGGGCCGGCGCGATCGGGAGGGGCGCTCATCGAGGCGGAGCCTAGGGCGGCGGGGAATACGGTTGACTTGCCTCGTCAGGCGTGCTTCCCTGTACCCCGCTCGCGGCACGCGGGCGCAGGACGACCGAGGACCGACCCGATGCACTATCCGACGCAGCGCCAGCACGAGGCCGTCGCCAGCGTCGCGCGCGCCGGGGCGGCCTTTGCCTGCGCCATGCCGGCCAACGGCTCGTGGTCGAGCATGCCGACCCTCGGCGTGACCACCATCGATCACAAGCCCGGTCGGCCCCGGCGGCTCCGAGTGACCTCGCCGTAGCGAACCCGCTACCGCAAGACCACCACCAGGCCGCCGGGGCACCCCGGCGGCCTTCTTGTTTGCCCGAAGACAGCCGACCAAGGAAACCACCAACCGAGGACCAGACGACAACCATCGAGTGCAGGGGAAGCAGGGCGATGTTCGCCATCCAGTTCGAAGCACAGCTCGCCGAAGAGTCGTGGCGGCGCGAGGCCCGGTGCCGCGACGGGTCGGCCGCGCTCCTCGCACTGTTCTTCTCGGAGCAGCTCGACGACATCGCGCGGGCCAAGGCGTTCTGTCGGGCCTGCCCGGTGCGCCAGGAGTGCCTCGAGGCAGCCCGGGCGCGGCGCGAGCCGTGGGGCGTGTGGGGTGGCGAGCTGTTCGCCAACGGCAAGGTGCTGGCGCAGAAGCGCCGGCGCGGCCGCCCGCCCAAGGTGCGGCCGCCCGAGCCCCAGTACGACGAGTGGGGTCAGCTCGTCGCCGAGTCCCAGAGCGCGTGAGACCGGATCGCCGCCAGCGGCGGGTCGGGGTGACGGTGGGGCATTGTCCCCCCGGTGCCCGAGCCGAGCCCCGGCCCGCCGGCGGTCGAGCTCACGCGTGACGTCCGGTACCGTGAGCGCGGCGGGCGTTTAGCTCAGCGGGAAGAGCGCCGCCCTTACAAGGCGGAGGTCGCAGGTTCGAGGCCTGCAGCGCCCACACAAATATCCTGGTCAGGAGCGTGGCCGCTGGGTTCGCGCGGAACGGGGCCGCTCGCAAGTCCGTGACAAGTCCGTGAGACACCGGTATCGTGCTCGTCGTGGGGCACATCAAGCGCCGCAGGCTCCGCACCGGCAAGAGCGCCTACCTCGCGGTGTACCGCGTCGAGGGGCGCGAGCGGTCCCGTCAGTTCGCCCGCAGAATCGACGCCGAGCGATTTCTGGCTACGACCGAGGCCGCGAAGGCTGAAGGGCGTTGGGTCGACCCCGCCCAGGGCCGGGTGAGCCTCCAGGAGTGGGCCGACCACGCCTGGGATCCGATCACCGCCCACCTCGGGGTCAAGTCCAAAGAGCGCGCCGACGGTGTGCTTCGACACCACGTCTTGCCCCGGTTCGGAAGCGTGCAGATCGCCGGCCTCGAGCATCTCCACGTCTGCGAATGGGTGACAGCCCTCCAAGAGCAAGGCCTGTCTCCCTCCACCGTCGCGAAGGCCTACCAGACCCTGGACCGCCTCCTCGAGGCCGCCGTGCGCAGCAAGCGGCTCGCCACCAATCCCGCCGACGGAGTGAAGCTGCCCCCGGCAGCGGACGGGGAAGCCCGGATCCTCACCGACGCGGAGCTGGACCGCCTGATCGCCGCGTTCGACTCCCGCTACAGGGTGTGGCCACTCTTCGCCGCGTATTCGGGTCTTCGGGCGGGCGAGTCCTTTGGATTGCGCAGGAGCCGCTTCGATGCCCTGAGGGGAAGGGTGACGGTCGCCGAAGAGTGCCTGGAGACCCGCGGACAGATCATGTTCAAGCAGCCGAAGACCAACGCCGGCCGCAGGGTCGTCCCGATCCCTCGCTTCGTTGCGGCAGAGCTCGTGTCGACGATCCCGGCGAACGCCCCCGATGACCACCTGGTGTTCCAGGCGCCGGGCGGTGGGCCTGTGCGCATCAACAACTTCCGGCAGCGGGCCTGGTACCCGGCGCTGAGCGCAGCGGGACTTGAAGGTCTGCGCATGCACGACCTCAGACATACGGCCGTGTCCCGCTGGATCGACGCCGGCGCCACCCCGAAGCAGGCCCAAACCTGGGCAGGGCACCGTTCGATCCGCACCACCTATGACGTCTACGGCCACCTGTTCCCGGACAGAGAGGACCGCGTGATGGACGTGCTCGAAGGTGCGCGCGGCACTAGCGGCGACGCTACCCACACACGCCAGTAGCCGCGCGCTGCTCCTCGATCCAGGCGAGCACGTCCTCGCAGCGGTATCTCACGTACTTCCCCACCTTGAAGCTTGCCGGCCCTCGGCGCTCGTAGCGCCACCTGCGGAGGAGCCCGGTCTCTACTTGGAGGAGTTCGGCAACCTGTTCCGGCGTCAGCAGTTCTTGGGTCAGCAGCTGCACAGCCGGGAGCAGGGGCAGCTCAGTGGAGGCCTCCGGATGCTTCGCCATCGTGTCTAATCCTCGTCGGTTGGTTCCGTAAGTCAGCCGCACCAAGTGCGTGGATACCACGGGGCCTCAATACCCCGAGTCTCCAGGAGAGCATCGAGGCGTGTTGTTTCAGGTCGCGTAGTGGCGGTGGCTAGCCGGCCTGTACCGCGGATTCTGTCGGAGCCCTTCGCGGTCCCGAAGGCACTGCTGCGGTTGCTGCGCGTTTGCCCAGGTCAGTAGCCGTTTCTCGGTCGCTGAACAGCTGCCGTTAGCTGCCGACCTTCGTCGTCGTTTCGCGGTCCCGTGCGGTCCCGATGCGGTCCCGACCGTGACGCCCGCGTCACGTTGTGATCGTGGATGGGCAAGACAGAGGCGGCAGCGATCCCAGAGAGCGCTAAGCCGTTCCGGGCACCGACGCTATTTCGAGGGAGAGCTTCTCGTCAGGATGCTTCGGTGGCTGGATCGTCACGCCGGCGTTCGAGCCAATGTTCGAGGTCTGCGAGCTTGTAACGGACGTGGCGCCCGACCCGGTAGCCTGCTGGACCCTCACCGCGGCTGCGCCATCGATAGACGGTCCCGAGAGGGACGCCGAGGTACTCGGCTACGTCCTCGGAGCTCAGCAGCCGCGGCTTCGCCAAGGGCACCGGCGGCTTGGTGCCGGGGTTCTTCGCCATCGTGACCGGAACGTCGAGCGTGTGCTTGTTGGGGGATCGCAGGCACCAAGTGCGCGGGCACCACGGCTTCACCGCGCCCCAGCTCGCAGGTGGTTGGCTGCGGGGCGCCCTCGGTCCCAGGACGATCTGTGACAGTGACGTCAGCGTCATTTTCGGACAAAGAGCGCCTATTGCATACGCGTGCCGGCGGCCGTACGGTGACGACAGCAGCTTGACGCAGCGGGACCAGAACGGCGCAGGGACCGGCCTCGTCGCCACGACCGGTTCCCCGGGTCCTGTGACACGTGGCGGCCGCGGGAGTTGTCTCTTTCCCGTACCGGGGTGCCTCGGCACATGGTGCGGTGGGAGGCCTTTCCATGGCTCGCTTGCGCAGAGCAGCGTTGTGTCTAGCGGCGTTCTCCGCCGCTCTCTCGTTCGTCGCGTGCTCTTCAGACACGTCGGGATCCGATGACAGCCGGCGTGGCGAGAGCAGACCGCGTAGTCAAACCAGCCAGAAGGCGGAGTGGTCTAGGGCCCAGCAAGCCGCGCTTGCGACGTACGAGCACTACATCGACGTCGTCGATAAGGCGTTCACAAGCCCGCTCGATCCGCTGATTCCTGAGATTGAGCAGTACGCGACCCCCGAGTTGGCTCAGGAGATCCGTCAACGGATCGCCGGTTACCAGCTGCTCGGCCGTGCGGTGCGTCCGAGCACGTTCTTCGAGCCGGAAACGATCACGATCGAGCGGACTCAGGCCACGATCGTCGGTTGCCTGTCTGACTTCGGCGTGGTCTACGAGGTCGCCACCGGCACGGTCATCGATGACGAGCGGGTCCAGGAGATCGCCACGACGGTCGTCACTCGGGGCGACGATGGCCAATGGCGGGTCATGGCCACCGATGACGGACGGGAGGACGTGCCGTGTCACGGATAACAGTTCGCGTCGCGCTTGCGTTCCTCTTCATGGTCCTCGCGGCTCCGAGTGCATGGGCGTCTGATGACGGCCGCCGCGCCGGCGGTGAAGGCACGCCAACTGGTGGGCGAGCAACTGCGGAGCGGAACGAAGGTAGTGGTCCGACCGCCCCAGTCATTCGTGCCGGGGGCGGACCCGTTTGTTCGGTGACGCCTGTCGGCGATCTCCCTCGCGCGCCGGGCGCGGCCGCGCCCGTGTCCCTTGGGCCGCAGTCGCCGGAGGGCTACTGGGCCGTCCGGGAGTGCGGCAGCGAGATCGATGTGTTCTGGGTGAGCACTGCGGCGCGTCCCGCCGTGCCCGCGCGGGTGCTGGCACAGCGCGCGGTCAAGGAGGTGGTGACGCCGGCGTGCGCGGTGCGCACGTCGCCGAGCCCGCATGTGGCGGTGGTGACGATCGAGACGTGGTTGTGGGTTGAGTGTCCGTGGCAGCCGTTGTCGGCGTCGGCGGAGGTGCCAGGTCTGTCGGCCACCGTGACGGTGACTCCGGGTGATGTGGTCTGGGACCTGGGTGACGGCGAGCAGGTCACGTGTCGGGGGCCGGGGGTGGCGTGGGATCCGGCGGTTCGTGGTGAGGACCAGTCGACGTACTGCTCGTACGCGTACCGCAGATCGTCGTCCGGAGAGCCGAACGAGGCGTACACGCTGACCGCGACCTTGAGCTGGTCGGTGTCGTGGTCCGCGAGCAACGGTGAGGGGGGCACGCTGCCGGCGGTGTCGCGTTCGTCGTCGATTCCGATCCGGGTGGGCGAGGTCCAGGCGATCTCGACGCAGTGAATCCGAGTCCAGGCGGCGGCCGAGAGAAGGAGGGAGTCGTGGAGCGGTCGGTGGAGCTTCGCCCTGCGAACACTGTCCAGCCGGATGGCGGGCCGCGCCGCCTCACGCCGGGCTTGGTCCCGGTACGCCGACGGCGCCAGCGGGGGCTGGCTGTGCTCGCAGTGTTGGCGGCGGTCGCGGCGGCGTTGATCTTCGCCGTGTGGGCTCGGGGTCTGGGCGGCCGCACCGACGTGTTGGCGGCGGCACGCACGGTCGATGCAGGCGAGGTAATTGCTGACGCCGACCTTCGGGTAGTTCGTGTCGCGGTCGATGACGACGTCGCCACCATTCCGGCCGAGGATCGCGCCGAGGTCGTGGGCAAGGTGGCGGCCATCACGCTGTTCGGGGGCGGGCTCATCCAGCGGGATCAGGTGAGTTCGTCTGTGCCGCTTGGTCGCGGCGAGGCGATCGTGGGGGTCCTAGTCAAGCCGGGGCAGGGACCACTGGCGAGCCTGCGAGTGGGGACCACCGTGCAGGTGGTCGAGACGCCGCCCGGCAGCCAGGCGGCCCCGGGCACTCCGCCGGCGGTGTTGGCCGAGGAGGCGACGGTGTTTGCGGTCGCGAAGCCGACGGAGGACGCGAACGCCGCGGGCGTAGCCGGATCGCTGCTGGTCTCGCTGCGAGTGCCCAAGGACGTCGCGCCCGCGGTCGTGGCCGCGGCTGAAGACGAGCGGGTGCGCTTGGTGTTGGTGGGCGGGGTGACGGGTTGAGCCTCATCTGCTTCGCGAACGGTAAGGGCGCGCCCGGCGGCACCACCGCGATGGTGGCGGCAGCATCGCTGTGGCCGATGGAGCGGCGCCTGGTGGTGGAGGCCGACCCGGAAGGTGGGGTGCTGGCGGCCCGGTTCGGACTGGGTTACGAGCCGGGGCTGGTCACGCTGGCAGCCGCTGCGCGAGGCAGCCTCACTGAGGCTGAGGTCTTCGAGCACACCCAGCCGCTGGCGGATCGCATGTCGGTGATATGCGGGCCCACGGCGCCCGAGCAGGCGGTCGCGGCACTGGCCGTGCTCGGGCCGCTGCTGGCACGGCGACTCGCGCTGCTCGGCGGCTCCGGCGTGTTTGTCGACATCGGCCGGGGCGGCGCCGAGTCGCCCGCAGGCGAGTTTGCTGCCGCTGCCGACATCACGTTGTTGGTGGCACGGCCGCGGCTGGACGAGCTCCAGCAACTGGAGTTGCGGCTGCGCGCGTTCCGTGTCCGGGGTGCCCGAGTCGGCGTGTTGCTGGTCGGGGAGCAGCCCTATGGCCGCGACGAGGTCGCCGCGTTCTTGGATCCGGACGGGAGCGGGCTGCTGGTCGAGACCTTGGTCCACGACGCGCGAGGCGCGGCGGTACTGGCGGGTTGGCGGGAGCCTGTCTCGTGGACGTTGCGCCGGACCGGGCTCATGCGCACGGCTGCAGGTCTTGTGGACACGCTTACCGACCGGCTCGGTGTCGGCCTCAGGCCGATCGGCGGCGATGGGGCGAGGCTCAGGTGGCGGCCGGCGAGCGAGCCGACGGCGACAGGCAGCCGCGCGCCGAAGGAAGGAAGGACGCGGGCGTGAACGAGGAGCACCGTTGGTTGGTGCGGGAGCTGCGCGAGCGGGTTGCGCTTGAGCTGAGCAACGCGCCGGGCGGCGACGGACAAGGCGGCCGGCATCTTGCTCCGGCGGACAAGCGCCAGCTCGCCCGCAAGCTGATCGAGGAGGGTCTGCGAGCGGACGCGGCCGGCCGTCTCAAGCGCGGGGAGCACCCTCTGGACGACGCGACTTGGGATTCGATCGCCCAGGCGGTCTACGACGCCCTCTTCGGGTTGGGGCCGCTACAGCCGCTGCTCGAGGATCAGACCATCACCGACATCCACGTCAACGGGTGCGAGACCGTGTTCGTCCGCCGCCGTGCCGACGGGACCACGGAACGTGTCGGGCCTGTCGCGGACTCCGATGACGAGCTGATCGAGTTGGTGCGCCGGGCGGCGTCACGCCAGGGACGCACGGAGCGTCGGTTCGACGAGGGAGCCCCGAACCTGGACTTACAGCTTCCTGACGGCTCCCGGCTGCATGCGCTCATGGAGGTGACGCATCGGCCGTCGGTCACGATCCGTCTCCACCACTTTCGGGACGCCACGCTCGGGGAGCTGCAGGGGATGGGCATGTCTACCGACGCGGTGTCAGCGTTCTCGAAGGCGTTGGTCCTGGCCCGCATGAACACGCTGGTCACCGGCGGCCAGGCGGTCGGCAAGACCACCTACATGCGCGCGCTCATTCACGAGGTGCCAGCGGAGGAGCGTCTCGTGGTGATCGAGGATTCGCTCGAGCTGGGCATCGAGCGGATGCCGCACCGCCACCCGAACGTCGTGAGCATCGAAGCGCGACAACCCAACATCGAGGGCAAGGGCGGGATCAGCCTCGCCGACGAGGTGCGCTGGTCGCTGCGCATGGACGCCGATCGGGTGGTCGTGGGGGAGGTGCGTAGCCACGAGGTTCTGCCGATGCTGAACGTCATGAGCTCGGGCAAGCGAGGCTCGATGTGCACCCTGCATGCGGATTCGAGCAGCGGAGTGTTCGAGCGGCTGGCGATGTTGTGCGTGCAGACCCCGGAGCGACTCGACCATGAGGCGACCGCGCTGTTGGTGGCGAACGCGATCGATTTCGTCATCTTCATCCATCGGGTCGGCGGGCACCGGTGCGTCGCTTCGATCCGCGAGGTCACGGGCGCGGACGGAAGGATCGTCGCGACCAACGAGGTGTTCAGCCCCGATGAGACGGGAATGGCGACTCCGACCGGGCGGGGCCGGATCAGCGACTGGCGGCTGGGCGCGCTGGCAGATGTCGGGTTCGAGCCGTCGTGGCTGGACGCGCGCCGCCCGATGGAGGTGTCGCGATGAGGGTGCTCGTGCCGGCGGTGTGTGGGTTCACGTTTATCGCGGGCCTGATCGGCGCGGTTGTGTCCTGGCGGGGCTTCGACGTCGCACCGTTGCTCGGCGGGATGCGTGCCGGCTTGGAGCGTCTGGCGAGCCTGCGCTTGGTGGCACCGGTCCTGGCCGGGGTGGTGACTCTGGGGATCACCCGCTGGCTGGTGGGCGCGGTGCTGGTCGCGTGCGCAGTGGCGGTGCTTCCGAGCGTCTTCACCGGGCACCGGGCCCGCGCGGCCCGGTTGGCCCGTACGGAGGCGATCGCGTCCTGGGCCGAGATGCTGCGCGACACGCTTGCGGGGGCCGCGGGCCTGGAAGAGACGATTGTGGCCACGGCTGCGGTCGCTCCCGCGCCGATCCGGCCCGAGGTGGCCCGTCTGGCGCGCCGCCTCGAGGTCGACCAGCTGGTGCCGTCGCTGCGCGAGCTCGCGGACGACCTGCGCGATCCGACAGGGGACCTGGTGGTTTCGGCGCTCATGTTGGCCGCTGAGCGTCAGGCCAGGGATCTTGGCGGGCTGCTGGGGAGCCTGGCGGCGTCGGCCCGCCAGCGGGCGGCGATGCAACTGCGGGTGGAGGCGGGTCGCGCCCGCACCCGCTCCGCGGTGCAGATCATCACCGTCTTCACGCTGGCGTTTGCCGCCGGGATGGTCCTGTTGAACCGCGGCTATCTCAAGCCCTACGACTCTCCGCTGGGCCAAGTGGTGCTCGCCCTCGTGGGCGGGTGCTTCGGGGCGTCAATCGCCCTGATGGAGCGGATGACGCGGGCCCAGGAGCCCGACCGACTCCTGGTCCGAGACGTGACGACCACCGGGGGTCGCTGATGCTGGTACCAGTGGTGTGCGGCGCGGCGGTGGGTGCCGCGGTGTGGTTCGGACTGCGTTGGGCGCTGCCGGCGCGCCCGGAACTCGCCGCCGCCATTGAGGACCTGCGCCGTCCCCGCCCGCTGGCGTCGACGGCGGCCGTACTCGCGGAGCACGAACGGGCCTCTGCGCCCCTCGATCGGCTCGGGCGACGGCTGGTGGCCTTCGCGTCGGCCTCCGGTCTGGATATGGAGCGCAGCCGCTCCCAGGATCTCGCGTTGGTGGACAGCGGCATCGAACGCCACCTGGTGGTCAAGGGGCTCACCGCCCTGTTCGGCCTCGTGTTACCCCTGGTCACCTACCTCGGTGTGCTGGCCGCCGGCGCCTCCCTACCGCTCGCGGTGGTACTGATCGGGTGCCCTGCGTGCATGGTGGGCGGGTTCGTCGTGCCGGACTTGGCGCTTCGCTCTCAAGTCGCTGCGTGTCGGACGAGCTTTCGCTACGCGCTCGGTTCCTACCTCGACCTCGTCACGGTGCTGCTCGCGGGCGGGGCCGGCACCGAAACCGCGCTCGCCGATGCCGCCGACGCCGGCGACGGCTGGGCGTACCAGCGGATCCGCCAAGCGCTGTCCTCGGCCCGACTCACGGGCGCGCCGCCCTGGGACGCGTTCGACGACCTCGGCGCGCAGGTAGGAGTGGTCGAGCTCGGTGAGCTCTCGGCGAGCGTGAGCCTGGCCGCCCGCCAGGGCGCCAGGGTGCGCGACAGCCTGACCGCCAAGGCAGCCAGCATGCGCGACCACGAGATCCACGAGGCCGAAGCGGCCGCCGAGGCGGCCACCGAACGCATGGCGATGCCACTGGTCTTGCTGCTGTTGGGGTTCGTGATCCTGATCGGCTACCCGGCCATCGATCGGGTGGTGTCGTCGCTATGAGCAACGCACGCGAAAACACCGAAAGGAGGAAGCATGGCTGAGATCGAGCTTCTGCGGTCCTGGTGGGTCCTGACACGTGCCCGCCTCGAGGTCGCCAGAGCGGCTGACCCCGACCACGGCGAGCGGGGGATGACGACGGAGACGGTCATCATCACCGCCGTCCTGGCGGCCCTCGCGCTCGCGGTGGGGGCGATCATCGTCGCCAAGGTCACCGCCAAGGCCAACAGCATCCCTACCGACTGACAAGCCCAACATGCGCGCACGCCGCGGAGACCAGGGCGGCGCCAGCGTTGAGCTCGTGCTGGTGACGCCGCTGGTGATGCTGCTCATCGCAGTAGCGATTCAGTTCGCGCTCTACTACCACGCGTCGAACATCGCCACCGCCGCCGCCCAGGACGGGGTACGCGCCGCGCAAGTCGAGCACGGCAGCGGCGCTGATGGAGCGGCCCGAGCCCGTGTCGTGGCGGACCGGGCTGGCAGCGTCCTCGAGGGCGTCTCGATCGACGCCTCCCGCGGCGAACGCCGCGTTCGGGTTGAGGTGTCGGGCTCGGTCGTCTCGTTCGTGCCCGGCTTGCACCTCACCCTGACCCGAAGCGCCGAAGGATCTGTCGAGCAGTTCCTTCCGCCCGATCAACGATGAGTACGCGCACCACCGCCCGCGAGGCTGGCAGCATCACCGCCGAGGTCGCCATCCTCGCTGTGCTGTTCCTCGCTCTCATGATGCTGACCGTCTTCGGTGGCCGTCTCGCCCAGGCCAAGAACCACGTCGTGGGGGCCGCGCAAGACGCCGCCCGGGCTGCTTCCCTGCGTCAGACCCCCTCCGACGCCGCAGCCGCGGCCCGTCAAGCGGCCGACGCGTCACTGGCCGACCTTGAGGCGTCGTGCGCAAGCCGGGACATCACCGTCGACACCAGCCAGTTCCACGCCGGCGGGATCGTGCGCGTGCGGGTGTCCTGTGTAACCGCGCTCTCGGATCTCGCACTCCTGGGCGTCCCCGGTTCCCGCACCCTCAGCGGCACCGCGGCCGAGCCCATCGACGTGCTGCGAAGCGAACCATGAACCCGCCGAGCGAACGCGGCTCCGTTAGTGCCTTCGCAGCTGGAATCACGGTTGCGCTCATCGTGGCCGCTGGTTTGGTCATCGACGGTGGCGCAATGCTCGCGGCGCGCCGCCAAGCGGTCTCGGACGCCGACGCGGCGGCGCGCGCCGGCGCGCAGATGATCGACGAGGACCGCCTCCACGCTGACGGCCGGACCGTTCTGGACACCGAAGGTTCCGCGGCCGCCGCACGAGCCTTCCTCGCCTCTGTCGGACGACGCGGAGAGGTGAGTGCGACGCCCGACCAGATCACGGTCACCGTTCACGTCGATCAACCCATGTACGTGCTCGGCCTCGCCGGCATCGGCACCAAGACCGTGACCGGACGTGCCACCGCGCGCCCCGTGCGCGGCGTCAACGAAGGAGAGACCTGACGTGACCACGTCAGCTCCCGGCCGCCGTCCCCCCGACCTGGTCGCAGCCGCTGCCGCGGTCCTGGCCACCGCCGCGCTCGCCGGCGGCATCCCCGCACTGCTCCTCGCGCTGGTCGGCAACCCCCTCCCCGAGCATCTGCCCAGCGGCGCCGACTTCGAGGCCGCGCTGACCCGAGGCGAGATCTCGGACGCCACCATCTTCAAAGCCATCGCGTGCGTCGCCTGGCTGCTGTGGGCCCAACTCCTGCTCACGATCGGCCTCGAAGTCACCGCCGGCCTCAAAGGACGCCCAGCGTGGCGTGTCCCTCTTGGCGCGCCGACCCGCTTCGTCGCCACCCGCCTCGCGGCAGCAATCCTCCTGGTGACCGGCACGCTCGGCACCCGGTCCACGAGCGCCCACGCGGCGGGGCTACGCCCCGACCACCCGCCCGCCGTCGCGTTCGCCACCCCCACCACGCCCTCGGCCCCTGCCGAGGAACCCTCACCGCCACCTCCCGCGGATGGGCCCATCTACGTAGTGGAGCGGGGCGACACGCTCTGGAGCATCGCCGAGGTCACCCTCGGCGACCCGCTGCGCTGGCGCGACATCGAGGCACTCAATGTCGGTCGCCCTCAACCGGACGGCAGCACCCTCGCCCCGGGCGGGCGGCTCCAAGTCAGCTGGCAACTCATCCTGCCCACCGGCGCCAGTGTCTCCCTACCGAGGGCGCCGACGGCACCGGGCTCGGTCACGGTGGAACCCGGCGACACCCTCTGGGAGCTGGCAGGCGAGGAACTCGGCGACCCGTTGCGGTGGCCCGAGCTCTACGAGCACAACAAAGGCCCCCAACCCGAAGGCGGCGTGCTCTCGGATCCCGACCTCATCATGCCCGGCTGGCAGCTCGACCTGCCCGGAGCAGAACCGGCCACTCCACCCGCGGCCGAAACCCCGCTACCGCCCGCCCCGCCGCAGCCGGACCCGCCCACGCCCGCGCCTCCACCCACGCCGCCGAGCACCCCGCCGATCACCCCGACGAGCGTCCCGAACCCCAACGCACCGGTCCCGGAGGCAGCGTCACCAAGTGACGAGCCGAACAGCGCGCGCGACGACGCCGACCCGCCCGATGGTGCGCAGGGTGAGAATCGGCTGCCTCTCGGTGTGGGCGGCAGCGCACTCCTGGCCCTCGGGATCGTCGCCACGCTCCGGGTGCTGCGCCACCGCCAACTCAAGCGCCGCCCACCGGGCCGAGCGGTCGCGACGGCACCGCCAGAGCTGGCGGCCACCGAGATCGCGGTGCGGACCGCAGCAGAAGACGCCCCTGGGCCATGGCTGGACGTCGCGTTGCGCAGCCTGATCGGCCAGCGCCACACGCGATCCGGGGACCGGGTACCCCAACCCGTCGCGGTCGAGATCGCAGCCTCCGAATTGCGCGTCACCTTGGCGGAACCACACCCCCACGCCCCGCCGCCTTGGACCACCTCGCCACCCGGTTGGATGTGGCGACTGGCGCGCAGCACGCCGCTCGAACAGCTCGAGCACGCGGCTTCCGGCGCCTGCGCGCCACTCCCGACCCTGGTCACGATCGGGCGCAGCGCGGAAGGGCCCCTACTACTGGACCTGGAAGCGTGCGGCCTGGTGAGCGTGACCGGTTCACCCGAGGCTGCCCAGGCGTTCGCGCGTAGCGCCGCGCTCGAACTTGCGGTGAGCCCGGTCGCCGATGCGCTCGAAGTGCTGGCCGTCGCCGACTCCGATGTGGTGCCCCAGGGCGCGGCCACACCCCGCGTGCAGGTCGTTGAATCGCCGGAGGAAGCACTCGACGCCGCCAGTGAAGTCGCGCTTGCGACCACCCGCGCCCTGGAGAGCGAAGGGCTCGTGAACACCTTTGCGGCCCGCCGCGCCAGCGCAGGCAGCGACCCGTGGGCGCCGACAGTGCTGATCCTGGACTCAGTGCCTGCCGAAGCTGAGACGCGCCAACGGGTTGGGGGACTCATGGACCCACCCGGGCGAGGGCTCGGGATCCTGGTCGTCGGGGAGTGGCCGGACGCCCCCTGGGTCCTGCGGGTCTCCGGTGGCCGCCTCGATGTGCCCCGACTTGGCCTCTGCGGCCTCGAACCGAGCTTCGACGCCCAGGCGGTCGAGCCGAAAACCACCCGCGCCGTCGTCGATCTGCTCGATCAGACCCTCCAGGACAGTAGTGAGTCGCTCGTCACGGAAACCGAGCCCTCGCAACCGGACCTGCCATCGAAGACCGAACAGGCTGTCGAGGTCGAGGTACGAGTGCTCGGCGAAGTCGAGGTCATCGGTACCGCACGCGCGCTCAGCGACCTGGAGACCGAACTCGTTGCTTTCCTCGCGACCCGCCAAGAACCGGTGGAACCCGACGCGGCGCAGACCGCGCTCTGGCCGCAACGCGCCGTCTCCCCGAAGCGGTGGTGGAACGTCGTCTCCGAGACCCGCAAGGCGCTCGGTGCCGCAACCGACGGCGAGTTCCACCTGCCGCCGGTCCCAAAGGGACAGCGCATCGCGCTCGCCCCCAGGGTCGGCACCGACCTCGACCGCATCCGGGGCCGGTTGCGCGCCGCGGAGCATCAGGCGAGCGGCGACGCCATCGCAACGCTGACGGATGCGCTGAAGGCCGTCCGTGGCAGGCCCTTCACCGGCCGAGGGTACGCGTGGGCCAATGCCGACGGGCTGGTGGCCTTCGCTGAGGCTGTCGTCAGTGACGCCGCCCACCTCCTCGCGTCCCTGTGCATGGAAACGGGCGATCCTGGCGCCGCGCTGGACGCAACCGCCGCCGGCCTCCGCGCCGCCCCCGCGAACGAAGTCCTCTACCGAGATCGCATGCGCGCGCACCACCAGGCCGGCAACATCAGCGGCGTGGAAGCCGCCATGCGAGACCTCTGCGCCGCCCTCGAAGTCGAGGATCCCTGCGACGAACTCCACCCCGACACCGTCGCCCTCTTCGAGGAGCTAACCCGACACCAGCCAGCGCGGCTTCGCGCCCGCAGCGGGTAGGCACGCGGCACGTCAGATGGTTTGGTCAGCGGGCGTCCCTGCCGGTTCCGGGCGCGGGTCCGTCGTTGTTCGGTGCGTAGCGGCGTGTTGTTCTGTGCCCTGCCGTCGCGCGTGAGGTAGTCCAGAGCCGTCGATCTGTCGCGTCCGCTCGAGGCAGCGCTCCGCGAGTCGGCGAGCATCAAGGCGCGTCACCCAGCCGGCGTTTGGTGGCGCTCCCAGCAGATCGACCGAGGTCAGTCGGGCATGCGGATCTCATGGTCCTCCCACGGCACCACCACGGCATCGCGTGGGACAAGGGTGATGTCGTAGTAGTCGGGTCCGACATCGGCGACCGCTCCAGCACGACGAGCCAACTCGAGTGCCGTGCGTGCGGCCGCCCCAACATCGTCGGCGCGGACCCAGAAGGTCAGCCCGAGCACAGGTTGGCCCTCAACCCCGATGCCTTGGTCGACGCCGGCTCCGTGTCCCGGGCCTTCGTGCGTTCCCCGCGGGCCCGCTCGGAGAGCCTCGGCAACGGGACGGACGCGAGAGCCCTCTTCGTCGGGGCGATCAGGTCAACCCGGATGTGCCACAGGTCAGAGCCTTCACCGGCGAAGAGCATCTGCACATCGTGCAGGGTTGCACCCCACGAGCGCCTGCCGATTCGCTCCGCACGGCCGGTCGTCGAATCCTGCGCCTTCCAGGAGCGACACGAGCGTATCGACATCAGGCTTGGTCCCGGCCGGAGGCGAACCGCTTCCCTCGACGTTCAGCACTGCGTCGAACGACCCGCTCGTTGCGAGGCTGAAGGCAATGGTCGCCACGGCTTCGTCTCGCTCGGCATCGGTCACGGCCGCCCGCTCGGCACGGACGTGCATGGCCAGCGCCTTCTCTGCCAGCCAGGCGCAACACGGCGATGACCGCCCTATCTTGAAGCTCGAAGCGCCGCGTAGGTTAGGGAGTGCCGTTCCGCAGGTCGGTCGTATCCCGGGGACGAGGTTGCGCTGCGGAGGAGCGAACACAGAAGGGCGGGCCATGGCCTCGAGCGAGCCGACCAACCCGAGCGGTCACGCTGAGATTGCGCTCGTCGCGCTCGCAACCTTCGCCGTCATCGGAAGCGTCACCTCCAGAACACTCCAATCCAACAACCTACCCACCGTTTTGCTGGGGCTCATGGTGGACGCACTCTTCGACTACGCCAAGAGGCTCTATCCAGAGCACGAACGGATCGCGAAGGCCACGCTCAGGCCCGAGCACAGCGAGGAGGACAACAAGCTCCAGTTCGACTCCGAGATCTTCCGCGAGTACTACCTCACGTTCTCCTTCTACTCACCGTTCGAGGACCCCTCCGACATCGAGGGTGCCCGTAGGATCCTCCACGCGATCCTCCAGCAGCAGGCCTACCTTTGCGTCGCCCAGGTTGTGGCCACCGCAGGAGACTCGTCGACGGAGTCCATGGACCTCCCAACACGGGAGGACTTCCACGACCTTTCGGTTTGGCTCGCCCAGACCGGCTACGAGGCCTCGGAGGCGATGCACTACTTGTTCGGCGCAGACGTCATCTTCGGCGTCGAGGCAGACGGCACGTTCCCGTTCGCGACGTACTTCGAGCCGCTACGGAAGCTCGTTATGACGCTGGAAGCGAACCTCGACCTCGACTCCGTGACCGAAACGGCATCGTGGCTCCGACAGTTCACGGTTCGGGAGCTCAAGACCGCCCTCGGTGTCATCCGCAAGGCCTACGAAGTACACGGTCAACTCGACTCCGGTGAACCGCTCGAGTCCCACGTGCCGATCCTGACGGTGGGAATGGTCGGGGCGCAGATCCCCGAAGCGAGAGCCATCGCGGCTGAGTACGTCAGCTACATCTACCATCGGCAAGCCACGGTCGCAGCCACCCCTGACCTGGCTGAGGACCTACATCGCGCCGCAGTGGCCGCCTCAGCGATGGCCTTGATCACCTCGGGCTCCTGCCGGCACGCGAAGTATGTCGCGCAGAACCTGCTCGACATCGCCAAGCATCGCGATGACCCGTTCGTACGGCAGTGCGCTGAAGCGATCTGGGTCGACGCATACATCACGCCGCTCCAGGTCCGACTACATCTGGTCCCGTCGACCTTCGTAGACCTCGGATGGACCTCGGAGGTGTACGCCACGACAAGCCCTCTCGCCTTCGCCGACATCCCCGCCTACTCCGACGACCCGACGTACATCTACGAGGGCGCCGGGGCCGACGTCCTCCGGAACGCAGTCGCGTCTTTCACCACAGATCACCTGGCTGCTGCAGTGCTCCTCGTCCAGTACTTCAAGGACCACCCGCTGCCGAAGAAACTGGCCAACCCGGACGTCTCCCACCCCCTGTTCGATCCACACGGCCCAGGCCCCGACCAGTTCCCCCTCCGTCGCCGGCACCCGATCGCCTGGACGTACTACATCGCCAACGCGCTCTTTGCCGAGCAGTCCCGAGGCAACGTCCACGCCGGCCTGGTGGCCGGTAAGGGCGTCGGATGGGACCTGCGGCACTGGGTCGGATGCGTCGTCGACGACCTGAACGAGCACCTCGCCGGGCACATCACCGGCAGCATCCATCCAGGGTTCCCCACCGTTGCCAGCCAGCTGCTCACACCGGTCGTCGAAGACATGTTCGCCAGAGGCGATAACGCCCTCGCCGGCGACTGGTCCCGGGTCGTAGAATCATGGGCGGTCGACTGAATCGAGTTGCGATGCCCTGCTTCGTAGAGCGCACCGGGTTCACAGGCGGCGGCGCTGTCCCAACCGCCCGCAGGAGGGTCGTGCCACGAGTCCGAACCGGCTCATTGGCACCGGCGGCCCCGCGCACCACTCGGACAAGCGGGACCCAGCGCGCGAGAGCCCCGGCCTCGACCCCGCCGAAGAACGCACCTGCGGCCGCGGCAAAGGCCGCCCCCACGAAACCCAGCCCCGCCAATTCCGGCCCCACCGGTGCACCCGCCGTGGCGAAGGCAACCCAGAAGCGAGCCGCCCAGGCCAAGCCGGCCGTTCAAACGAAGACGACCCGGACGAAGGCGCCCGGCGCCACGTCAGCTACGGCACAGGGCACCAAGGCGAAGGCCGCCCCGGTTCCCGCTGCGACGAGCCGTGAGCAGCACTTGCTCAACTCCCTGCAGGAATCCCACACGGTGGCACGGCGTGCCGCGATGAACCCCAGCCAGCCCGGCCTCGGTCGATTCGTCGATGCACTCGACCGAGCCAAGCGGTCTGCGAGCGTCGCCGTTCTCGTCGCCGAGCGGGAGGCGGAGTACCTCGCTGATACCCGTGGAACCAGGGAACTTGTGCACGTCACCCTGGACAGTGGGATCACCTACTCGTACGACGCTACCCAGTCGAGCTCCGCAGCTGAGCCCGCGAACAGGGTCGTGGCTGTCTGGGGCGTGTCGGGTGAACCCGCTGGTCCTCGCGAAGCGGCGCGGCTCACCGGTTTTCCTTCACCAGTGGGCCAGGGGTCCGAGCCTCTGGATCGAGGCCACCTGGTCGCACACGCTGCCGGTGGTACCGAAGACGGGATCAACCTCATCCCCCAGGACCGGGAACTGAACCGTGGCACGGGCACCGACGCCGACAAGAAGCGTTGGCGCGCAATCGAACGCGATCTGTCGCGCCGCCCAGGCACGCCGTTCGTCGTTCGGCCACAGTACGTCGACGATTCGGACTTCCCAGGTGCGCTCGAGTTCGGCGTCCAGCTCAGCGACGGCACCTGGGAGGTCCCGACGTTCTACAACAGGTAGAGCGTGCCCCAGGCGCACACGACGCCACCGGCGCGCGGCCAACGGAACTGAGAGCAGCCAGCTGCGTCGGCTCGAGCCAGTGATGGGTGGCTCCCGAGACGGTGACAGCTTCGCCCATCGAAACGTGGTCCCCATCCCAGGACCATACGAAGGATCAACTCACAACGCGAGCACTATTCCGCCGCAAGTCGAAGTCTTGAGTCAACTCGCTGGCTGGTGGCGGTGCCCGCTCCCGGCGATCAGGGGTGGGCGGGGGCGGCCGGCACGACTGTTGTTTGGGGAGGGCCGCCCTCCTCAGTCAGCTGAGCCTGGGCGGCCGACGAGGGGCTTGATCTGACGCGCCCTGCAGCTCCCTCGCAGGCCCGAACAGCGCTTCATCGAACCCATGCTGCCGACCAGCTGAACCGCCACGCCGTTGGAGGTTCCTAAGCAACAATTGGGCCGTGCCTCGCCACCGGGACGTCCAGGCTCTCCACGACCGAGCCCCCATGTAACGAGACCGTCCATTGCGTCTGACTTCGCGCGACAGGATCCGCGTTCTTTCAGACCACACCTGAGAGGGTGTTCGGGCATGTGCGAAGGGAGCGCTCGTGTCCGAGCCCAGGGTGTCGTCGAGGAGGCCGAAGCGG
>JBOGFI010000110.1:0-10388 GCA_050743365.1 Acidimicrobiia bacterium | reverse complement strand
TACGCCGCTCTGTCGCGAATCCGCAGGTCAGACGTGCTTTCGAGTGTTCACCCGTGCCGTGCTGTACTCCCGAATCGCGGGGCGTCCGCGGGTTTTTCGCGGGGCGCGGTGTGACACAGATGTCAGGTCGCCTCGACGGTTGTGACCGGTCAAGCTCGTCAGCGCCGCACGCGCCGTTCGGTGCTATCGGATGGAAACCGGGCTGCGAGTGCACGACGCGTATTCGGTGCTCGCTACCGCCCGGCAAGCTCGAGCAGGCCCGCCAGCCCTACCGTCGTCACGATGAGCACCGGGACGGCTCGCGGTCACCCACCTTGACAACCGCGCTCCGGATCGCGCGGACAAGTTCCCGGAGGTCGTGTTCCGACGCCCGTGAGGCAGCGTCGAGATCAGCTTGTACGTCTTCCTTGGCCTCCAGCAATCGAACCTCCACACCGGGATCCTTCAGGCCCACCTCTTGGGCGAGGACATGGAGCTCGTCGTGCGCACGGTCGAAAACCCGCTGGGCGTCGTGGAAGTTGCCCTCCCTGGCGTCGGCGGCGACCTCGCAGAGGCCCGCGACGACGCGGTCCCAGCGGCGACCCTCGTCGTGCCATGGCGATCCCGCGAGGACGAGCACCGCGACCAAGGCCAGCGCAGCCGTGCCTGTCCACGCGAGTTGCCGGCGCACCTCGCCCCTATGCGGATGACCGTGTCTGGGCGAAGCCGCGTCGCGCCGGCGGCAGCTGAGCGTTCAAAGCTGTCGGCTCTCTTCGTCGATGCGGCGACGGAGCAGGAAGCGCTCGGTCGCGCTGCCATCGCCGCGGCGGACAGTTCGGCGGCCGTGCACGAGCTTCGAGACCAGACTCACGAGCGCGGCGACGGCGAGAGGCGTGAGCACCCACAACGACTGCCACCAACCGCCTTCGTGACCCAGGACAAGTCGCATCGCGTCAGCCCCGTGTCGACTGGACAGCCTGCCGCAGGCCGGCGTCAGTAGCGACGTTGTCGAAACGGGCGAGCACGGTGCCGTCCGATCCGACGACGAACACCCAGGGCTCGCCGGCGTTGCTGCCGTCGCGCGGCAGGATCCACTCTTGGGTGGCGGTGTTGACGACCTTGTTCTCGAAGTCCTGCCACACCTCGAGGTGGACGAACGCCATCCGATCGCCGGCCTGCTGGGCGAGTTGCTGGACGGAGTCGGTGATCGGGCCGCAGAAGCGGCTGACGCAGTAGACGGGGGTCGAGACGACGACGGTAACGGGGCGACCGGCGGCGAGCGCGTCGGCGATGGTTGTGGAGTGAAGCTCGGGGTCGGGGACGGTCCCGGCGTCGGCGCGGGAGTCGATGGCCGTGGCTGGCAGCGTGGGCGCCCCTGGGAGGGGGTTCTGGGTGCGGGGTGCCGGCTGGCCGATCGCGACGACCTGCGGTTCCGTCTTGACTTCGAAGGCGTCTTGGACGGTGAAGCGCTTGCCGGCGATGGTGCCTTCGGCGACGACGCCCCAGATGCCCGCCTGGTCGAAGCGGACCGGTTCGGCGCCGTAGACGCCTCGCGCCTCGGACGGGTTGACGGGTCGGGGCCCGGTCTTGGTGGGGTCGACGGGCTGTCCGGCGATCGGCAGGTAGGTCGCCTCGACGGGTGGTCCGGCCTGGGCCCGCCGGATGGGCTGTTCTCGGGTGCCGGCGTAGGCGAAGCGCAGCGTGACCTTGCCGTAGGCGAGCAGCTGGTTGTTGTCGCCGATCAGGCCGACGATGAAGCGCTGGTCGCGGCCGGCGGCGAGGTCGAAGCTCGCGATCTCGGCTGAGATCGTCGGGGCCGCGTCGTCGTCCGAGCCGTCGTCGGACCTGTTGCAGCCCGCGACGAGGCTGGCGGCTGCCACCAGTAGAAGCACGCCCGTCGCGGTTCGCACGAATGGTGTCATCGGTCTGGGTCCGGGCAGCGAGCGGGAACCGGGTCGCCGGCGGCGCGGATCGCGACACGCGTCGCCTCCGCGAGCCTCTCGAGGTCGCGCTCCAGCGAGGACTGCGAGCCTTCCAGATCGGCTTCGACGCGCTCCTTGGCTTCCAACAGCCGGGCCGCCGGAGCCCGGTCCTGCTCGGCGGTTTGGTCAGCGAGGCGGTGCAAGGGGTCGTGGGCCTCGTCGAGGAAGACACGACGAGCTTCGTCGGCGTCACCGTTCTGGGCGGCGCGCGCGGCCGTGCACAGCCCCTCGACGGTGGCCGCCCATCGTCCGCCGTCATGCGCCGGCGACGGATCCCCGCCGAGCCAGGCGACCGACGCGACGAGCCCCACGACGACGCCGACCCCGCCAACGGCAAGCACGAACGGCCAGGCAGACGCGCGTCGCCGGGGTCCCTCCCGCGACGTCTGCTCGGGGGGCGGCGCCTTCGCGCTCACTCGACCGGCGCGAACCCGAGCTCGACGCGACGGTCCTGCAGCTCCTCGATCTCGTAACGCTGTGCCTTCGCCATCTTCGTCGCCAGCTCTCTCACCTCGTCGGTCTCGGCGCGGTCGGCCGCCGCGTCGGCCATGTGCACGCCGCCCCGGTGATGCTCGATCATGAGACGGGAGAACAGCTCCTCCGCGTCAGACCCACTCAGCCGTGCGAGGCGCTCCACCTCGGATGGCGCCGCGAGCCCGGGCATCTCCTCCTGAGGAACGGGCATACCCATCCACTCCATCGCGGTGTCGGGGTCGCCCTCCTCGTCGAACCGCACCAGCAGGTCGCTCATGACCCTGACCTCCGCCGACTGCTGCATCACGATCTCGCGTGCCTCGTGGGTGAGGAGCCAGTCGCCGCTATCGCTGTGCTCCAGGAACGTGAAGCTCATCACGATCGCTTGCTGGTGGTGCTGGGTCATGTCCTCGAGGAACCCGATGTCGGCGTCGTTCGTGCGGGCCGGATTGGGCTTTCCGATGGCGTAGCCGAGCACTCCGACCAGGAACAGGAGCGCGACCACGATCGCGACGATCTGAACTCGGCCCGGATACCACCAGGGCCGAGCTGGCGCGTCTTCGTCGCTGGGTGGATGCGGCGGAGCATCCGCAACGTCGGCATCCGTGATCGTCGTCGTCATGAGCATCTCCGCGTCAACCACAGTCTTCCACGAGACGCGGCTGTTTCAGCCGCGGTCACGCGCACTCGTCGCCTCGCCACGCTTCGCGGCCCTCACGCAGCGCCAGCCACGCGATCGCGAGGCCGGCGACGGGGTCGGCCCAGGCCCAGCCAACCGTGGCGTTGAGCACGAGGCCCACGAGCAGGATCGCCGACAGCCACGAGCACAGGAACGTCTCGGTCGAATCCGCAATGAGCGTCGGGCTGCCGAGCTGCCGGCCGACCCGTCGCTTGGCCAGCGCGAGCGTCGGCATCACCAGCAGCGAGAGACAGGCCACGACGATCCCGACCCGCGACGTCTCGGGCTCGGCGCCGATCACGAGATCACGCACCGCCTCCACCGCCACGTAGGCCGCGAGCACGAAGAACGTGACCGCGATCAGCCGCAGCGCTCGCCGCTCCCGAGCCTCGTCGACCCCTCCGCCCCGCTCTTCGGCGCGGAAGTGCCACACCACTACGGTCGCGGCGACGACCTCGATCGAGGAGTCGAACCCGAACCCGACCAGCGCGATCGACCCCGCCGCGATGCCGGCCGCGACCGCCACGATGCCCTCGATCACGTTCCAGCCGATGGTCAGGTACTCGAGCCGAAGCCCCTGACGCCGCAGGCCACTTCGAGCGGGGGCTACCACGCGACCTCCTCGCAGCCGTCGTGGTCGTCCGGCTCGACCTGGAACGTCGCGTGTGAGAGGCCGTAGCGGTCCCGGAGCAGCTCGCGGGCCCGATCGAGCACTGCGTGCGAATCGGCCCCGGCCCGGACCATGACGCGCGCGGACGCGACCTCCATCTCGGAGGTGAGCGTCCACACGTGCAGATCGTGGACGTCGACGACGTCGGGGAGGGCGGCCAGGTCACCCTGGAGTGAACCGAGGTCGAGCCCGGACGGCGCGGCTTGCAGGAGGATCCTCAGCGCTTCGCGTCCCAGGCGCCAGGCCCGCGGGAGGATGAACAGCCCGATCCCGGCCCCGACCAGGGGGTCCACGTAAGGCCACCCGGTTGTCATGAGTACGACGGCCGCCAGGATCACACCCAGCGACCCCAACGCGTCGGCCAGCACCTCCAGGTACGCGCCTTCGAGGTTCAGGCTCTCCCGGGACCCGGCCCGGAGTAGCGCCATGACCACGATGTTCAACGCCAGGCCGACAACACCGACGGCCAGCACCGGGAATCCCGGCACGTCGGGCGGGTCCCCGAAGCGCCGAGCCGCCTCGAGGAACACGTAGCCGGCCACGCCAAAGAGCAGGACCGCATTGACCAACGCCGCCAGGATCTCCAGGCGGTACAGGCCGAACGTCCGCGTTCCACTCGAGGCCGCCCGGCTCGCCACCGTGATCGCCGCCAGCGCCATGCCCAGCCCGACTGCGTCGGTGAGCATGTGACCCGCGTCCGAGAGCACCGCCAGCGACCCCGCCACCAGCCCGACGACCACCTGCACCACCAGGAACCCGACGATGAGCGCCAGGGAGAGCCGCAGCCGGCCTCGATGCCGTTCCCCCGCCCGTACCGCCGACTGGCCGTGACCATGGTCGTGACTCATCGCGCGGGCTTCTCCCGGACTGGGCAGAGCCGACGGCCGATCCCGGGCAGGAACCGACCGAAGCGCGTCGCAGCGTGACGGTAGGCATACATCCCGTTACCACCCGCCATCGAGGTCGGCGTGGCGGGTGTCCACCTCGAGCTCGACGGTCGCCAGCTTGGCGAGCGCGGCGCGCAGCTTCGCCGACGCCAGGTCGTAGCGGACCTGCCGGCCTTCGCGCGTCGTGGTCACCAGCCCGCAGCCGCGCAGACACGCAAGATGGTTGGAGATGTTCGAGCGCCCGGCCCCGAGCGCGTCGGCGAGGTCGGCGGGGTACGCGGGGCCGTCGAGGAGCTCGAGCAGGATCCGACGGCGGGTGGGATCGGCCAGCGCGGTTCCCACCCGCTCGAGCGTGTCGGCAACTCGACGCTCGACCGTCACCACCTGCGCCATAATACAGGCTGAGCTAAATTCAGGCAAGCCTGAAGTATCGCTAGCGGACCGGTACTTGTCCCTTCACGACGACCTGGGTGGTGTCGTCGACGAGCGCACTGACGATCACCTGCCAGTCGCCGGCGATCGGAATGTTGAACCCGAAGGCCGACAGCAGCATCGGCACCATCGTCTTCATCGTCCTGCTCGTTGGCCTCGTCACGGCTGGAGGTGGCGCGGCCTGGGTTGTCCGGCGACGCCGATCGACCCAACGCGCGCACAGCTCGCCGACCGAGACCGGTGAGCTTCCCCGGTTGCTGGAACACGCCGATCACCAGGGCGACGGTGTTGTACGTGTCGCCCCCCCCCCCGGCTGATCGTCTGGGCCACGAACAGCCGCCGAAACCCTGGCGTCCGAAGTGCCCTCCCGGGCGGAGAGGTCACGTCGCGGATCTCGACCAAGACCACCCGCGGCCCCGACGAAACACCAATCAGGGGCTGTACCGCTCGGGAGCCGCGACGAAGCGCTGCAGGCAGTCGGTGGAGCAGAAGGCTCTCGCCTCACCGGCGACGTCGAGGCTGGCGGCGACTTCCGATGAGTTGAGCTCCATGCCACAGACGGGGTCGACGAGCTTCTCGCGCACCGCCGCGGTTCCGGGCCTGGCGTCGAAGACTTCGACGCCCTCGCTCACTCCCTTCAGGGTGCGGCGGCCGAGCGGCACGAACTCGACGTTCGGGAGGCCCTCGGCTGCCCGGCGCAGCTCCGCCGTCACCAACAGCTGGTGCGGGCCGGCCTCGGTCTCGAGCCTGGATGCGAGGTTGACGGTCGCGCCCAGGTAGTCGCCCTCGCGGTAGAGCACCGGCCCCCAGTGCGCGCCCGAGCGGACCGCGGGGAACTGCGACTCCCCGGCGGCCCGGGCCTCGACCTCCAGGGCGCACGCGACCGCGGCACCGGGCTCGAAGAACACGAGCATGTGCCCGTCGCCGATCTGCTTGACGATCCTGCCGTCCCAGCCGGCCACCGCGTTACGGACGATCTTGGAAAACCGGTCGACGATGTCGGCGGCGACGGCGTCACCCATCACCTCGGTGAGCGGGGTGAAGCGGGCGAGGTCGGAAAAGACGATCGCAACCGAGAGCGTTCCGGGCACTTCGGAGACGTCGGAGAGGCCGGCCTCCTCGGCAACGTGCAGCGCGAGATCGTCACGCACCGCCTTGGCCCAGCCCTTGCGGTGGAAGTAGAGGACAGCGGGTTCGACAAGTCCACGCAGCTGGGCCGAGGCCGCGTCGGTGCCCCGCTTCACCTCGTCGGGCGATACGCCTGCAGCCCGCAGTCGCTCGTGGACGTGGAAGTGGAAGAGACGAACCTCTGCCTCCGCGACCCTCCGGAGCGCATCGGCGTAGACGCGAACCAACTCGATCAGCGCCGCCTCCGGGAGTCCCGTGCTCAGGACGATCTCGAGCCCCGCGAGCGTCGCGATGTCGTCATCGCTCGCCACGTCGCCGTGCTGGTTGAGACCGATGGCCTCCCAGAGGCGCCGGACCAGCGAGGAGTCCACGCCGGTCTTCTCGGCCGCCTCGGTAAGCGTGTAGGTGGGGAACTGGCCCTCGGCGAACTCCAGATCCAGGAAGTCGTCGAGCAGCCGCTCGGCCTGGACGATCGTCTCGAGACTGAAGCCGCGGCGGAGCAAGAACCGAACCAGCCGGGCGCGCTCGGCGTCCGCGGGCTCGAATCGTCCGTCGGCGAGGACGAGGCCCGCGGCGCGCCATTCCTCCAGGCACGCGACGGGCTCGCCGGTGCGCTCGGCCAGCTCCCCGAGACTCTGCTCTTGCTCCACCCCTCGACTTTACTACGATGCTGATGTAGTAGACAATGGGCTAGTGACAACGACCGGCGACGGGCTGCTCGGCCCGCTCGAGCGTGACGTGATGCGGGTGCTGTGGGCCACGGCTGAGCCGCTCACGGTGCGGGCGGTGCTGGAGCGCCTCAACCGCGTTCGCCGGCCGCCACTCGCCTATACCACCGTGATGACCGTCATGGCCCGCCTGGCCGAGAAGGAGGTACTCCGCCGACACCGGGTCGGGCGGGGCTACGTGTACGAGCCCGCCGTCCCCGACGAGGCCGCGATCGCGGTCCGGGACGTCGTGCGGGACTACGGCGAGACCGCGGTGGCCCACTTCGTCGACGAGGCCCGCGCCGATCCGAAGATCCGGCGACGGCTGGAACGTCTCCTGCGGGAGCGGCGATGAGGCTCGACACTGCCAACCGGGCCTTCGCCGCGTTCCTCGGCGTCTGCGCGGCCACCCTGGCGCTCGTCGGCATGGCCGCCTGCACGCTCCTCGGCATCGTCGCCTACCGCGTGCGCCACGACGGATTCGACGCGCTCTCGGGGAGCACCGCGGACGTGACCGCGGCACTCGTCTTCCTCACACTGGTCGCCGTCGGCAGCTTGCTCGGGTTGCTGTCCTTGTGGCACCAGTGGTCCGCGACCACCGGGCTCGTGCGGCACCTGCGAGCGCACCGACTGCCGCTGCCGGCCTCGCTCACGGCTGCCGCCGAGCGAGCAGCGCTGACCGGTCGGGTGGACTTGGTCGACAGCGGCGAGCAGTTCTCGTTCGCTTACGGGATCACGTCACGCCGCGTCGCGGTGAGCCGTGGGCTCGTCGAATCGGTCTCGCCCACCGAGCTCGACGCGGTGCTCGAGCACGAGCGCTACCACGTCACCAATCTGGACCCGATCAAGATCGTATTCGCACGCACACTGGCGCCCGCGTTGTTCTTCCTTCCCGCCCTCCGGGACCTGCGAACGAGGTACACGGCGGCACGTGAGCTCGCCGCCGACCGGCGTGCGGTGGAACGGTACGGTCGCGTCCCGCTCGCGTCCGCTCTCTACAAGGTCGTGAGCGGACCGCAGTGGGCCGCCCTGGGGCCCGCGGCCGCGATCGGAGGCGCCGAGTTCCTGGACGACCGAGTGACCCAGCTGGAGACGGGCAAGGAGCCCCCCGCCCGGCGGCTGTCGGTGTGGACCGGCGCCCTCAGCGTGCTGGGGGCAAGCGTGCTGGTCTGGTCGTTCGCGGCATCGGTGATCCCGTTCGGCGGGCCCGGCGAGCTCGCGCGTCGTCTCTGCGGACAGGGCTGACGCGGGGGCGGTGGTGACCGCGGTCACCTTGACACGACACGACCGTAGTACTACCAATTCGTAGTAGCCACGCTTTCCCGGAGGTGGGGATGAGCCCGTCGAAGACCGAAGTCCGCCATCCGATCTTCGCCCGGATGTACGCGCGGATCGTTGCCGAAGCCGAGAAGAAAGGTGCCGCCGAGCACCGCCACGAGCTCCTCGCCGACCTCTCGGGGAGCGTGATCGAGGTGGGAGCAGGCACCGGTCTCAACTTCCGCCACTACCCGGGCACGGTCAGCGAGGTCCTTGCCACGGAGCCCGAACCCCTCTTGCGGCGCATCGCGACCGAGGAAGCGGAGCGCGCCACCGTGCCGATCAAGGTCGTCGACGGTGTCGCCGACGCCCTCCCCGCCGATGACGGGTCGTTCGATGCCGGCGTGGCGTCGCTCGTGCTGTGCTCGGTACCGGAGCAAGCCACCGCGCTCGCCGAGTTGCATCGGGTGATCCGACCCGGTGGCGAGCTTCGCTTCTACGAGCACGTCCAGGCCGACACACCCGGCTTCGCACGGGTCCAGCGCGCGGTCGACGTGTTCTGGCCGCTCTTCGGGGGCGGCTGCCACACCAGCCGCGACACCGTCGGCGCCATCGAGGCTGCCGGCTTCGTCGTCGAGCGGCACCGGAGATTCCGGTTCGTGCCCTGCTTCGTCGCCCGCCCCGTCGCGCCGCACGTACTCGGCGTTGCCCATCGCCCCTGAGGAGGCCCTGTGGAGACCCTGTTCCTGCTGCTTCCGGTGCTCGGCTGCACCGCGATGATGATCGCCTGCGCCGCGATGATGTGGGGCCGCCACCGCATGATGAGCCGCCGCGCCGGCGACGCCGACGCGCCAGCCGCGGAAACCACTCGCTCAGACGAGCCGGCGCACGCTGGCACCAGGCAGGGCGCCTGATCACGCCTCGACCGACGAGACGATGATGGCCGGCTGGGCTCTCGCCGCCTACGCGGCTTTCCTGCTCGTCGCCTTCGGTGCCAGGACCGCGATCCAGCGACGCCGCACCGGCCGTTCGGGCTTCGTGCGACCACCCACGGGCGCGGCGTGGCTGGCCGAGGCACTGCTCGCCGCCGGCGTCGGCCTCTCGCTCTGGGCTCCCGCCCTCGACTTCCTCGGCGTTCTCGACGCCGTCGAGCCGCTCGACGTCACCGCACTCGACGCCACTGGGTTCGCACTCCTCGCGTCGGCGCTGGCGGTGTGCCTCACCGCCCAAGCCCAGATGGGCCGGTCGTGGCGGGCGGGCGTCGACCCCGAGGCGCGGACCGAGCTGATCACCACCGGCTTGTTCTCGATCGTGCGCAACCCGTTCTACGTCGGGCTGATGCTGGCGGCGTCCGGCGTGGCCTGCATCGTCCCCAACGTCGTTGCCGTGGCGGCGGTACCGCTGACGATCGTCGGATCGCACCTGGTCGTACGCCAGTCGGAGGAGCCGTACCTGCGGCGCGTGCACGGCGAGCACTACATCGCCTACGCCGCTCGGACCGGCCGGTTCGTACCTCGCGTGCGCTGACACGACTGCGGGGCCCAACCGCCGCAGCGAAGCGATCAAGGCGTGGCCTCAACCGAGGAGACGGAGGAAGTTCGCTCCCATCGCCTGGTCCGGGAGGGGCGGCAACTCGTACCGGTGCCCTCCTTCCACGCGGAGGCCAGACGGCCCGTCCGAGCCGTAGATCACTCGATCGGGACCGACGGCATCCAGAAGCCTCCCCACGAGGCGTTGCGGCAACATGCCGATCCCACCCCACAGCCCAGCGACATCGAACAGCACGCGGTCGAGCCGCCACACGCGCTCGAAATGGGGCATCCCTGCATGGGCGACGATGAGCTTCAGGTCGGGGCATGCGTCAACGACGGCGGCCACGTCCTCGGGCGGACCGAAACCGAGGTGAACGAGGACCAGGAGCCCCCGCGCCTCGCAGCGGTCGAGGAGTGGGAGCGCATCGGTGAGCCGGTACCCGTGAAAGTACGCGTGAAGCTTCACTCCATGTGCGCCCGCCGCGAGACCACGATCGAGCTCGTCGTGGGCCTCCTCCCCCAGCGTCGGGTTCAGGAACACGAACGGAATGAATCGCTCCGGGTGGGCGCGCGCCACCTCGAACACCGGATCGTTATTCGGCCGCTCGTAGGGCCTCAGACGCCCGGAACGAACCGCGAGGCGGTACATGGGTAGCCGAAG
>JBOGFI010000109.1:0-9705 GCA_050743365.1 Acidimicrobiia bacterium | reverse complement strand
CCGCCGGGGCCCGGGCCGAGCCCCTGCTCGCAGCCCTTCGGGCTGCTCGGGTCTCCGACCCGGGTCTCGACCCGCCCGGCGGAATCGTCCGGGCAGCGGCCGACGCACCCCGCCTTCCCCAGCCGGGCGCCCACCGACTCTCGTCGGCGTCACCGAGAGGGGTGCGATCATCGCGACCTCCGCTTCGGTGCGGCCTTCGCCTTCTTCGTGGTTGCCTTCTTGGTCGGCTGCTTCGGCTTGGCCGGCGACTTCCGGGCCTTGGCGGCCTTCTTGGCCCTCTTGGCGCGCTCGGCTGCCGGTATCGGGGTCCGCTCCTTGGCTGCCTGGCGCTGCCGGCGCCGTCGCCGGGTCCGCGCCGAGCCCTCGCGGATCTCGGCCTCCACGGTCTCCTCGGTCGGGGCGCCCGACACCCGGGCGAACTCGGGGATCGCAAGCTCCACGCCTCGGCGGGGCGGGTCGAACGCCTGCACGACGAACCGCCGCGTCTCGCCCTTGCGCAGCACCTCGCGAGCGCTCGCCGGCGCGGGATCGCCCATCGCGGTGAGCGGCACGTACCCGCGCACGCCGTCGATCTCGACGAAGGCCCCATGCGACGCATACGCATCCACGCGTCCCTCCACCTCGCTCCCCGGTGGGTAACCGGACACGAAGCGCAGGAACGGGTCGGGATCGTTGACCGTCCCCGGCGACGCCGGCTTGGCCCGCCGGCGCCGCCGCTTGGGTGTGTCGGGCTCGAGCGCGTCGGCGGACGCCTCCCTGATCGCGTCCGCAACCAGCTTCGCCGGCTGCGGCGCCTTGCGCACGGCCTGGCGGCTCTTCGCGCCTCGCACCGGGGTGCGGAGCGAGAAGATCCAGCCGACCCCTGGGACCGGCTTCGCCCCGATCAATCGGCCGGTGTCGAAGAGCCAGCCGTAGGTGCCGTGGAACTCCTGGAACGAGTCGTTGGAGACCACGGCGCCGCCGGTACGGTCAGCGATCTGGAGGAGGAACCCGTCGCCGCGCCCGATGGCCCCGGCGGGCGGCGAGACGAGGTCGCCGGCGGCGGCGGCCGACTCGTAGGCCTCGCGCTCTGACGGGTCGATGCGATGCGGGAACGACGCGTCGACGACGACGGTGAGCGTCACACCCGGGTGCTCGGCCCGGAGAGCCTCGACCGCCTCGGTGAGCTGGGCCAGGCTTGGAGCCGTTCGCCCCTCCGTCGCGAGGTTGGAGCCGTCGACGACGACATGACGGCGCGCCATGCGCTACGCCGCGGACGGTCCGAGCTCGACCCAGAGCGCGGGTCGTTCGTCCACCGCTCAGACCTCGCCGACGACGTGCGAGCTGTTGACCGTCACGCGGTAGCCGTTCGGGTCGCGCACCGTAAAGGCCGTGTGGATGCGTCCGCGTTCGATCGGCGACGGGTCGAGCCCGCGCGCCTTCCACTGGGCGTGGGTGGCGTCGAGATCGTCCACCATCAGATCGAACGGCGCGTCAGCATCCGCCGGCGGTGTGCCGGGCACGAGCACGAGGTGCGTACCTCCCCGCAGCTCGAGCACGGCGACGTGCGCGTTCCGCTCGATCTCGCGCATCCCGACCTCGCGCCAGAAGTCAGCCGATCGGCTCACGTCGCTGACCGAAAGCACGGCGTGCCCGATCCAGACTGGTGGCCGTCCCTCCATCCAGCGCAGTGTGACACGCGACGAGTCCACCGATCATCTCTTCGTCGCTCATCGGGGTACCCCCCTGGTCAGAACATCGTGTTCTCGTTGGCGGACGTGTCGGGAATCACCTGGAGCACATCCCAGTGCTCGACGATCTTGCCGCTGGCGTCGAAGCGGAAGATGTCGATCCCGGCGTAGTCGTGGTCGCCAGGCCACTGCTGGTAGCAGTGGAGCACCACGTGGTCGTCCTCACCTATCGAGCGCTTGAACTCGACCCGCTTGCCGGGATACTCCTCGGCCATCCTCTCGAAGTAGGCGATGAACGCCTCCTTGCCGTCACCTACATCGGGGTTGTGCTGGGTGTAGGTGTCGCCGACATGGCGCTCGACGGCTTCAGCGGGGTGGCATTGGTTGAACATCAGGTCGTAGAAGGCCATGGCCGTCTGCTTGTTCTGTTCGGTGGTGGTCACGGCGGCACTCCTCGGCTCACTCGACGAGGGTCTAGAGGTCGCGGGGCAGTCAGCTCTCGATGCGTTGCAAATCGCCCCATAGGGCGCCGAGGGCATCGACCGCGGTGCCACCAGCGGCCGCGACATCGGCGAGACGATTGTCGCGCACGAGGTGCGACGCGACCTCGAGGTGGTGAGGCTTCAGCCTCCGGTGCGCGTCGATGATCGGATCGTCCGAGAGCCAGAAGGCGAGCCATGACAGGTGCAGCACGTGCGCGAACGCGCCGACTGGTCCGCCCAGGCAGGTTCGTTGCGGGCGTCGATCAGCTGCGAAGGGGAGGTCGTTGAACCAGTCGTGCAGCCCGTCGAAGACCGGGTCCGCCGCGGCATAGTGGAGGCGGGCGATCGGCGTTTGGAGAAGCGTGCTCGCGCACATCAGGCAGGGCTCGAACGTGGTGTAGAGGGACCAGTCAGCACCCCCGCCGAGAGGTACCTGCGCCATGGCGTTCATCTCCGCGTGGGCGAGTGACGTACCCGCAAGCATGCCGGGTTCGGTCGGCTGCTCGAGCATGCGGTTTCGGCCGCGCGCCACGATGCCCCCGACGGCGTCGGTGATCACCGCCCCAACACCCGCGGAGCCTCGAGCCCACGAGGCCCATGCCTCATCGAGGCACGCCTGCCACGGTTCGCCCAGCGAGCTGTAGGTCTGGCGCGCATCCACGTCGAGCGAGCCTACGTGTCCGACTCGCGGGCGCGATCGTCGAGATGGGAGCTCCCTCGAGGCCGCACACCGGTCCATCCGGTTTGTCCCGCGCGAAGGGCCTCTCGTCAGCTGTTCACCGCTGAAAGCGCGGCGATGAACGGCTCGCGAACCGCAGGATCGCAGTGCCGCAAGACGAGCTGGGTCTTCGAGGCCAGCGCGTCATCGCCTGCCGGGTGGTCAGGACCGGGTCCACACGCCAGCGGTACGTCGGACACGCCGTCCCAGCCTGAGAGTGGCAAGGTGACGTCGACCCGGACACGCTGGCCGTTGAGGTCGAGGGTAGCGAACGTGTGGACGTCGACGAGCCCGATTGCAGGCACGGCTTCGGCGACAGCTCCGCCCCACCGGGCATCGGCGAGTTCTCGTGTGACGAGATAGGGGCGGTGCCAGAGACGGGGCCGGAGATCGGGCCAGGACTCGGACACGACTGCGGCGAGCAGCACGTGCTTGGTGGAGCAAGTGCCGATCCACTCGTCAAGGACACCCGTAGCCGTCAGTTGACTCGGTCGGCCGTAGGGGATTCGGCTGATGGCGAGAACGGTCGCGGCGACATCCATCCCGACCTGTTCGCAGCGTTCCTCCAACAGCGTCTTCAGAGGACCCACGCCAAGAACACTATGACCGCCAGGACAGCCGGGCCGCGGCTGCGTCATTCTGGACAGCCGAATATGCGCGTGGACGAGCCCACCCTCGAAACTCCTCTCGGCGAACTGAGCGTCGTTCGCGCCACCGTCGACCAAGCGGGATCAGTACTCGAGCTCCGAGACGATCTGGCGAGGTGGATGCTCTCACCATCGTGTGGGAAGACCCCCTCATCTGGGGCGAACGCCCAGAACCCGCGGGGTACGTCCACATGCTCATGGTTGATCGGGACCTTGCAGGCCATGGCATTGGGCGCTGCCTCTTGGGTTGGGCCGAACGTTTCATCCTGGGCTCCGAGCGGGAAGTGGCCCGACTCGACTGCGCGAGGGCAAACGGGCCGCTCCGCAGCTACTACGAGCGCGACGGGTACCGGCTGGTCGGGTACCAGGACTTCCCCGGTGTCGAGCGGGCCCTGGAAGCCGCCCTCTACGAGAAGTCGCTGCGACCGTGACCATCATGCAGCTTCAGGCTCGGGCGAGATGACCCACGACGCCGGCGGTGAAACGACGTGAGCACAGCAAGCTGGGATCCGGACCAATACGAACGCTTCAAGGCCGAACGATCTCGACCGTTCTGGGATCTCGTGACGCTCGTGCAGCCCTGCCCCGACGGCCGGGTCGTCGACCTCGGCTGCGGCACCGGCGAGCTCACCAAGGAGCTGCACGTGCATCTTGGCGCTTCCGAGACGGTGGGGATCGACAGCTCAGCGGCCATGCTGGAGCGAGCGAGGGCCTTCGCGGGAGCTGGCCTTCGCTTCGAAGCGGGCAACATCGCGACGTGGGAACCCGCCCCCTACGACCTGGTGTTCTCGAATGCGGCGCTGCACTGGCTTCCCGACCACCACCGCCTCCTCGCTCGGCTGACGCAGGCGATTCCTGCGGGCGGGCAGCTCGCCGTCCAGGTCGCGGCCAACACCGATCACCCCTCGCACATGGTCGGCATGGAGCTCGCCAACGAAACACCGTTCCGCGAAGCGCTCGCCGATGACCCCCCGCCTGATCCCGAGACGCGGGTCCTCGCTCCCCAGGACTACGCCGAGATCCTCGACCAGCTGGGCTTCGGCCAACAGCACGTGCGACTCCAGGTGTACGACCACCGGCTGGCCTCTTCAGCCGATGTCGTGGAGTGGGTCAAGGGCACCCACCTCACATTCTTTCGGGCACGTCTCCCCGACGAGCTCTATAACCTCTTTCTCGAGCGCTATCGCCAACGGTTCCTGGACGCCGTCGGCGAACGGCGGCCGTACCTCTACACGTTCAAGCGAATCCTCTTCTGGGCCCGGCGCGCATGACGAGATAGGCGAGCACCTCGGGGACGAGCCGCATGAAGGCCGGTCCGAGGTTCTCGGGTCCGAACCCCGGCGCCGTGTCGGCGGCCTCGGCGATGCACAGCGGCTGGGTGGACTTGAGGACGATGTCGTGAGTGGGCATCGTGATGCTCCTTTCGAGGGCTCGGAGGTGCGCTTCGACTCGGCGTAGTCGGGCCTGCTCCTCGGCGAGGGTCTCCTCGATCTGGGCCCGGCGCATCCGCAGCATCCCCCGGAGCTGTTCGAGTGGAGGCTCGTCCTCGAGGAGCTGGCGGATCTGTTCGAGCTTGAGGCCCAGGTCAGGGGCGATCGTGGCGCGCCCTGGCGCGCGCCTCGTAGCGGCGCATGCCCCAGCGCATGGGCCGGCCGAGGATCGGGTACAGCGCGCCGACGGCGCCGTAGCGGCGGGGCACGGTGAGGTGCGTGAGCCGCCGCTCGATCATCTTGGCCACGCCCTGGGCTACGACCTCGGGTGGATACAACTTGCCGGTGTAGGCGAGCTCCTCGTCGAGCGACCAGATCTCGGTGTCGATCGGGCCAGGGCTGAGGACGCCGACGTGCACCCCGGTGCCGGCGAGGTCGACCGCGAGCCCGTGCGACCAGCGGGAGAGCGCGGCCTTCGACGCCCCGTAGGCGGCTTCACCGGCATTCGGGACATAGCCCGCTACGGAGGTCACGTTCACGATCGCGCCGACGCGCCGTTCGAGCATGCCTGGCAGCGCGGCCATGGTCAGGTAGACGGCCCCGAAGAAGTTGACCGCCATCACGTGTTCGATGTCGTCGACGCTGGTGCGAGCGGCGTTCTTGTGCACGCTGATCCCGGCGTTGTTGACGAGGATGTCGACGCTCCCGAAGCGGGCCTCGGCGTCGTGGATGACCTCGTCGGACGCTTCGCGCGACGAGACGTCAGCCGGATGAGCCACCGACTCGGGCGAGGAGGTCCGGCAGGCGTCGATCGTGGTGGCGAGGCGGTCAGCTCGACGTGCGACTGCCACCACGCGCGCGCCACGACCGGCGAGGTCCGTCGCGACCGCGGCGCCGATCCCCGACGACGCGCCCGTCACCACGGCGACCTGATCGATGAACGTCATGACGCGCAGTATCACCGGAATCTAGGCGTCGGGCCGATCGCCCGTGCTCGTGACGACGCCTTCGCATACGCTCGGGGGATGGCGAGGAAGATCCCGAGGCCTTTCAAATACCCATGGGGTGGCGGGCAAATCGTCGAGGAAGCCTCCGCGACCCGGGAGCACTCGGAGCCCACGCTGCAGCTCTTGGAGTTTCAGGACGACGGGCACGAGGGCTACGTGATGATCCGGTTCTGTTCGTGTACGCCGAGTGGTTCGTTCCGGCGTCATCCAATGCTTGCCAGCGCCGACGACATCGCCCAGCTGCGCGCGGCGCTCAAGGCCACGCCTCGCCTGCGGGCGCTGCTGGCAGGGCTCGTCAACGATTAGGCCAGAGCTTCCGCTCCAGGGGTCGGTCACGTGCCCGCGAGGCGGGTGACGATTGGCGTCACGGCCTCGAGTGAGTCGTTGAACACGGTGAAGTACGAGAAGCCCCAGCGCTCCCTGGCCGCGAGGACGCCTTCGCAGATCGACTCGATCGTGCCGATCCACAGATAAGGAGTGCCGAGGATGTCCTCGACGCTCAGCTCGGGCAGGGACTCTCGCGCACGCTCGGCGGCGCTGCGGGGATCGTCGGTCACGATCACTCGCTGGACGAGCGCCTGAAGTTCGATGTCTCGTCTCGCTGACGCGGCACGAACGAGGGCGACCCGCTCATCGACCGCCTCGGGCGAGAAGCCGGACGTCTCAGGTGTCAGCCCAGCGGATCTCGTCCTGCCGATGCCTGACAGGGACACGATGTCGGCACGCTCCGCTGCTAGTCGCAAGAGCCGGCGCCCGCTGCCCCCGACGAGGATCGGCGGTCGGGGTCGCTGGGTCGCCGGGGGCCAGGTGCGGTGGCCGCTCAATCGGTAGTGCTCACCGGTGAAGGTGACGTCGTTGCCTCGGAGTAGTCCGTCGAGCACCTCGACGGCCTCGCCGAGTCGTGCGACGCGCGTCGCGCCATCGTCGAAGGGGATGCCTGCCGACTCGTACTCGGGGAGGCTCATCGCGGAGCCGGCACCAAGACCGAGCTCGACACGTCCTCCAGAGAGCGAGTCGAGAGCCAGCACCTCGCGCGCGACGAGCGCCGGGTGGCGGAGGTCGTTGTTGAGCACGAGCGTCCCGACTCGCAGGGTGGAAGTCGCCTCGCCAGCCACTCCAAGGGCTGCGAACGGCGAGATGCACCCGTCAATGAGGTGATCTGGAACGGTGAGCACAGAGAACCCCGAGTTCTCGACCTGTCGGGCGAGGGTCACCCACTCGTCATGCCCCGACGGCGCAAGGACGTGCACCCCGAATCGGAACTCCGTCACGGATGTACAGGCTGGCACGAATGACCCGGACGCTCCCGAAGGCACGGAATAGCGTGCGGCCGATGCGACTTGGCGTCGTGATCCTTCCAAAGGTCTCTTGGTCGACGGCGCAGCTCCGGTGGCGGCGCGCCGAGGAGCTCGGCTTCGACCACATGTGGACCTACGATCACCTGGCCTGGCGGTCGTTTCGCGACTCGGCGTGGTTCGGTGCCGTTCCGACGCTGACCGCGGCGGCGATGGCGACCGAGCACATCCGCCTCGGCACCCTGGTCGCGTCGCCGAACTTCCGCCACCCGGTACCGTTCGCCAAGGAGCTCATCACCCTCGACGATGTCTCCGGTGGGCGACTGACGCTCGGGATCGGTGCGGGGGCGAGCGGCTGGGATGCGACGATGCTTGGTCAGGCGGAGTGGTCGCTGCACGAGCGAGCAGATCGGTTCGCTGAGTTTGTCGATCTCCTGGACCGGCTGCTTCGCGAGCCCGCGGTTTCGTACAAGGGACGGTTCTACTCGGCGGACGAGGCCCGCACCTATCCGGGCTGCGTGCAGTGTCCGCGGGTCCCATTCGCCGTCGCTGCCGCCGGGCCGCGCGGGATGCGCCTGGCGGCAGCGCATGGGGAGATGTGGGTCACGATCGGTGACCCCACGAAGAAGGAACCCATGCCGCCCGAGGATGGCGCAAAGGTCGTACGACAGCAGATGGCTCGCCTCGAGGAAGCGTGCGCGGACATCGGGCGCGATCCGGCCTCGCTGCGCCGACTCGTCGTGGCGGGCCCGCTTCTCGACGGCGGGCTCGCGTCGGTCGAGGCGTTTCGCGACACGACCGGGAAGTACGCCGAGGTCGGCGTCACTGATTTCGTTGTGCATTGGCCGAGGCCGGACGATCCGTACTCGGCTGACCAAGCGACGTTCGAACGCATCTTCTCCACTTGATCGTCGGGCGGAGCGGGTGTGCGGTACCGGGCGTCGAGCGCGGTCGGCAGTTCGGCGTTCGCTATCCGGTTCCCACCTACGAGGCGACGTCCTTGTCACGCCTCAGCCAGCCCACTACACCCACGAGATGCATCAGGCTCGCGAGGATCACAAGGCCGATGACGGTAAACACCCGATGCCACATGATCTCGGAACAGGGACCGGTCCACGGCGCACGGCGGATGAAGTTGCCGCAAGTGCTGTCAAGGCCGTAGTCGGCCCAGTCGAACGCCAGGTACGCGGCAGCGACGAGGCAAGACGCAGCGACCAATACCGAGACGTAGAGCCGCACGCCGCGGGAGCGACGTGCAGCTCGGGCTGCTGATCGCTTAGAGCAGCGGCATCAGCAACACGAACGCCAGTGTCTTGTCGGGCTCAGGACGGGGTACGGCCTGTCTTGGGGTGGATGTGGTAGTGGAGCACGAGGAACGGGAGCCCGAAGATCCAGAACGCGTGCTCGGCCCGCAGTTCGTCGTCCTCGACGTGTACGTCGAGCTGCTCGGCGAAGCCGTGGACCGCCATGGCGGTGAGTTCTCGGGTGGCCGAGTCGATGAAGGTCAGGTAGTGGCCGGGCTGGTCGAGGTCGCTGCGGCTGGTGAGCACGAGGCCGCCCCCGGGCCGAGCCCGCGGGAGCAGCGTCGCCGTGAAGCTCGCTTGGGGGAGCGGGAAGCCGACGCTGACGTACCCGCGTCCGTCGTGGCGATAGGTGGTATAGATGCCGACGTAGATCGGCTCGTCGGTGTCGGCGAAGGACCGGATCCACCCCCGGACGGTCACCACGTCATCCCTTTCCAGGCTGATCGTGTCAATGCGGCTGCGCATCCCCCGTTGTGCTTCACGCTGGTTCATCGGCACGCTGGCCTGCCCGAGGGGGCGTGCAACCAAGGTGCGGTACAGCAGGTAGCCCGGGCGCACCCACAGACGCCACTCCGGGACGATGTCGAGGGTGAAGCGCGTCGTGTGCTCGTAGAACTCCCGGACCCGCGGGTCGACCGCCTCGGGATTGAGCTCGGGCCCGGCTAGCTCATCGAGTGAGGAGACGATGCCGACGTCGGACGCGTCGGCGACGTAGGTGCCGCCGAGCACTTCGGCCAGCGCCTGGACGTACCCGGTCCCGACGTACCGGGATCGGGCTTCCAGCGGCACGACGAAGGGAAGCTCCTCCGCTCGGACCCGCTCCGCCAGCAGGCTCATCTGGGCATCCCGGAACAGCAGCGCCGACAGCACCCGGTATCCGAGCACCGTGGTACTCGCCACGGCCGACGCCGGCACGGCGCGTGGTGACGCAGCGGACGCCCGACCCACCGCTGCGCCTACCAGCGGTCCCAGCGCCACCTTCTGCGGACGCAGGCCGAGCGCGCCCGCTACGGCTCCGGCCGCGGTTCCCACACCGACAGGTCCGGCGCCAGTGACGCGGCCGGCCGCCCACCCCAGCGGAGCGGCCAGCGCGGAGGTGGTCGCGATGCGGTGCCACAACGCCGGGATCTCGCCGGGACGCTGCCGTGCCCG
>JBOGFI010000108.1:0-16677 GCA_050743365.1 Acidimicrobiia bacterium | reverse complement strand
ACCGGCTTCTACAAGCCCGACCGCGGTCGGGTGATCTTCAAGGGCCGCGACGTCACCGACCTCTCGGTGCACGAGCGCACCGCGCTGGGCATGGGCAGGACGTTTCAGAACGTCGGTTTGGTGAAGGGCTCGACCGTGCGCGAGAACCTGGTGACGGCCCAGTACCTGGAGGCCGACTACTCCACCCTCGCGGGGATGTTGGGTGCACCGAGCACGTTTCTGTCGGAGCGCACGCTGCGTGGCCGCGGCGAGGCCATCGCCGAGATCATGGGCCTGGGCGAGTTCCTCGACCGCCAGGTGGCCGGGCTGCCCTACGGCGTGCTGAAGCGGGTCGAGATCGCCACCGTGCTCGCCACCGACCCCGACGTCCTGCTCCTGGACGAGCCCTCCTCGGGTATGGGGCCCGAAGAGGCCCACGAGCTCGGCGACACGTTGCTCGCGCTGCGGCGCGAGTTCGGGCTGTCGATCGTCATGATCGAGCACCACGTGCCGCTGGTCGTGCGCGTGTGCGACTACGTGTACTGCCTGAACTTCGGCCAGCTGCTCGCCGAGGGTCGACCCGAGGAGGTCCGCAACCATCCGCAGGTCGTGACCGCCTACCTCGGGGAGGACGCCGAGGACCCGAAGCTCCAGGCGGTCGAGGAGCAACTCGAGTCGTTGCTGGACGCGGATTGATGGCACTGCTCGAGGTGGAAGGCCTCCGCGTCAGCTACGACAACCCGGTGCTGATGGGCGTCAGCTTCGAGGTCGAGGAGGGCGAGACCGCGGTCCTGTTCGGGTTGAACGGCGCCGGCAAGACCACAACGGTCTCGACCATCGCCGGTCAGAAGAAGCCCGACGCCGGCGCCATCCGCTTCAACGGCACCGACATCGGCGGCCGCCCCCCGTCGAAGCTCGTGCCGTTGGGCGTGGCCCTCGTGCCCGAGGGGCGGCGGGTCTTCCCGGGCCTGAGCGTGGCCAACAACCTGCGCCTGGGCGCCTGGAGCCGGCGGGCGAACAGCGGGGAGGTCGACGAGCGCCGGGAGCTCGTGTTCGAGTACTTCCCGCGGCTGGCCGAGCGCGTGGAACAGGCGGCGGGGACGCTTTCGGGTGGCGAGCAGCAGATGCTCGCCATCGGGCGGGCGTTGATGTCGAAGCCCAAGCTGCTGCTGATCGACGAAGCCTCGCTCGGCCTGAGCCCGGCGCTGGCCAAGACCGTGTTCCAGGTGGTCAAGCGCATCAACGAGGCCGGCGTGACCGTCGTCATCGTGGAGCAGAACGTCGGCGTGCTGCCGTACGCCGACCGGGTGCTGATCATGGAGAAGGGGACGCTGATCTTCAGCGGCGTCGGCGACGAGATCCAGGACGCCAACCTGCGGGAGAGCTATCTCGGCAAGGCCGCGGACTAGGGCCCGCGCAGTAGGGGAGGAGACGATGAAGATCCGGTGGGGAAACCTCGGCGGCCAGCTCGGGATCGGCTACTGCCTGGCCGGCCTGGCGCTCATCTTCCTCGGGTGGAACGGGGCCGCGACCTACGACCGGGTGCAGGCCCAGATGCCCTACCTCGTGTCGGGGGGCCTGGGCGGGCTCGCCCTCGTCGTCGTCGGAGCCGCGCTGTTGGTCGTGCAGAGCAACCGTGCCGACCGGGCAGCCCTGCAAGCCAGCCTGGCCGAGCTACGCGACGCGCTCGAGCGCCTGGCCGGGCCGGGCGCGTCCGAGAGTGCGCTGTCCTCCGTCGCCGCGAGCGGCGCCGCCGGCGCTGCGGGCGAGTCGCCCGGCGTGGTGGCCGGGCCCAGCGCCTACCACCGACCCGATTGCCGCCTGGTCGAGGGCCAGTACGGCCTTACGGCGATGACCCTCGTGGTCGCCCGCAGCCGCGGGCTCGACCCGTGCCGGATCTGCGCTCCCGCGTAGCCCTCCGGGTGCCCGAGGTCAGTTGCTGACGGCGTTGGCGTCGGCTTCGCGCAGGCGCTGCGCGATCCCCTTGAGGAGCTTGGACGCCATGCCCGGCACGCTGTCTATGAGACCGGCGAACTCGCGCTGGCCCAGCACGAGCAGCGTCATGTCGGTCTCGGCGACCACCGTCGCCGACCGCGGCCCACGATGCAGCAGGGCCAGCTCGCCGAAGTACTCGCCGGGGCCCAGCGTGGCGACCTTGCGTTGGTTGCGCCGGACCGTCGCCCGCCCTCGCAGGATCAGGAAGAACTCGTGCCCCACCCGGCCCTCGGTCACGAGCTCCTGCCCTGCCTCCACGTCGAGCTCGTCTGCGGCCGAGGCGACCCGCTGCAGGTCCTGCTTGGAGAGGGCGGAGAACAACGGGACCGCGGCGAGGTGGGCGGTGTACGCGCTTCCCCTGGCCATCGGTCCGCCACTCTAATCCCGCTTCGCCGCGCAACCCTGGGTCGCCGCGGAGCTCCTGCATCCGTGTGGTGGACGATGGCACAATGCGCCCCGGCCGAGGGAGGGCGGTGCGACGAGCAGGACGCGGGTGGTTGGCGTGCCTCGCGGTGCTCGCGACGACCGGCTCCCTGCTGGCCGCGTGCACGCCGGTGCCTCCACCGACGGACCCGTTCGCGGTGATCTGCTCGAAGTGGAGCCCCGGCTACCGCCCGGCGCCGGGCCCGACGTATCCCGCGACCCGCCTCGCCGACCGGTGCCTGCGGCTCAACCAGATCCAGGTCATCGGCACGCACAACTCGTACCACGTGCGGCCGCAGGAGCCGCTGTGGTCGGCGCTCGTCTCGTTCGATCCGGTGCTCGCCGCCAGCTTCGAGTACACGCACTCCCCGCTCGCCTTGCAGTTCGACGCCGAGGAGGCCCGCCAGATCGAGCTCGACGTGTTCGCCGACCCGGCCGGCGGGCTGTACGACCAGCGGATCGTCCTACCGGTGCTGGGACTGCCCGCCGACTCCGGGATCCCCGAGCTCGAGCAGCCGGGCTTCAAGGTGCTCCACGTGCAGGAGGTCGACTTCGAGAGCACGTGCTGGACGTTCGTCCAGTGCCTCCAACACGTGAGGGCGTGGTCGGACGCGCACCCGCAACACCTGCCGATCGCGATCCTCGTCGAGCTGAAGGACCAGCCGATCCCCGATCCGTTGCAGCTCGGCTTCGTCCAGCCGCACCCGATCGGTCCCGCCGAGCTCGACGCGCTCGACGCCGAGATCCGATCGGTGCTCGCCGAGGACCGGATCATCACCCCCGACGACGTCCGCGGTTCGCACGCGACGCTCGAGGAGGCGATCCTCACCGACGGCTGGCCCACGCTGGGAGCCGCCCGCGGCCAGGTGATGCTCCTGATGGACAACGGCGGGCGGTACCGCGCCGACTACCTTGGCCGGCACCCGAACCTCGCAGGCCGGGTCCTCTTCACCAACGCCGACCCGGGCCAGCCCGACGCCGCCTTCGTGAAGCGCAACGATCCGCTCGGCGCGATCACCGGCGAGATCCAGGACCTCGTCGGTCGTGGTTACCTCGTGCGCACGCGCGCCGACGCCGACACCGTCCAGGCGCGCACCGGCGACGTCACCCAGCGGGAAGCGGCCTTCCAGAGCGGCGCTCAGTTCGTCAGCACCGACTACCCCGTCCCCGGCCGCGCTGCCCCCTTCGGCACCGACTACTTCGCGCAGATCCCCGGCGGCGACCCGGCGCGCTGTAACCCCGTCAACACCGGGACGCACTGCCGCAGCAGCGCGCTCGAGCGGCTGCGCTGACGGCTTCGGGCAGACGCGGGTCGGGCGTGGCGCCTCGCACGGCCGCTACCTCGCCGGTACGGCACGCTTCTGGCCGAAGCGGTTCCAGTGCGTGATCGCCTCGGCTGGCCGGCGGCGGGCGACGCCGAACCGGCCGGCGGGGTGGCCCATGGGGACGAGCGCGACGACCTCGTACTGCTCCGGGATCCCGAGCAGGGCGCGCACCTCGTCCTGGTAGATGCGGTACACGGTCGTGAGCGCTGAGCCGATCCCCATGCTGCGCGCTGCCAGCATCAGGTTCTGCACCGCGGGGTACACGGATGCGAACGGGGTGCCCACGTCGAGGTCGCCGTCGTCGTCGGTCAGCGTCATCGAGATCGCGGGCATGAGCGCCAGCACCAGCACGGAGGCGTCGGCGAGGTGTCCGGCGAGGTGGCGAGAGGCGGCGAGGGTCCGGTCCCAGCTGTCCTGGTCCTCCTCCCTCTGGAACCTCGGCACCAGCGGGAGGAGCGCGGCGTCGTACCGGGCGTAGGCCCGGCGGTAGGTGTCGCCCAGGGCGGCCTTGACCTCCGGATCCGTGACGACGAGGAACTGCCACGGCTGGATGTTGCCGCCGCTGGGCCCCTGGACGGCGGCGCGGATGCAGGTGACGACCTCCTCGTCGGTCACCGGCTCGTCGGTGAACCGCCGGATGGCCCGGGTCGTGAGGATCCCCTCGTACATGTCCATCGCGATCCGCCTACCTTCCCTCGAACCGGGGGCGGCGCTTCTCCCTGATGGCGTCGAGCGCCTCGACGTGGTCGTGCGAGAGGAACGTGACCAGCTCGAGGGCGGTGGAGGCGTCGAACGCCACGTTCAGAGCCTCCTTGACCAGCTTGTTGACGGCCAGCTTCGTATAGCGGACCGCGAGCGGCGCGCCCTCGGCCAAGCGGGTGGCGAACGCCAGCGCCTCGGCTTGCAGGTCGGCCGCCGGCACCACCTTGTTGACCAGGCCGATGCGCTCGGCCTCGGCCGCGGTCACCGGGTCGCCGGTCAGGAGGTACTGCTTGGCCCGGGCGGGGCCGACCGCCAGCGGCCAGATGACGGCGCCGCCGTCGCCCGCGACGATCCCGACCCGGACGTGTGGGTCGGAGATGGTGGCGGTGTCCGCCATGAGGATCACGTCGCAGAGCAGCGCGATCGAGGCGCCCAGCCCGATGGCGGGGCCGTTGATCGCGCACACGATCGGCAGTTCCACGTCGAGGAGGTCGGTGATGAGCCGGCGGGCGTCGGCCCGCAGCGCGTCGAGGGCGCCCGGCTCGCGCAGCTCGTCGAACCAGCCGAAGTCGCCCCCGGCCGAGAACGCCCGCTTCGAACCGGTGAGGAGGACGGCGCGGGCGTCGCGCTCGCTCCGGAGGTCCGAGAACAGCTCGGCCAGCTCGTGGTGGAGCTCGGCGTCGACGACGTTGAGATCGCTGCGCGGGTTGTCGATGGTGAACTGGAGGACATCGCTGACTCGCTCGCGGCGGATTCCGGCCCGGCTCATGCGGTCAGAGCATGAACGTGTCGGTCGGAACGCCGAGGAGCACGCGCCCGGTGAGCTCGTAGGTGGCCGGGGCCACGACGATGTGCTGGGTGACGGCGTGCACGTCGCGGAAGTAGCGCTGGAGCGGGCTAGTGGCGTAGATGGACGTGCCGCCGCCCAAGTCGTACATCACGTCGACGACGTCGGCGGCCGTGCGGGTCGCGTGGACGGCGGCCAGGCGCAGCCGAACCCGCTGGTCGATGTCGAAGTCGTCGCCGCGCGCCGCCCGCTCCCAGGCCGTCGCCACCTCGTCGAACGCGAACGCGCGGGCGGCGAGCAGCGCCGCGCTCGCGCGGGCGAGGTCGACCTGGACCGTGCTGCGCTCGGCGAGGGGCTGGGCGCTGAACAGCGGCGTCTTCTCCGTCGCCAACGTAGTGAGCTCGTCCACGGCGGCGCGCGCGATCCCCAGCGCCACCGCGGCGACGCTCAGGCCGAGGATCCCGAATAGCGGGAATCGATACAACGGTCCGGGCTCGCGCGACTCGGTGGCGAAGAGCGCGACCTCGCGGCCCGAGGGTACGAAGACGTCCTCGACCGCCATGTCGTGGCTCCCGGTGCCAGCCAAGCCCGAGACCGTCCAGGTGTCGATGATCTCGACGTCGGCGGCGGGGAAGAACAGCATGCGGAACTCACCGCTTCCGTCGAGGATGCAGCCGCCGGTCAACCAGGTGCAGTGCTGGCAGCCGCTGGCGAACGGCCAGCGCCCGGTCACGCGGTAGCCGCCGTCGACGACGCGCGCCGCGCCCTTGGGCGCCAACGCTCCGCCGGTGACGACGCCGGCATCACTGCCGTAGATCTCCTCGGCGGCGGCCTGCGGGAGTAGCGGGGCGAGCAGGGCGGTGGTGGCCCCGATCATGAGGCACCAACCGGCCGACCCATCCGCCGCCGACATCGCCTCGACCGCCTGGAGCAGGACGGTCGCCTCCGCCTCGAGGCCCCCCAGCGAACGGGTACGCACAGCCGGAACAGCCCCGCCTCGGCCATGGCGGCGGCGAGATCCGGGGGCAGCCGCCGCGCCGCCTCGATCTCGCCGGCCCGGGCCCGGACCGTCGCCGCCAGCTCCGTCACCGCCGGCAGCGGTGGGCCGAGATCGAGGGTCTGGCTCACGAGCGAGACGCTAGACGTTGGCGTGACCAAGCCGTCCGGTTAGCGCAGCACTCGTCGGAGGAGCCGCTCGGCGATGCCGGTGTACGGCGGGTAGAGGAGCCTCGGGTCGGGCCGTCTCGGCTTGCGCAGCACGCTCTTGGCGTGGCTGAAGGTGTCGAACCCGGCCTTGCCGTGGTAGGCGCCGTGGCCGCTGGCGCCGACGCCGCCGAAGGGAAGGTCGGGGGGGACGAGGTGGAGCACGGTGTGGTTCACGCACACGCCTCCGGAGCTGGTGCGCGCGAGCACCGCGTCGACGACCTCGGAGCCGGCGAACACGTACAGGGCGAGCGGCTTGGGCCGGCTGGTGATGAACGCGATGGCGTCGTCGGTGCCGTCCACCGCGACCACCGGAAGGATCGGCCCGAAGATCTCCTCGCTCATGAGCGGGCCGTCGTGGTCGGGGTCGACGGTGATCGTGGGCGCCAGGTAGCGCCCCGCGGGGTCGGCGTCGCCGCCCAGGACCACCCGGCCGGCGCCGCCCGGCGAGGAGATCGGCGAGCCTCGCGAGGTGGCGTTCGTTGATGATGCGGCCGTAGCTGGTGCTGGCCCTCGGGTCGGGGCCGTAGAAGCGGCGGACCTGGTCGACGAGACGGTCCACCAGTCGGTCGCGCACCGCCCGGTCGGCGAGGACGTAGTCGGGCGCGACGCAGGTCTGGCCGGCGTTGAGGAACTTGCCCCAGGCGATGCGGCGGGCGGCGATCTCGAGGTCGGCGTCGGCGGCGACGTAGACGGGCGACTTGCCCCCGAGCTCGAGCGTGACGGGCGTGAGGTGCCGGGCCGCGGCCTCGGCCACCACCCGGCCGACCGCGGTGGAGCCGGTGAAGAACACGTGGTCCCACGGCTGGCTCAGCAAGGCCTTGGCTTCGGGCACCCCGCCCTCCACGATTGTGACGGCGTCGGCGTCGAGGTACCGAGGGACGAGCCGGCCGAGCGCCGACGCGCAGGCGGCCGAGACCTCCGATGGCTTGCCGACGACGCAGTTGCCGGCGGCCAGCGCCGCCGCCATCGGCTCCAAGAGCAGCTGGAGCGGGTAGTTCCAGGGCGCGATCACCAGGGCGACGCCCAGCGGCTCCGAACGCACCTCGGCGCGGGCGGGCGCGACCACCAACGGGACCCCGACCTTCGTCGGCCGCATCCACCGGTCGACGCGGGCGTGGAGGTGGCGTACCTCGGCCTTGCAATGGCCGATGTCAGCACCGAACGCTTCTACGGTCGGACGCCCGAGGTCGGTCCGAAGGGCCTCGACCAGCTCGTCCTCGCGCTCGGTCAACATCCGCCTCAGCCCGGCGAGCTGCTCCCGGCGCCATTCGAGCGTCCGTGTGCGGCCGCTCTCGAAAGTCGTCCTCAACCTCGCCAGCACTGTGCCGGCATCGAAGCCGACCGATGAAGTCGCGATCTGGGGCGCCGTCATGGCGCACCTCCCTGGTGGTGTGGACCTCGTTGCGCGGTGGCGTTCGCCGTTACCAAGCCTGATCTCTAACATGACGAGGTGGACGTTCGCATCATCGGTGTCGACCTCCCCGGTCGGAGCTGGGGCGACCGCCGACCCGGTGGTTTGGTCTACGACAACGTGCATGTCGGGGTGCAGCGGCGAAGCGAGGTCGTCGAGACGTTCCCGAGCGACGTGCACGAGGCAACCTGGAACCTCACGATCGATGCCATGAGCAAGGACGGGAAGGTCGACTTCCGCGGCCCCTACGTGCACGGCAAGCGCGGCGACCGGTTCCTGTACCTGAGCTGGGGCACGATCGATGAAGACGGAGGTTTCGAGATGTTCCGGCGCGCCAAGCTCATGCTGAGCGCAGTCGACGGAGCCGTGATCCGGGCCGCGAACCGGGCCGGCCATCGACTGGTCGGTACGCTGGGGTTGACCGGCGGGGATGGCGGACCGCGGTGCGCGGCCGTGCGGCCCCCCGCCATTGCGTGGACCGCCGACAGGCACTAGCTGCGCAGCTCCTGGTCGAGCGGCGTCGGGAAGCGCGGGGTCACCACCGCGGTACCGAGCCATGCCTCGAGGCGCTCCGCCTCCCGCTGGACCGCGCCGTCGCCGTCGGCGCCGATGTCGTCGAGCGCCCGCCAGACGAGCTCGCCGTCCTTGCGCTGGGTCCAGCCGCCGACGATGCGGCCGTCCCACCACACGGTCGGCGCCGGTGGCCTCACCGCGCGCCTCGATCGCGGCGATCGTCTCGGCCTCGACCTCGCGCAGCCACCGGGCGCCATCGCGCGCGATGGCGTTCTCCTCGATCATGCGCACGAGGCGCTTGCGCTCGCCGGGACGAGCGCATCGGTGACGGCTGCCTGGACGATCGGCACGAGCTCGACCGGCACGACGAACATGGTCCGCCGCATGCAGAGCGTGCGCACGAGCGACCGGTCGTCGTACAGCGCCTGCTCGATCCCCGCGACGGATGGCTTCCTCAACCGCGCCGCCGCGGCCAGGAACACGGTCGCCGGGTCGCTGGCGTGCAGGCCTACGAGGCGCTCGGCGACCGCCACGACATCAGCTGCCTTCGCGGACGGAGCGAGGTGATGCCGAATCGCGACCCTCGCTCGACGTTCCCGTCGGAGATGCGCCTCACCGCGTGATCGTCGCCGCTAGGGCCGGAAGGGCGGCGCCTCGCCCCACCCCCAGCGGGGCACCGTCGTGAACTGGTCGCGGTGCGCCGCACTCACTCCGCCCGGGAAGAGCGGCGAGAGCAGGTCATCATGCTCGACGCGGTCGTAGAAGGCGTTGATCAGTCGCTCGAATGCCGAACGCCCACCCGCCCACTGGTAGAGCGTCGGGGGTTGTCCTGGCCGCTCGTCAGTCATCTCTCTGATGTTGCCACGGCCGTTGCCGTTCAACCGACGGTCGTCGTGGTCGATGGTGTCGGGATCACGGCATGCAGCTCGAGACAGGCTCGCGTGGCCATGAACGCCGTCCGGAGCTCCCGGCTGAACTCGTTGCTTGCATCTTCAATCGTCTCACCGAACTCATCGGTGGCGTCGTCGAGCGCCGCGTCGAGCTCGTTCAGCGCGGCATCGAAGCCGGCCTGGTCACTGGCGGGCAGGTCGCGGGCGGCCTCGAGGACATCATCGAAGTTCTCTCGGACATCCCTGTAACCGCTCGTGAAGATCCTGGCCACCAACTTGCCGCGGCGGGCATCAGGTGTGCCCGCCTTGTCGGTCCGCCGGACGAGCGAGCGGGTGGTCTCGATGGCATCTTCGACGAAGTCGACTGCGAGCGCCTTTTTCGTCCCGAGGTCCGGGGCGCCCGCGATGGCCTGGTCGTAGACCGCCTCGAGCTCCGTGATCTGGCGCGCCCAGTCCCTCGATGACGTGCAAATGCTCTCGGCGTACTCGGACGGCGGAACCGTTTTCGTCGGGAACGCGGCCGCCCCGAGCGTCGACGCGGCAAGCACGCTCACCAACAATCGCCGCGCTCCGCCCATCCGCGATCCCCCTCCAGCCGAGTTCGAGAAGCCGTTGCAAATCGTCCGAGTGGGCTGAGAGTGGTTGCTATTGGCGGTAGCCCTCGACCGTATTGGCGTCTCGCACCGCGGCTTCGCTCGTGTCCTGACCGGCGTCGCGTCGAGCGCGGCGCTGACGCAAGAGGTCCCAGCACTGATCGAGGGCGACCTCGACCTCCCGCAGCCGTTCGTGCTCGGCGTCGCTGAGGCCGCCCGCCCCGTGCGATTGCTGAAGCCGATGCTCTTCATCGACCAGCTGGTTGATGTTCCGGAACACTTCCTCGTCGCTCATGGTTCTACTCCGCGTCGTAGGTAAAGGATGGGCGACGCACCGCCACCGCGCAATCGCTCCTCTCAGGGATGCGACGGGAGCCGATCAGTCGTCGTCGAGGATGTAACGGGGTCCAGGGCCGCGTTCGGCGGCTTCGTCGTCGGGGTTCACGAGCTGGCAGAGTCGCAGCGACAAGCAGCCGCAGCCGATGCACCCACTGAGCCGGTCGCGAAGGCGCTCGAGCATGGCGATCTGGGCGTCGAGGCGTGGACGCCACGAGGTGGACAGGCGCTGCCAGTCCTTCTTGCTCGGTGTGCGGTTCTCGGGAAGCGAGGACAGGGCGGTGCGGATCTCGTCGAGGCTCAAGCCGACCTGCTGAGCGATGCGGATGAAGGAGACCCGCCGCAAGATGTCGCGGGGATAGCGGCGTTGCCCCCCGGCGGAACGAGTGGCGTGGATGAGGCCTTCGGCCTCGTAGAAGCGGAGGGCGGAGTGGGCCACACCGGTCCGTTCGCTCAGCGCGCCGATGGTCAGCTCGCCCTCCACAGGTGACGGAGGTTACACGGCAGAACCCTTGACCTCAAGTGAGGTTGAGGAATTAGGGTGGCAGCGTCATAGCAGAGCAAGCACAGCGAAGGGCCGGACAGTGACCGAGACACGAAGAGCGAGCCAGAAGATCGTCGAGGAGGTCACCTCCTGGCCGGGGGTCGAGGCGGAGGCGGAGGACCGCGGCGAACTCGCCTTCAAGCTCGGCCGGCGGCAGATCGGTCACCTGCACGGCGACCATGCCGCCCACTTCAGCTTCCCGAAGCAGGTCTGGGCCGACCTCATGGAGCAGGGCCGGATCGTGCCGCACCCGGTCTTCCCGAATTCGCGGGGGCCGGCCGCCCGCAGGATCGAGGACGACGCCGACGTCCGCGACGTGATCGAGCTGCTACGACTCAACTACGACCGCGTGGTCGCCCGCTACGGCCTGCCGTCCGAGGCCCGAACCTGAATTCCTCGCGACTCACCTCGCGGCGCGGATAAGGGGGAGCGCCGACCCATGCGGGCAGTACAGGTGACGCGGTTCCGGAAGACCCTGCTGCTGGTCTGATGGTTGCGTAGGCGGCGGGCGGTGCCGGCGGTCGACGCAGTTCCTCCCAATCCCGACTGGCGGTTGACTGTGAATCCGGATTCACATAGCTTGTGAATCGGGATTCACATCGCCGCCGCGCGGGAGGGGGCACCGCCAATGAAGCGCCTGGTGGACGACCGGTCGATGGTGCAGCGGATCCTCGACCACATCGACGCCCGCACGACCGACCGCAGCGACGCGAGCTGGCGGGAGCCCGTCGAGCACTACCGCTCGGAGGAGCGGCTCACCGTCGAGCTCGAACGGGTCTTCCGTCACCACCCGACGCCGTTCTGCCCGTCGGCGGCACTCGGCGAGCGCGGGTCGTACTTCGCCCGTGACGCAGCCGGCACGCCGATCGTCGCGGTGCGAGGCAGGGACGGGCGGGTTCGCGCGTTCCGCAACGCCTGTCGCCACCGCGGAATGCAGCTGGCGGAGGGATCTGGGTGCGAGCAGGCATTCGTGTGCAGCTATCACGGCTGGACCTACCGCCTCGACGGACGCCTGCGTCACGTCCCGCACGAGAACGGATTCCCCGGTCTCGACAAGGACGCGCGGGGGTTGGTGCCTGTACACACCACCGAGCACCACGGTCTCGTGTTCGTCACGCAGGACGCGCCAGCGCGGGTCGAACCGAGCCTCGACGAGCTCCCCGAACTCGTGCCACCCACGCTATCGGTCGTGCGGTCGAGCGAACAGGAGCTCCCGGCGAACTGGAAGATCCTCATGGACGGATTCCTGGAGGGCTACCACATCCGCGCCACGCACCGGGAGACGTTCTACCCGCTCCAGTTCGACAACCTGAACGTCGTCGAGACGTTCGGCCGGAACAGCCGAGTGACGTTCCCGTATCGAAACATCGAGAAGCTTCGCGCCGTGCCTCCGGCGATGCGCTCCGTCGACGGGGTCCTGACGTACGTCTACCACCTGTTCCCGAACGTGGTGGTGGCGACATTTCCCACCAACGTCACGATGGTCGTGCACGAGCCCTTGACGGTCGACCGGACGCGCGTCGTCAACTTCACCCTCGCGGCCGGAAGCGAGCACGACGCCGACGAGCAGGAGGCGTTGCAGCGGGCGAACGACTTCGTCTTTGCCGGCGCCTACGAGGACGCTGCGATCGCGTGCGCGATCCAGCGCAGCCTCTCGAGCGGCGCCAACGAGTTCTTCGAGTTTGGTCGTTTCGAGGGCGCGGTCAGCCACTTTCACCGTGCACTCCAGGAAGCAGTCGAGGAGACACCGTGACCGTTCACTTCGAGAGCGACGGGCCCGTCGCCGTGGTGACGATCGACCGTCCCGAGGTGGCCAACGCGGTCGACCGCCCAACCGCCGACGAGCTCGCCGACGCCTTCCGCGACTTCGACGCCGATCCCGCACTCGCGGTGGCCATCCTCACGGGCGCCAACGGCACCTTCTGCGCCGGCGCGGACCTGAAGGCAATGCGTGAGCCCGGGCTTGCCCGCGTGAGCCGAGTCGAGCCCGACGGCGACGGCCCGGTCGGGCCGACCCGCATGCTGCTCTCGAAGCCGGTCATCGCAGCCGTCGAAGGCCACGCGGTCGCGGGCGGGCTCGAGCTCGCGGCATGGTGTGATCTGCGAGTCGCCGCCGACGACGCGGTGTTCGGCGTGTACTGCCGGCGCTGGGGCATCCCGCTCATGGACGGCGGCACGTTCCGCCTTGCCCGGCTGATCGGCCACAGCCACGCGCTCGATCTCATCCTCACCGGCCGTGGCGTGTCAGGCGACGAGGCACGGCAGATGGGACTGGCGAACCGCATCGTCCCCAGGGGCGCCGCGCTCGAGGAGGCGAGGCTGCTCGCCCACGACATCGCGTCCCGACCGCAGGCTGCCCTGCGAAGCGACCGCCTCGCGTCCTACCAGCAGTGGTCGCTCGGCATCATCGAGGCGATCGCCGGCGAATACCGCCTCGGCATGGCCACGCTCAGCACGGGGGAGCTCGGAGCGGGGCTCGACGACTACGCAACCGGCGCGTGGCGACAGCACCGGTAGCGAGCGCTCCCGACACGCGGGAGCGGCTCGTCGGCGCGGCGCGGGAAGTGATCGAGAGCGGCGGGTACGCCGCCGCGTCGGTCGCGGCGATCGCGGAGCGGGCTGGAGTCGCGACCGGCACGCTGTACCGCCACTTCCCATCCAAGGCCGAGCTGTTCGTCGAGATCGTCCGGTCCGCGTCGCGGCGTGAGCTCGAAGCGCTGCGCGAAGCGTCCGCCAGCGCGGCGGGGAGCTTCGCCGAGCGCCTCGACGCGGTCGTCGAGACGTACGCGCGCCGGGCGCTGCGCAAGCGCAGGCTCGCTTGGGCGCTTGTCTACGAGCCTGCTGATCCACTCGTCGATGCCGAGCGCCTCGCCTACCGGCGCGAGTACACGAGACAGATGGCCGGCTTCCTGCGCGCCGGCATCGCCGCCGGCGAGATCCCCGACCAGGACGTCGAGCTCACGGCCGCCGCCATCGTGGGCGTGATCAGCGAAGTGCTGGTGGGACCGCTATCGCCCTTCGCCGACCGCAGCGCAGCTGAGGAAGAGGTCGTGGCGGCGATCGTGAGGTTCTGCCGGGACGGCGTGGTGGCCGCCGGGTCGCGATGAGTTTCTCCGAGCCCCTCGGTCTACCCCGTAGGAGATCGACGACCGCCAAACCTCGAGGAGCACCGCATGACCGTCGTAGACCTCGAACCGGCCACGAGACGAATGGCCGACCTGATCAGCGCCATTCCGGACGAGCGGCTCGACCGCCCGACGCCTTGCCCGGCGTACACCCTCGGCGACCTCGTGGACCATGTCGGCGGACTGACGCTCGCCTTCACCGCGGCTGCGACGAAGACCTTCGGCGACGCCTCGGCGCAGGGACCGTCGGGCGACGCGTCCCGGCTCGGCGACGACTGGCGAACCCGAATCCCACGGGACCTGGCTGCCCTGGCGGAGGCGTGGCGCGACCCGGCGGCCTGGAGCGGGATGACCCAGGCCGGAGGGCTCGAGCTGCCGGGTGAGGTGGCCGGTCTCGTCGCGCTGGACGAGCTCGTGGTCCATGGTTGGGACATCGCCCGGGCCAGCGGGCAGCCTCGCGACTGCGACCGCCGGTCGCTCGAGGCCGTGCACGGATTCGTCGCGCAGTTCTCGGGCTCCGGGCAGGAGGCCGCACGCGAAGGGCTCTTCGGGCCCGTCGTCGAGGTGCCGGAGGACGCACCGCTGCTCGATCGCGTCATCGGGCTCACCGGGCGTGATCCCGCCTGGTCGCCCCGCTGAGCCCAAGAGCCGCCGACTAGCCGCGAGCATGCCGCGGGAGTTCCAGGGCGAGCAACCGGTCAGGAGTCAACGGCTCGACCTGCCGGCCGGGCTTAATGAGCGTCACGCCCGCCGGCGATCCGTGTCGTTCGCACGAGGGCAGAAAAGCGGTGGTGAGGCGCAGTAGCGCCCACCACGTTAGCGGCCTCGCTTACGACGCCGAAGGCGGCTAGAACGGCGTCATGCGCTTCGGCTTCAAGACGGCACCGCAGAACACGACGTGGCCCGACATGCTCGCGGTCTGGCAGGCCGCCGACGAGATCGAGCTGTTCGAGTCGGGTTGGACCTTCGACCACTTCTATCCCATCTTCTCCGACCCGACCGGCCCCTGCCTCGAGGGATGGGTGACGACCACCGCGCTCGCCCAGGCCACGAGGCGGTTGCGGGTCGGTGTGCTCGTGACGGGGATGCCCTATCGCCACCCCGCCGTGCTCGCCAACATGGCGGCGACGCTCGACGTCATCTCGGACGGCCGGCTCGATCTCGGGCTCGGCGCGGGCTGGAACGAGGAGGAGGCCGGCGCCTACGGCATCGACCTGGGCGACAGCCTCACCGACCGCTTCGACTCCTTCGACGAAGGGCTGGAGGTCATCGTCGGCCTGCTCTCGAACGAGACCACCACCGTCCGAGGCCGGTTCTGGAATGTGGTCGGCGCGCGCTGCGAACCCAAGCCGGTGCAGCGGCCGCACCCTCCGATCTGCATCGGCGGGACCGGTGAGCGCCGCACCCTGCGATCGGTTGCCCGGTTCGCGCAGCACTGGAACTTCCCCGGCGGCGGGCCCGACGTGCTGACCAGCAAGCGCGAGGTACTCCACCGTCACTGCGACGCGATCGGTCGGGATCCTGGGGAGATCATGATCTCGACGCATGTTCGGCTGTCCGAGGACGGTGACATCGGAAAGCTGACGTCCGAGGTCGAGGAACTCGGTCAGGCCGGGCTCGATCTCGCGATCGTGTACGTCCCGCCGCCACACACGCCCGCGGTGCTCGACGACGTGGTGAAGGCACTCGAACCCCTCGCGGGCTGAGTGCCCGCGAGACAAGCCCACGTCGCTCGAGCGCAGCCATGAGCGACCTGGTCTCGGTCGAGGTCAACGCGTCAAGCAGTCTCTCTGGATTCATGATACGAGTTCGACTTGGACCACCTCGATAGTGCCGGCAAGTGCCTCGAAGTCGGCCACGTTACGCGTGTAGAGAGGTAAGCTGATGGCCAACGCGGTCGCGGCGATGAGTAGATCGACGGCTCTCCTACCGCGTGCTTTCCGACCGGCGCCCGCGACCACTGAGTACACGCGCCCGTAAGCCCGCGCCGCCGCGGTATCGAAGGGCAGTGGGTCGAAGGTCGCTTCCGCCCGTTGAAGCAGGTCCTGGCGTCGGGCTCGCTCTTCCGAGTCGGCGCTCGCGTGAGGACCGGCCGCGAGCTCGGCGAGGGTGATAGCGGACACCGCCAGCTCGACGGACAGGGTCTGCGCATCGACCCGGTGGAGGTCGATGACCACTGACGTGTCGATCAGGCCCCGGTCCGGCTGGCCCTCAGCCACGAGGGGCAACGTCCTGGTCGATCAGGGCGTCGACCTCCGTCCGGAATCTCTTCGCATCAATTGTTGGTGCACCTGCGAAGGCAGACAGCGCGGCGGAGGCACGAACGAACTGCCGTCGTCGAAACGGCACGAGCTCGCCGACCGGCACGCCGTTGCGGGTGACGACGAAGGAGTCGCCGCGGTCGAGGGCGCGCATGATCTCGCCGCTGTCGTTCCGGAGCTCTCGCTGCGTGATCTCCTCAGCCACAAGGGCCAGTGTAGCACCGGTGCGACGCGACCCGCGGATCGGCTGAAAGCGGTGGCGAGCCGGCCTGTACGCCGGATTCTGTCGTAGGCGCCTCCGCTCCGAAGAGCGGCTCGCGCCCGAGGCGGCCATCCCTCTCGGCCGGCGGTTGCCCGCCGGCTCCAGCGGCCTACCCGGGAGTGTCTGCGGACGGGCCGTCCTCTCCCTGCGTGGCCTTGCTCCCGGTGGGGTTTGCCGAGCCGCCCGGGTCGCCCCGGACGCTGGTGCGCTCTTACCGCACCGTTTCACCCTTACCTGTGCGGGGCCGCTCCGGAGACCGGTCCCGCCATCGGCGGTCTGTTCTCTGTGGCACTTTCCTGCGGGTCGCCCCGACTGGGTGTTACCC
>JBOGFI010000107.1:0-12669 GCA_050743365.1 Acidimicrobiia bacterium | reverse complement strand
CGTTGGAAGCGGCGAAACCGTCAGCGGCCCCGGAGTCGGCGGCCGGGCCCTGGCCGGGCGGCGGCCCGTCCGGGGGAGTTCCTCCGTCGGGCGGGGGCTGGATGCCACCCGGCGGCTCCTCGTCCGGCGGCTCACCGTCCGGGGGCGGCTCCTCGGCCGGCGGCTCCCCGTCCGGGGGCGGCTGGATGTCGGGGTTCTGATCGGGCCGAGAAGGCGGACATTTCCGACCGCGGCCGGGGTGGCCGTCCTCGTCGTGCCCGTGCGACCTCGGCGGCTCGCACTCGTCACCCTCGTCGCCGTCGTCACCCTCGGCGTCGTCGTCACCCTCGTCGTCGTCACCCTCGTCGTCGTCACCCTCGGCGTCAACGTCACCCTCGCCGGGCGTGGCCGGAGCGGCGGGCGGAGGCTCCTCGGCGGGGGCCTCGTCGACCTCCTTCGCATCGGCCTCCTTATCCGATAGATCGACCGCCGCCGCGCTCTCGGCGGAGCTCTCGGACGGCGGGTCGGACGGGGCATCGGCCGGGGCCGGCGACTCTGACGGGGAGGTATCAGCCGGCGCGGGCGTCTCGGGCGACCCCTCCTCGAGCTCGGGCTCGGCCGGAGGCGCGTCGGCCGTCACGTCCTCAGTGGGCGGCGGCGGACCGCCGTCGGCGCCCACGACGGACATCCCGAGAACGAGGTTGGCCACCGTGGCTACACCAGCGAACGCCAGGAGCCGACCGCTTCTTGACCGGATGACTTTCGTTGCCGTGGGCATTACCCTCCCGCACGGGCTATCGGTAGGCATCCGTCCCGACTTGAGCAGTGCCCGGGATTTTTCTCACGCTCCGCGACAAGACTGCCGGTCGCCGCCATCATCGCATGGCATCCTGGCCCGGCATGCGGCCCCTCGCGCTGCGTCCCCTCGGGTTGACTCTCCTCGTGCTGGGCGCAGCCTGCAAGGCGGACAATCCCTCCGAAATGCCCTCGGCCGTTCCCGCCACCGCTCCCCGAACCGCCCCGACCACGCCGACGGTCGACAGCCCGGCGGACCTTTCCGCCCCGGAGAGCGCGCCGGCGCTGGCGCGCTCGCTGACTCGCGTCGAGCGCGCCCTGCGCACCGACGGCCGCTCGCCCGAGGAGATCCGCCGGCTCGGCTGGGAGCAGCAGCTGGCGTACCGCGAGCTGGCCGCACGCCCCGAATGGCTCGCCGAGGTGCTCGGGCGCACCCCGACCGACGTCGACGCGATCCTCACCGCCAACCACCAGGCCGGGAGCTCGCTCTCGGGGCTCGCCGACCCGCAGCCCGCGCTCCCCGACTGGCGGATCGTGGCCCCGCTGCCGCCCGAGGTGCTGGTCGGGTACTACCGGCAGGCGGAGGCGGCGTCGGGCATCCCGTGGCAGTACCTGGCCGCCATCCATTTCGTCGAGACCCGCGTGGGCCGCATCCAGGGGCCCAGCACCGCCGGTGCCCAGGGCCCCATGCAGTTCATCCCCAGCACCTGGGAGGCCTACGGCGAGGGCGACATCCACGACAACCGCGACGCCATCCTCGCCGCCGGCCGGTACCTCGACGCCAGGGGCGGGCCCGAGGACATGGGCCGGGCACTGTTCGCCTACAACCCCGACGACCGGTACGTCGCCGCGGTGCAGGCGTACGCGGGCCTGATCCAGGCCGACGAGCGCGCCTACGCGGGCTACTACCACTGGCAGGTGTACTACGCCACCGTCGACGGCGTGGCGCTGCTGCCCGAGGGCTATCCCGACCGCGCGGCCGAGGTGACCGCCCGCAGCGGCTGAGCCACAATAGGGGCGGGTCGCCATGATCTTCACGCAGTACTACCTCGACTGCCTCTCCCACGCCTCGTACCTGATCGGCGACGAGACCACCGGCCGGGCCGTCGTCGTCGACCCGCAGCGCGACGTGAGCGGCTACCTGCGCGACGCCGAGGAGCAGGGACTCGCGATCGAGCGGGTGATCGAGACCCATGTGCACGCCGACTTCCTCAGCGGGCACCTCGAGCTCGCCGCCCGCACCGGCGCCGCGATCTCCTACGGCGACGCGGCCGACGTCGACTTCCAGATCGAGAAGCTGCCCGACGGGGAACGCCTGAGCCTGGGCGAGGTCGAGCTCGAGGTGCGGGCCACGCCCGGTCACACGCCCGAGTCGATCAGCGTCGTCGTGCGCGAGCACGCAGGCGACGACATGCCGTACGGGGTGCTCACCGGCGACACGCTCTTCATCGGCGACGTGGGCCGGCCCGACCTGCTGGCGTCGGCCGGGCTCGGGGCCGACGAGCTGGCTCGCGGGCTGTACCGGTCGCTGCACGACAAGCTTCTCCCGCTGCCCGACGCGACCCGGGTGTTCCCCGCGCACGGCGCCGGGTCGGCCTGCGGGAAGAACCTGTCGACCGAGACCCAGAGCACGATCGGCGAGCAGCGGGCGAGCAACTACGCGCTCGCACCCATGAGCGAGGACGAGTTCGTGGCGCTCGTGACCGAGGGCCAGCCCCTGCGGCCGCACTACTTCTCCTTCGACGCCCAGCGCAACCGCGAGGCGCACGAGCTCCTCGACGAGCAGACCCCGCCGGAGCCGATCGGCCTCGAGGAGCTGTTCACGCTGCAGTACGACGGCGCGGTCGTGCTCGACACGCGCGAGCCCATGGACTTCGCGGCCGGGCACCTCGAGGGCGCGGTCAACGTGGGCCTCCAGGGCCGCTTCGCCGAGTTCGCCGGAGACGTGCTCGCGCCCCAGCGGTCGATCGTGCTGGTCGGCGACCCGGGGCGCGAGCTCGAGGCGAAGGTGCGACTCGGCCGCATCGGCTTCGACGGTGTGATCGGGTATCTCGCCGAACCCGTCCACGCCTTCCTCGACTGCCCCGAGGCGGTCGAACGCAGCTCGCGCCTCACGATCGAGCAGCTGGCCGAGCTGCGGGGGAACGTGCCCGACCTCCAGCTCGTCGACGTGCGCAACCCGGGCGAGACCGCAATGGGCACGCTCCCGGGCGCGGTGGAGATGCCGCTCCCCACGCTGGTCGACACTCTCGACGGGCTCGACCCGGACCGCCCGACCGTCGTGTACTGCGCCGGCGGGTACCGGTCGTCGATCGCCGCCAGCGTGCTCGCCGCCACCGGCTTCGCCGACACCTCCGACGTGCTCGGCGGCTTCGAGGCCTGGCGGGCGGCGGGCCTGCCGGTCGCCACCGGAACGACGCGGGAGGAGTCCATGAGCACGTCACCCTCTGACGTCCCCGAGGTCGGGCCCGAGGAGGGCAAGGCGCTGGTCGATGGCGGTGCCCTGCTCCTCGACGTGCGCGAGCCCGACGAGTGGGCCGCGGGCCACGCGCCCGGCGCCTCCTTCCTGCCGATGGGCCAGGTGCAGGCCAACCAGCACGAGCTACCCGAGGACCGGCGCATCGTGGCGATCTGCCGGTCGGGCGGGCGGTCGGCGGCGGTGGCCGAGGCCCTCAACAGCCGGGGCTTCGACGCGGTGAACCTGGCCGGCGGCATGCGAGCGTGGCAGGCGGCCGGCCTCGATGTCGTCACCGACGACGGCGCGCCCGGCGCCGTGATCTGAGCGCGCGCCGGGCGGCCGGACGGGTCAGGCGCTGACCACCGGCCGCTCGCTCGTCGCCGCGAGCCGGGCGGCCTCGCCGCGGCTGGTGAGCCAGGCGCCCAGCATCACGAGGGCGGCGCCCAACAGCGACACCGCGGCCACGTGCTCGTCGCGCACCAGGACGCCGAGTGTGATCGCAACGATCGGGGTGAAGTAGATGGCGACCGCGCCGCGCGTGGCGCCGGCACGTCCCGACAGCGTCGTGAACGCGACGTAGGCCCATCCGGTGCCGAGAAGACCCAACGGGATCATGGCGAGCGCGCTGCCACCCGCCGGGTCCGAGCTCGGCAGCGCCGCGAGACCCACCGGAGCCACGAGGACCAGTGCCACGAGCAGGGCGCGGAGCAACACCGGCAGCGCCCCGTAGCGCTGCTGGAGCGGAACCGCGACGTTGGCCCCGATCCCGTAGAGGAACACGGCGCTGAGGCACAGGCCGACGCCGAGCGCGGTCGCGTCGGCGCCCTGAATGGACGGCCAGGCGATGCAAACCACGCCGCCGAACCCGACCAGCAGGCCCACCGCCTGGCTCCGGCCGGGCAGGGAACGCAGCACGAGAACACTCACCAGCGCGGTGGTCAGGGGCACCGCACCGTTGAGCATCCCCGCGAGCGACGAGTCGATCCAGCGCTGGGCGACCGGGAACAGCAGCAACGGGACGGCCATCCACGTGACCGAGAGCACCACGACCCGAGGCCAGTCGCCCCGATCGATGGGCGTGCGACGAGCCGCGGGCACCACGGCCAGGGCAACCACGCCGAGTGCGACGCGCGCGGTCGTCACCAGCGGAGGACGGAAGGCCTCCAGCCCGTACTCGATCAACAGGAACGACGAGCCCCAGATCAACGCGGTCGCCGTGAGCAGCCCCCACTCGGCGGGGCCGAATGCCTCGGGACGGGTGCCGGGCGCGGTCGTGATCAGTCGTGAACGCGAGATGCCGCGAGTCTCGCATGGCCCGTACCATGCGCGTCCGTGCGCGGCGCAGGAACCCTGCTGAACATCGCGGCCGTGCTCGCGGGCACCGCGGCAGGCGTCATGGTCGGAAGCCGGCTGCCCGACCGGGTACGCGTCACGGTGATGCAGGGGCTCGGCGTGTTCACGATCTTCCTGGGCGTCCGCGAGGCGCTGCTGACCCGCAACGCGCTGCTCCTGCTCGGGGCGCTGCTGCTCGGCGGCCTCGTGGGCGAGCTGGCGCGGGTAGAGGACCGACTCGCGAGCGCCGGCCGGCGGATCGAGGCGCGCCTGGGCCGGCGCGTCGACACCGACGTGCCCGAGCACGTCGCCGACGAACCCGCGCCTGACGACAGCCACGGAGACCGCGGCACCGGCGGCCGCTCGCGCTTCGTCGAGGGCTACGTCGTCGCCTCGCTCGTCTTCTGCGTGGGACCGCTCACCATCCTGGGGTCGATCCAGGACGGCCTCGGCAGGGACATCGACCTGCTCGCCACCAAGAGCGCCCTCGACGGCTTCGCCGCGCTGGCGTTCGCGACCACGCTGGGATGGGGCGTCGCCGCCAGCGTGGTGACGATCGCCGTCTTCCAGGGCGGGCTCACCGCGTCGGCGGCGCTCGTGGAGGGGGTCCTCACCGACCGGATGGTCGACGAGATGAGCGCGGTCGGCGGCCTGCTGCTCGTCGGCATCGGGCTTCGCCTGCTCGACCTGGCCGAGGTGCGGGTGGCGTCGTTCCTCCCCGGCATCGTGTTCGCGCCGGTGCTGGTGGCGATGTTCGGGCGGTAGCAGGCGCCGTTCCAACCGGACAGGTCTCCCCTTAGACTCCGCGCCCGGACCGAGGGGGAAGGTCGGTGGGAGACTCCGTGCGCGGTGCGGATGCCGAGTTGGCCGCCGCCGCCCTCGACGGCATCGCCCCCGATCCGGGTGTCCCCAAGCCCGAGCCCGCCCTCGTCGTGCGGGGGCTGCACCGCAACTTCGGTGGCCTCGTGGCGGTGGACGTGGCCGATGTCGAGGTGCAGCGGAACTCGATCACCGCCCTCATCGGGCCCAACGGGGCGGGCAAGACCACGCTGTTCAACCTGCTCACCGGCTTTGATCGGCCCGATCGCGGCCGCTGGAGCTTCGACGGCAGACCGCTCACCGGCATGCCCGCCTACCGGATCGCGCGTCGCGGGCTCGTGCGCACGTTCCAGCTGACGAAGGCGCTGTCGAGGATGACGGTCCTCGACAACATGATGCTGGCCGCGCCCGGCCAGAGCGGCGAGCGGCTGGCGGTGAGCCCGTTCCGCTTCCGTTGGCGGAGCCGTGAGGGCGACGTACGCGCGCACGCGCTGGCGCTGCTCGACCGGTTCGGCTTGAGCGGGATGCGCGACGAGTACGCCGGCACCCTGTCGGGTGGTCAGCGGAAGCTGCTGGAGATGGCGCGGGCGCTCATGGTGGAGCCGAGCATGGTGCTGCTCGACGAGCCCACCGCGGGCGTGAACCCGGTGCTCCTGACGTCGATCCTCGAGCATGTCCGGGAGCTGCGTGACCAGGGCATGACCGTCCTCTTCGTCGAGCACGACATGGACGTGGTGATGGGCATCAGCGACTGGGTCGTGTGCATGGACATCGGGGCCGTCATCGCCGAGGGCCCACCGACGACGATCGGCACGAACCAGGCCGTCATCGACGCCTATCTCGGCGCCCGGCACGGAGCGAACACATGAGCGAGCACACCCCACTCCTCACGGCCCAGGAGCTCGTCGCCGGCTACGTGCCCGGCGTCGACATCCTCACCGGGTGCAGCCTCGAGCTCCGCGAGGGCGAGATCGTCGGCGTCATCGGTCCGAACGGCGCCGGCAAGTCGACCTTGGTGAAGGCGATGTTCGGGCTCCTGCGGGTGCGTTCGGGCTCAGTGGCGCTCCGAGGCGACGACATCACGTTCTCCACGCCGCACGAGCTCGTCGCCCGAGGCGTGGGGTACGTCCCGCAGGTCGCCAACGTGTTCCCGAGCCTCACCGTGGAGGAGAACCTCGAGTTGGGCACCTACCGCCGGCCGCGGGCGTTTGCCGAGCGGTTCGCGAGCGTCAAGTCCCTCTTCCCGCGCATCGCCGACCGTCGCAAGCAGCGAGCGGGCTCGCTGTCGGGCGGGGAGCGCCAGATGCTCGCGATGGCGCGGGCACTGATGATGGACCCGCAGGTGCTCTTCCTCGACGAGCCCTCGGCCGGCCTCTCGCCCATATTCCAGGACCAGGTCTTCGCCCGAGTGCGCGAGATCAACGCCGCCGGGGTGTCGATCGTGATGGTCGAGCAGAACGCCCGCCGCTGCCTCGAGATCGCCGACCGGGGCTACGTGCTCGATCAGGGTCGGGACGCCCACAGTGGGGCCGGCGACGCCCTGCTCAACGATCCCAAGGTGATCGAGCTGTACCTCGGCACCCTCGCGCGAGCCGGATGACCGACCTCCGGTCGCGCGCCGGCTCGGCCCTGCTCCTGCTCGCGCTGGTCGCCCTGTGGCCGAAGGTCGGGAGTGCGGACACCGCCACCGGCGGAGACGGTGGACCCCCACCGACCTCGGCCCCGCCCGATCAGCAGGGATACACCGGGAGGCTGGTCGAGGCGGGCGAGCCTGTACGCGGAGTCGAGATCGTCGTCGAGACCCTCGACGGCGAGGAGGTCGGGCGCGACGAGACCGGCCGCGGCGGAACGTGGACGGTCGCGGTCGCGCAGCCGGGGCGCTACCGGATCACGATCGACACCGACACGCTGCCCGACGGCGTGGAGCTCACCGATCCCACCCGGACGGTCTTCGAGGTCGACGCCTTCCCCGGGCGCCTCAGCACGGTGCTGTTCGAGCTGGGCGAGCGGGAGGGCGGCCGCGGCCCCAACCTCGCCGAGCGCCTGGCCCAGAGCTCGACCAACGGCCTGAAGTTCGGGCTCATCATCGCGATGGCGTCGATCGGCTTGTCGCTGATCTTCGGGACGACCGGGCTCATCAACTTCGCCCACGGCGAGCTGGTGACGCTCGGGGCGATCGTTGCGTGGTTCCTCAACGCCCGAGGGCCGCGCTGGCAGCTCATCGTCGCCGCCGTAGTGGCGGCGGCGATCTGCGGCCTGATCGGGGGCGCGCTCGAGCGGGGCGTGTGGCGCTCCCTTCGGGTCCGCCAGGTGGGACTGTTCCAGCTGTTCGTGATCACGATCGGGCTGTCGCTGATCATCCGGCACGTGCTGCTCATCTGGTTCGGGGGTACGCGACGCGGGTACCTCGACTACCGGATCCAGCGGCAGTGGGACGTGGGCCCGGTGTCGATCACGCCGCGCGACCTCACGATCATGGCGGCGTCGGTCGTGATCCTCGTGGCGGTGGCCACGATGCTCCAGCGCACCCGTATGGGAAAGGCGATGCGGGCGGTCGCCGACAACGTGGACCTCTCGGAGGCGTCGGGCGTCGACGTACAGCGCGTCATCCTCGCCGTCTGGATCATGGGGGCGGCACTGGCGGCGATCGGCGGAATCTTCCTCGGGAGCATCGAGTCGGTCGACTGGCAGATGGGGACGCGCATGCTCCTGCTGATGTTCGCGGCGGTCATCCTCGGCGGGCTCGGTACCGCCTACGGCGCGATGGTGGGCGGCATCATCGTGGGGCTGGTGACCGAGATCAGCACCATCTGGGCGCCGTCGGCACTCAAGCTCGTGTTCGCGTTGGCCGCGCTCGTACTCGCGCTCCTCGTGCGCCCCCAGGGGATCCTGGGTCGGGCCGAGCGGGTCGGTTGAGGGAACAGGGGCGGCGACTTGGACCTCGACGTCATCTTCGGCAACGCCCTGCGGGCGGCCATCGGCCCGGAGGCGGCGATCTACGCCCTGCTCGCCATCGGGCTCAACCTGCACTTCGGCTACACGGGCCTGCTGAACCTGGGGCAGGTGGGCTTCATGCTCGTGGGCGCGTACGGGCTCGCGGTCACCGTCGCCACCTGGGGATGGTCGATGTGGGTGGGCATCCCGGTCGGGCTGCTCGCGGCGGCGGCGCTCGCGCTGGTGCTCGGGATCCCCACGCTGCGCCTCCGGGCCGACTACTTCGCCATCACGACGATCGCAGTCGCCGAGATCCTCCGTCTCGTGGTCCGCTCCCGGCCCGCCCAGGGTCTCACCGGCGGGGCGTTCGGCCTCCAGGGGATCGCCGAGCCGTTCTACGACATCAACCCGATCAGCCGGGGCAGCTACGGCATCGGGGTGGTCAAGTTCTCCGAGAACCGTCTGTGGGTGATGACGGTCACCTGGGCGCTGGTGCTGCTGTGCACCGGCCTGGTCGTGCTGCTCACCCGCAGCCCCTGGGGACGGGTGCTGCGCGCCATCCGTGAGGACGAGGACGCCGCCCGCAGCCTGGGCAAGAACGTCGTCGCGTTCAAGATGCAGGCGCTCGTCGTCGGCGGGATGATCGGCGGCCTCGCCGGGGTGATGTTCGCCATCCGGGCGTCCTCGGCCAACGCCGAGAGCTACCGGTCGACGGTGACCTTCTTCGCCTACACGATCCTGATCCTGGGCGGGGCCGCAACCCGCCTGGGGCCGATCGTGGGAACGTTCATCTTCTGGTTCGTGATCTCGGGCATCGAGTCGTTTCTCCGCCAGGCCGACGGCGAGGGTTGGCTGCCCGGCTTCCTCCAGGGCACCGAGGCAGTAGGTGCGGTCACGTTCATCCTGGTGGGCCTGGCACTCGCCATGCTGATCGTGTTCCGGCCGCAGGGGATCTTCGGCAACCGCAACGAGATACGGCTCGAGACGTGATCGCGCGAGAGGGGCCCGGCGGTGGCCGGGCCCCTCTCCGTTCGTAGGAGTCGTCGCAGGTGTGACCAGGCCTAGAGCTGGGCGAGTACGACGTCCTGCTCGCCGATGACCTCGAGGGTGGCGTCGCCGAGGACCGCGATCGAGTAGCGACCGGCCGTCGGGTCACCCACCTCGTCCAGGTTCAGGAAACCGGAGGCCAGTGAGCCCCGGTACTGGATCGCCTGGCCCTGGTCGAGGAGCGCCTTGCACTCCTGGAACGTGGGGCATTCGGTCCCGGCGGGGCTGGTCACGGCGAGGACCGCGTCCATGAGCGCCGGGCCCTCCACCGAGCCGGCCTGTTCCGCCGCCAGTGCGAGCACGATGACGCAGTCGTACGACTGGCCGCCATAGATCAGGTTGCCCTTCTCGTCGTCGGGAAGCAACGCGTTGAGGCGGTCGTTGAACTCCTGACCACCCGAGGCGCCGATCAGGACCATGCCGCTGACGACCCCCGGGTCGCTCTCGTCGACCAGGGCGCCGAACGTCGGGCTGAACACCCCGTCACCGCCGTAGAGCTGCGCGGGCATGAGTCCCGCCTCGATCAGCCCCTTGACCAGTGGACCACCCTCGGCGAACGAGATCACGACGACCGAGTCCGGGCTGGCCGCGGTGATCTCCTCGATCTCGGAGTCGAAGGTCGTCGTGTCGGGGTCGTAGGTGACCTCGGCCGCGATGGTGGCGCCGCGGTCGGTGAGGGCCGCAGATGTCTCCTCGAGCAGCAGCTGGCCGTAGTCGTCCTGGCGGGCGACCAGCGCCACGTTGGTGCGACCGTCAGCGAGGATCTTGTCGGCGAACACCGGCGCGACCGCCTGGTCGGGCGGGACCGTCCGGAAGTAGAAGTCGGCGTTCTCTTGCTCGCTGAAGGCCGGCGACGTGTTCGACGGCGAGCACTCCGGGATCTGCTCGTCGGAGAGGGTCTGGATGATCTCCTGGGTCTGACCGGATCCGGCCGCGCCCACGACGGTGTTGGCGCCTTCCGCGAGCACCCGGGCCAGCGACTCGCTCACGCGGGCGGCGTCGTCACCCTCGTCGGCCTCGATGACCTCGACGTCCTGGTCGAGGACTCCACCGGCGGCGTTGATGTCCTCGAGTGCGAGGTTGACACCCTCGATCATCGGTGGGCCGAGGAAGGCGAGGCTCCCGGTCTCGGGCAGGATCCGACCGATGACCAACCGGTCGGTGGCCGGATCGGCCTCGACCGTGACCTCTTCCTCATCCTCCTCGGCTTCGTCGTCGTCTCCGTTGTCGCCGCACGCCGCTGCCACGAGCGCGAACGTGGCAAGGACGGCGAAGACCCGAACCCACCATGTGGTCTTCATGGAGTCTCCCCCCCGTCGGTTCCCGGCTCGACCGGCCTGACGCCCCGCGGGCCTGCCGAGAACACTGTGACCCGGACTCTAACGACACCGTGAACCCGATGCTCGTCATCTTCGGGCTGACGCCCTTCGCATACCCACGGGTAGGGTGCCCGTATGCACACCGTCGCCTTCGACCGCGCCGAGGCGCTGCGCCGCCTGGGCGAGGAGCGCTTCGACGTGCTCGTGATCGGCGGAGGCATCACCGGCGCCGGCGCCGCCCTCGACGCCGCTTCCCGCGGCTTTCGTACCGCTCTGGTGGAAAGAGACGACTTCGCGTCGGGCACGTCGTCGAAGTCGTCGAAGCTCGTCCACGGGGGGCTGCGTTACCTCCAGCAGCGCGAGTTCGTGCTCGTGTACGAGAACCTGGCCGAGCGGCAGCTGGCGCTGCGCAACGCCCCCCACCTGGTGCGGGTGCTGCCGTTCCTGATCCCGCTGCTCACGCGCGACGGGCTGTTCAACCGCAAGCTGGCCCGCGCCTTCGGCAGCGCCCTGTGGATGTACGACCTCACCGGCGGTCTGCGCATCGGCAAGCGCCACTCGAGGATCTCGAAGGAGGCGGCGCTGGCGCACATGCCGACCCTGTCGGCCGAGCGGCTGTCGGGCGCGTACGTCTACTACGACGCCCAGACCGACGACGCCCGCCTCACGCTCGCGATCTGCCGCACCGCCGCCGCCCACGGCGCGGTCCTGGCCAATCACGCGGCCGTGACCGAGCTCCTCAAGGACGGGCAGGGGAAGGTGACCGGCGCCCGCGTCGACACCGGCGGCGAGACGATCGACGTGCAGGCGCGCAGCGTCGTGAACGCCGCCGGAGTGTGGGCCGACGACGTCCGGGCCCTCGACGAGGGCGGGCATCCCGGCTCCATCCGTCCCGCCAAGGGCATCCACGTCACCGTGCCGTGGGCGAAGGTGCGCAACGACATCGCCGCCATCGTGCCCGTGCCCAAGGACCGGCGGTCGGTGTTCGTGGTGCCGTGGGGCGACCTCACCTACGTCGGAACCACCGACACCGACTACGACGGCCCCATCGACGATCCGCAGTGCACGTCCGACGACGTGGCGTACCTGCTCGGTGCGCTCAACGCCGCCGTGTCGGAGCCGGTCACGGAGGCCGACGTCGTCGGCACCTGGGCGGGGCTGCGGCCGCTGCTGCGCACCGCCAGCAGCGAGCGCACCGCCGATCTGTCGCGCCGGCACGCGGTGCGCCGCTCCGAGAGCGGCGTCGTCACGGTCACGGGCGGCAAGCTCACCACCTACCGGCGCATGGCCGACGACACCGTCAACCTCGTGGCCGGGTTCCTCGGGACCCGCACGAGGTGCCGCACGAAGAAGCTGCGCCTCGTGGGTGGCGAGGGGTTCGACCCGCCGGCTGACTCGCTCGAGCCCAGCCGGCACGAGCACCTCGCCGGCCGCTACGGCACCGAGGCCGACGAGGTGCGCGCCCTGGTCGAGCGCGACCCGGCGCTGGGCGAGCCGCTCGTTCCGGGGCTGCCCTACCTGCGGGCCGAGGCGGTGTGGGCCGTCCGCCACGAGATGGCGCGGACGCTCGACGACGTGCTGGCGCGCCGCACGCGAGCGCGCCTGCTAGCACGCGACGCGTCGGCGCGCGCCGCGGACGACGTCGCGAAGCTCGTCGGGAAGGAGCTGGGCTGGAGCGACGCCGAGCGCACCCGCCAGGTGGAGGAGTACCGGGCGGCGGTCAAGGCCGAACGGGCGGCGGCCGACCTGCCCGAGACCGCGCTCGACCCATCCCTGGGCCCGTAGGTGCGGGACACCGGCGCGCCGACGCCGCCGATCTCGTTCAGCTCCGCGCCCGAGCTGGTCGGCTCGCGGCTGGCGACGGCGCGGGTGGAGGTCGACGGCGCGCTCCTCGACCGGCTGCGCGGGGTGTGCGCGTCGGTGACGGTCGACGACGGCGATGTTGTGGAAGCGAGCCGCGACTGGTGGCCGCTGGCGATGATCTGG
>JBOGFI010000106.1:0-19982 GCA_050743365.1 Acidimicrobiia bacterium | reverse complement strand
CGACGGCGCCGTCGTGCCCGAGGCGACGCCCAGCCCGCGCACGATCCGCTTCGCGACTCCGCCGCTCGGGCACGGGCCCAGCCGGGCCTACGAGTCGGTCGCCGCCGCCGCCGCCGACCCGCGAGTTGCGCGGCTGTTCGGCAACTTCGACGACGTGACGAGCGTGCTCGTAGGACCGGACTTCGTCGCCGTCAGCATCGCGCGCCCCGACCGCTGGGAATCACTGCTCGCGCCGATGCTCACGGCCGTGACCGAGGAGTTCGCCGCCAGCGAGCTCGAAGCCGCGGTGGAGGAGGCTCCGCCCGGCCCCACGCCGCCGATGACGATCTCGTTCGCCGCCGGGTCGACCACCGAGCCCGTTCCCCGGAGCCATCTCGATCGCGCGTGGGGCGAGCTCGGGACGCTGCGCGCCGACCGGCCCGAGCACCTCGACCGCGTGCTCGCCGCCGCCCGCGACGAGGAGCCCGCCCGCCGTCAGGTCGCGGCCACGCTTCTGGGTGATGCGCCGGGACCGGTGGCGGCCCGTGCGTGGGCCGCGCTCCTCGACGACCCCAGCCGGGCCGTCCGGCGCAGCGCCCTCGACGCGATGGTCGACGCCCGGCGCGAGGAGCTGCGGCCGCTGCTCGAGCGGGCCCTGGGCGACACCGACGGCTGGGCCCGCTGGAAGGCACTTCGCGGCATCACCGACCTCGGCGTCGACCGGAGCCGCGTCGCGGTGGAGGCTTGCGGCGACGATCCCGACTTCCGGGTGCGGCTCGAGGCGACGCGGGCCCTGTCGGTCGGAGGCGGCTGAGCGCCGTCAGGGGCGGGCCGTCACCCGACCATCTCGAGGCAGACCGCCTCCGCGTTCAGGAAGCCGTTGCGGAAGGCGTCCAGCCGGTCGAAGGCGGTGCCGCGCGAGGCCTCCTCGGCCTCGGGGGGATCGCCGAAGAGCAGGAACCCCTGCACCACCTCGTCGAGGTCACCCGGTGACAGTTGGAGATTCGCCTCCCGGCTGGTCGCGGTGCCGTTGGCGGCCGTGATCTCGTCGATGGGGATGCTCCCGGTGTAGGAGCCGCTGAAGCAGTCGGCCTGGAGGCCCAGGCCCTCGCCCTCGATCCCGAGACGCGCCTGCATCGCCGATGCCCATGCGTTCGAGAGCAGCAAGATGATGGCGCCGTCGCCGATGTCCTCGTGCACCGTCTCGAAGAGCGACTCCTCGTAGGCGATGAAGTCGTCGTCGGCGCAGTAGAAGACCGAGTCGGCGTAGGCGTCGCGGTTCCTGGGCCTGAGGTCGAGGCTCTCGCACGGCGGCAGCGAGTCCCGGTCGGACGAGTCGTAGGGAATCACGTCGCTGACGGTCTCGTAGGGCGACAGCTCCTCGAACTGCGACCAGTACAGGTCGAGGTCCTCGACGGCGACGTCGAATGCGTCGTCGGGATCGCCGCCGGGCCCGTCGAGGGGCAGGTTGCCCTCGTTGGCGAGATCGATCTCGTCGGTGAACGGGATCTCGGTGATCTGGGGTGGGTTCACGTCCCAGTCCTTGCAGCGCTCCACGCCGCTGTTGAAGCCCTCCTGGAACGCGCCCACGCGGTCGAAGCCGCTGCCGTGGGCGCCCTCCTCGGTCGGGTCCGTCCCGATCGGGTCCCGCACCTCGAGCAGGCCGGTGAGGCCGATCTCGAGGTCGCCGGGGTCGAGCGAGAGCAGGTCGCTCCTTCCGGCGTCGACATGGGAGGCCCAGGTGCCGGCGAAGCAGTCGGCCTGGGTCTCGCTCAGCACCGTCGGCGCCTCGTACGCGACGCGGGCCTGGATGGCGTGGCCCCACTCGTGCGCCAGCGCCAGCGCGATGGCGAAGGCGCCGAACTCCTCGTAGAACCGGGGGAACAGCGTCTCGTCGTCGTAGGCGACGACGTCGTCGAGCGAGCAGTAGAAGGCGTTCTCGGCCACGTCCTCGTAGGCGGCGCCCTCGAAGCACTCGCCCAGATCGGTGAAGTCGGTCGTGGAGTCGTAGGGGATGACCTCGGCGATCTCCTCGTACCCGATGCCGTAGACCTCGGGCAGCTGGTCCGTCCAATAGACCTCGAGATCCTGGACCGTGAGCTCGATGGCCTCCTGGTAGGTGACCGGCTCCGCCTCCGCCTCCGCCGCCTCCTCCTCGGCCGACCGGGAGGCCTCGCCGACGCTCCCCTCCTTGCTCTCCTTGCCGGACCTCTCCTTGCCGCCGCCCAGGATGCCGCCATCACCGCCGCCCCCGCCGCCGCAGCTCGCGGCGACGAGCGCCACCACACACGCGAGCACAGTCAGCGATCGACGCACGTCGTCATCCTCCCGATGGATACGAAGATCGGACATTCTGGCACGCCACTAAAGGGCGAATCGCGCGCGAGGCCATAGAGTCGGCGGCTGTGGACGCCGTCGGCTTCTTCGGCCTGCAGACGACCGATGACCCCCGTTGCTGGCACCTCCCGGTGATCCCCGAGCTGTGCTCCGGGATGGGCGCGCTGTTCGGCGGCTGCGGGCTCGGCGCGGCCATCGAGGCGCTGGAGCGCGCGACGGGGCGTGACCTCGTGTGGGCGACGGCGCAGTACCTATCGTTCGCGCGACCGCCCTCGGTGATCGACCTCGACATCGTCGAGGCCGTGCGCGGTCACCAGGTGTCGCAAGGCCGCGCCGTGGCGCGGGTCGACGGCGAGGAGATCCTGACCGTGAACGCGGCGCTCGGCCGCCGCTCGCTGCCGTGGGCGGGCGCGTGGGCGATCCGGCCCGACGTGCCGCCGCCCGACGAGTGTCGCCGGCGCCCGCTCGAGGGCCGCCACCGCGGCACGATCATGGAGCGCCTCGACATGCGCATCGCCGACGCCCGCGACTTCGAGGAGCTTCCCGGTGCGCCCGGCAACGGTCGCGCCGCGCTGTGGGCGCGGCTACCGGACCTCGAGATGTCGGCCGCCGCCCTCGCGATCGTCGGCGACTACGTGCCGTTCGGCATCGGGCAGGCGCTCGGCCAGCGCACCGGCAGCAACAGCCTCGACAACACCCTGCGGGTGGCGAGCCGCCACCCCACCGAATGGATCCTGGCCGACGTGCGCGTGCACGCGGTCGCCGACGGCTTTGGGCACGGGCTCGTGCACCTGTGGGCCGAGGACGGCACGCTGCTCGGCACCGCCAGCCAGTCGGCCATCGTCCGTCAATGGAGAGAGGGCCACTAAAGGCCTGCCAGCCCGCGACTCGCAGCCGGCATTGCGCGGGAGCGGCGAGCGTCCCGGAGAGCGGCGGCAGGTACCCTGCCGCCGAGCGAGCGCGACCAGAGGGGAAGGCATGCAGCGGCATGGGATCACGGTTCCGTTCGAGGGTGTCCCGCTCCACGAGCACCGCGAATGGTTCGAGGAGGCCGAGGCGCTCGGCTACACCGACCTGTGGTCGGCCGAGTCGGGTGGCGCGGATGCCTTCACGCCGCTGGCGCTGGCGGCGGCGTGGGCACCCACGCTCCGGTTGGGCACGGCGATCGTGCCCGCGTTCACCCGAGGCGCCGCCACCCTGGCGGCGACGGTCGCCAGCATGGTGCAGGCGGCGCCGGGCCGGTTCGCCCTCGGGATCGGCACGTCCTCGAACGTGATCGTCGAGAACTGGAACGGCATCCCGTTCGAGCTCCCGTACCAGCGGGTGCGCGACACCATCCGCTTCCTGCGCGCCGCCCTGGCGGGTGAGAAGGTCACGCACGAGTACGAGACGTTCGCGGTCAAGGGCTTCCGGCTCGGCATCCGCGTCGACGAGATGCCGCCGATCCTCGTGGCCGCCCTGCGACCCGGCATGCTGAGGCTGGCGGGACGGGACGGCGACGGCGCCATCATCAACTGGCTGTCGGCCGACGACGTCAAGACGGTCGTGCCCCACGTCGGCGACGGCAAGGAGATCGTCGCCCGCATCTTCGTGCTGCCGACCGAGGACGAGGAGGTGGTGCGGTTCGTCGGCCGGCGGGCCCTCGCCGCCTACCTCAACGTGCCCGTGTACGCGGAGTTCCACGAGTGGCTGGGGCGGGGCGAGGTGCTGCGGCCGATGTGGGACGCGTGGCGGGCGGGCGATCGCGAGGCCGCCACCGCGGCGATCCCCGATTCGCTCGTCGACGAGCTCATCGTGCACGGCTCGCCGGCCGACTGCCGCGCCCATCTCGCCCGCTACGCCCAGAACGGCGTGACGACACCGGCACCGGCGATCATGGCAGGCCCCGACGACGCCCGGCAGGCGATGCGGGACCTCGCGCCGACCGCAGGGTGATCGCGCGGGCCCTACGCGGCTTGCTTCAGCTTGACCTCGTCGTGGCGGATGGTGGCGACGCGGCAGCGGACGAGGACACGGACGAGCCACCAGCCCGGGTCGACCTCACGGCGCCCGAGCGCGAACCGCGCCGAGGTGGGCGCGGCGTGATGGTTGTTGTGAAGGCCCTCACCGGCGGTCAGCAGCGCGAGGAGCTGCCCGTTGGTGCCGGAGTTGTCATGGGGACGCCGCCCCCGGGTGTGCCCGACCGCGTTGATCGCACCGCTCAGCATCAGGTAGCTGACCGCGTGGATCGCCGCGGCCACCAGACCCGTCCTCCACCCGAGCGTGACGCACAGGATCGCGATCCCGATCGCGAGCCCGACGAGCGCGTGGTCGAAGAAGAGGCGGTCGTAGCGGTCGGAGGGGAGGTCGCGCGCGTACCGCGACACCGAGACCCGGTCGCGGGCGACACGCCGGTAGAGGGCGGCGTTGGCCAGCTGGACCCGCCAGAAGCCCACGACGGCGGGGCTGTGAGGGTCGTCGGCGGTGTCGGTGTTGGCGTGGTGCCGGCGGTGCACCGCCACCCACTCGCGCGGTCGCATCCCGGTGGTGATCCAGATGACGAACCGGAACAGCGGCGCAGCCGGGCTCCCCACTGACAAGGCCCGGTGCGCGAGCCCCCGGTGCAGGTAGACCGTGGTGGCGAACGTGGCGAGCTGCGTCACCGCGAGCCCGGCGAGGACCGCGACCACGAGGCTCACGGGGCGGCTCCAGAGCGACCATGTATCCATCGTCCCGATCTTAGTCTACCTACTGGTAGGTAGGCTAGTCTGGAGTGGCATGGACGGAAACGGCCAGGGAACGAAGGCCCTGATCCTCGAGGTCGCCCTGCGCCGGTTCGCCGAGCATGGCTACGCCGGGACCAGCCTCAGCGAGATCGCCGACGAGGTCGGCATCCGCCGCCCCAGCCTGCTGCACCACTTCCCGTCCAAGGCGGCCCTCTACCACGCGGTGGTGCTCGACTCCTTCGCCGACTGGGTGGCGCTCGTCGAGGAGGCCGTCGCCCCCAAGGACCGGCACGGCTGGCCTCAGGTCGAGCGGGTGCTGAGGGCGGCCTTCCAGTTCTTCGAGGAGCATCCCGAGTTCGTGCGCCTGGCCCGGCGCGAGGCGCTCGATGGCGGGCCCATCCTCACCGAGGAGCTGGGCGTCGCCCTCCGGCCGCTCTTCGAGCGGGGCACCGCCTTCCTCGAGCGGGAGATGGAGGTGGGGCGACTCCGATACTACGACGCCCGGCAGCTGCTCCTCACCGGGTACGGGGCGATCCTCTCCTACCTGTCCGACGCCCCGCTGATCAGCTCGCTCGTCGACGACGACCCGCTCAGCCCGGTCGCGCTGAAGGAGCGCCGCGAGCACGTCATCGACGTGCTCCGCAACGCGTTGGAGCCGCGCTAGCCGAACTTCGTCTGCTCGAGCCAGCGCGCCAGCAGCTGCTCGTCACCGAACACCTCGACGGTCGCGGCGGGCACGCGGTTGAGCACGACGAGGAGGAGATCGGATGCCGGGCCCCGCATCGCGACGTCGCCCTTGGCGTGCTCCGGAGTGACCTGCATGCCGTCGGCGGCGAGGCGCACGAGCCACTCGCCGGCGGCGTCGGTCGCATGGAGGTGGACGGTCTCGCCCGTCCCGGTCGGCTGCGGTCCCAGGAAGCCCATCTGCACGATCGCGAGGTGCTCGGCGATGCCGTCGACCGCGAGCGCGGCGTCGATCGGCGAGGCGGAGCCGGCGGCGTTCTGCATGTCCCATCGGTGCACCGCGGTCTCGTTCGAGGTGCGGCGGGCCCAGAAGCCGGTGGTGGCGAGGTCGGGGACCCACGTCCAGCAGCGCTGGTCGGGGCCGACCGCGGCGAGGCGGTCGGCGAGCGCAGCCGCGCCCTGCGCGACCCAGTCGGCCGCGGCGCTGCCCTCGGGCGCGGGCTCGTAGGCACCGAGGGGCTGCATGCCCTCGTCGGGCGTCCGGTCGAGGTTGCCGCGCACCCACCGGTGATGCCCCCGATGTGCTCGAGCAGCGCGTGCACCGTCCACTCCGGGCACGACGGCACCCGCGCATCCATCTCCGTCCCGCGCGCCGCGTCGGCGAGGGCGGCGGCGTTCGAGCGCAGGGCGGCGATGTAGTCGTCGTGGGTCACGGTGCCTCCAGTTCCGGGTCCGGCTCTATCGGTTGCACGAGCTCAGGGCCGTCGTTGTCGGCGCTGTTCACGAGCGGGCTCACCGGATAGACGGCGACGAGGTCATCGGGGGCGGGAACGAGGAGCTCGTGGAGTACGGCGGGTTCGGCGTCGGGGTCGAGCCAGGTGGCCCAGGCCGACTCGGGGAGGATCACCGGCATCCGGTCGTGAATGGGCGCGAGCAGGTCGTTGGCATCGGTGGTGACGATGGCGCACGACCGCAGCCACCCCTCGTCCTCGCCCTCGGCCTTCGGGTCCTTCCAGATCTCCCACAGCCCGGCGAAGGCCATCGGCTCGCCCGAACGCAAATGCACGAACATCGGCTGCTTGCGCGTCTTGCCCGGCGGCTTCTGCCACTCGTAGAACCCGTCGGCGGGGATCAGGCAGCGACGCCTCGCGAATGCAGTTCGGTACGCAGGCTTGTCGGCCACCGACTCCGCCCGGGCGTTGATCTGGCGATCGCCCATCTTGGGGTCCTTCGCCCACGACGGCACCAGGCCCCAGCGCAGGCGGGAGAGGATCTTGCGGTCCTGGCGCCGCCGGACCGCCGGGACCTCCGCCCGGGGCGCCACGTTGTAGTGGGGCTCGTGGTCCTCGACCCTCACCTCGTCGACGCCGAAGCGTTCGGCCAGCAGCTCCGGCGACGACGCCTGGACGTAGCGCCCGCACACGGGGCGCACCGTACCTGTGGCGGACGTCACCGCCTCCGGACTTGCGTCCCGGGCTCCGACGCGTCAAGATCCGACCGAACGGTCGGTATCTTTTGTGCCACCCGACACACCGGACATCGAGGCCCCGGCATGGACACCGTCACCACCGAGAGCAAGCCCCGCAAGGGCGAGCGCACCCGCCGGCGCATCGTCGAGCGGGCCGCGCCGGTATTCAACCAGCGGGGCTTCGCCGGCGCCTCGATGAACGAGCTCGTCGCGGCCACCGGGCTGGAGAAGGGGGGCATCTACAACCACTTCGGCAGCAAGGAGGCGCTGGCGATCGAGGCGCTCGACTACTCCGTCTCGCTGCTCGTCGACCGCTTCGCGCGCGCGCTGGACAGCCCCGAGCACGCGGCCGACCGACTGGTCGCCGTCATCGACGCGTTCGCTGACCTGGAGGGCCACCCCGACGTCCCCGGCGGTTGCCCGGTCGCCAACACCGCCCTCGAGTCGGACGACACCAACCCCGAGCTTTGCGGCCACGCCCGCAAGGCCATGGACTCCTGGCACCGTCTCATCGGGTCGATCGTGAAGACGGGCAAGCAGCGCGGTGAGCTGCGCACCGACACCGACCCCTACGAGCTGGCGACCGTGCTCACCGCCACGCTCGAAGGCGCGCTCATGCTCAGCCGGCTGATGCAGAAGCCCGCGCACATGCGCCGAGCCACCGCTCACCTGAAGGCCCACGTCGACTCGCTGAGAGCGGGCGCGTGATGGCGTACGCAGCAGTGCCCCCCGCAGCGACGCCGCCCGCGCCCGCCCTCGGCGAGCTCGTGGGCCTCCAGAACGGCGCGACCGTCACCGTCCGCCCGCTCGAGCTGACCGACGCTTTCAAGCTGCGGCGCATGTTCGACCGGCTCTCGCCCGAGACCGAGTATCACCGGTTCTTCGCGCCGATCCCGACGCCGCGCGACGAGATGCTCATGCACATCTCTGCGGTCAACCACGAGACGCGTGAGGCGTTGGTGGCGGTGGCGGCCGATGGCGAGGTCGTCGGGGTCGCGCAGTACGAGGGCCGGGCCGGCGCCGAAGAGGCCGAGGTCGCGATCACCGTCGAGGACGCCTGGCAGGGCAGCGGCCTTGGGACCGAACTGCTCCTGCGGCTGGGCAAGCTTGGGGCGCGTCGCGGGCTCGTCGCGTTCACGGCTGTCGTTTTGGGCGAGAACAGCGCCGCGGTGCGTTTCCTCAAGCGACTCTCGCCCGAAACCAGTGTGCGGTTCGAGCACGGGGAGTACGTCGTCTACGCACCCTTGCGCGGCGTACCGGCGGGCCGGTCGGCGACGCGGTAGACGAGGCGCAGCCCCGACCACGTCTCGTCGATCGCGCACACCTTGTTGTCGACCAGGCCGCCCGGGATGGCGATCTCGCGCACGACGTCCTCGGTCATATCGGTGGGGACACCCGCCGCCCGCTTGGGCCAGGCGACCCACAGCCCGCCGTCGGGCTCGAGGGCCCGCTTCAGGCCGGGGAAGCGGCGGGCGAGCTCGGCCCGGCGGGTCACGAAGCAGACGAGCACGTCGGCGCTTCCGCGCGTCTGACGGCGCACCTCGACGCCCGCTGGCAGCTTGCCGAGTGTGCGGTCGAAGCCCTTCGGCACCTCCCCGACGATCGCCAGGCGCGCGTCCTCCTTGATGCCGAGTTTCTTCGGCAGCGGCGTCCCCGAGTAGCCCGCCGGCGTCACGTCACACTGAGCCGAGCGAAGCCAGGGCGTCGATCCCGAGCTCGGCGCGCAGCTCGACGGTGCCGTTCTCTAGGTAGTCATCGAGCTGGGTTCCGGTGGCATCGGCGATCCGGTCGGTGGCGTCGAAGCCGGCCACGATCGCGGCGGCATCCACCAGCGCGTCGGGCCCGATCCGCTCGAGGAGCTCCGCACGGGTCGCGGCGATGTCGCCATCGCTCACCCCGTCGCCCACGACCGCCTCGGCGAACGCTAGGAGCTCGGGCCCGTGCGGGACGCCGGTGTCGGCGCCACCGCCCATGACGGGTCCGAGCTCGGCGGGCTCGCCTCTCACGTCGCTGCTCACCCGGAGCAGCGTGCTGTGGGCGGTCGTTCAGTAGAAGCACTGGTTGAGGGCCGAGACCCGGGCGGCCAGCAGCTCCATCTGCGGACGGCTGAGCGCCCGGCCTCGCTCGAAGTCCATGAGGTCGTCGAGGGGGAGGTACATGACCGCGCCCATCTCCTCGAAGGCGCGCGCCTCTGCGGGCACGAGGCTGAGGGCGCGCCGGATGTTCGGTACGCCCGAACCCGCCCCGGACGGGATGCTCGGCACCCAGTGCCCGTCCACGCGCGCGCCGGGCGGGCGGACCCGCGTGGGCTCGCCCTCGTCCGGCGCGGGGAGCTCCGGCGCCGGCACCCCCAGCGCGCGGGCGAAGGTGTCGACACCCACAACCGTGATGACGACCCCGACCAGTTCCACGAACTGGGTGTCGTCGAGGATCCCGTCGACCAGCTCGCGGTACCAGCGTTCGGTGAGCCGCCCCGGGTCGGTGGCGATGCGGTGCACGGCGTCGACAAGGGGCTCGGCCAGGGCGCTGACCCGGGCGTGCTCGCCGTCGACGGCGTAGGGAGAAACGGCAGCCTTGCGATCAGCGCACAGCCCGCACCTTGCCGCCCGGCGGGTCTCGGCCGCGATCGCGACGCGGTCGCGTCCTGTCCACCAGGTGCCGGCCCGGGCGAGACGGTCCCAGGCGGCCTTGTGGGTAGCAACGAGGTCGCCGCGCACAACCATGCCGGCATCGTCGTAGGAGATCGTGTGCACGCCGGTCAAGGTACCGGCTCCGAGCCTTGCGGAGCCTCGTAGCGGGCGAACTCCGGTACCGCCGCGGCCAGGGCGACAACGCCGGCGACGCAAGCGAGGCCGCCCGACACCACCGAGACGGTCGGCGTGAAGATCGAGGCGACCACGCCCGCCTCGAAGTCGCCGAGGCGGGGGCCGCCGGTGACAACCACGATGTGGAGCGCCGACAGGCGCCCGCGGAGGTCGTCGGGCACCGACTGCTGGAGGATGGTCCCCCGGAACACGGCCGAGATGACATCGGCGGCCCCCGCGGCCGCGAGGCACCCCAGCGCGAGCCACAGGGCGTCGCCGACCAGCCCGAAGGCGACGATCCCGAGCCCCCACACGCCCACCGCGACGAGGACGGCGAGGCCCTGGCGGCGCACGCGTCCGACCCACCCGGTCGTGAGCGCGCCGAGCAGCGCGCCGACGGCCACCGACGAGAACAGCGCCCCGACCACCTCCTCGCCCCGGTGGAACTGCGTGAGTGCGAGCACCGGGAACAGCGCCCGGGGCATCCCGAAGATCATGGCGACGAGGTCGGCCGTGAAGGTCGACTGGAGCACCCGCCGGCCGCGCAGGTAGCGGAAGCCCTCGGCGATGCCACGCCAGCCGGGCGGGGGCTGCTCGGCCGCCTCGCTGCGCTGCGCCGGCTGTGGAGTCATGAGCAGCGCGGTGACGATGGTGCCGCCGAAGCTGGCGACGTCGAGCCCGTACGCCCACGACAGCCCGAAGCGCGCGACGATCACGCCGCCGAGCGCGGGACCCACGATCTGGCACGTCTGCCACATCACCTGGTTGAGGGAGAGCGCCTGCGAGAGCTGCCCGGCGGGCACGGTGTTGGGCGTCACCGCCGAGCGGGTCGAGAGCGAGAACCCGGCCAGGCCACCGGCGAGGCCGGCAGCCGCGTACACGAGCGCGAGCGGGGGGCGGCCCGCGAGCGCGCCGAGGAGCAGCACGCCCGACGCGACCGCCTGGCCCCCGGCGGCGAAGACCATGAGGCGTCGGCGGTCGACCCGGTCGATCAGCGGCGCCCCCAGCAACGTCACGATGATCAGCGGGCCGAGCTGCGCCAGCCCAATGAGCCCCACCGCCGCCGACGAGCCCGTCAGCCGGAAGACCTGGATGAACACGGCCACGAGCGTGATCTGCGAGCCGGCCTGGGACACGAGCTCGCCCGTCCACAACAGCCGGAAGTCGCGGTGGCGCCGCAGCGGGGTGAGGTCGACGGCGAGCGTGCGCAACGCGGCCGCGGCACGTGCGGACCGGCGGCGGGGTGGCGTCGCGTCGGGAGGGAGGGTGGGCGCGGTCAACGGATCGACTTTGCGACAGGTCACCGATATCTTGGCCGACCGCGCTCAGAAGCAGCGACCCGATTCCCTACCAGCGAGGAGAGGCACAAGATGGCGATTCGATTAGGCGACGAAGCCCCCGACTTCACCGCCGACACGACCGAAGGCACGATCAGCTTCCACGAGTACCTCGGCGACAGCTGGGGGATGTTGTTCTCCCACCCCAAGGACTTCACCCCGGTCTGCACCACCGAGCTCGGGGCGCTGGCGAGGCGCAAGTCGGAGTTCGACCAGCGCGGCGTGAAGCTCATCGGCATCAGCGTCGACCCGCTCGAGTCACACGAGGGCTGGTCGAAGGACATCGAGGAGACGCAGGGCACCGCCCCGAACTTCCCCATGATCGCCGACGCCGACCGCAAGATCGCCGGGCTCTACGACATGATCCACCCCAACGCCAGCGACACGGTCACGGTCCGCAACGTCTTCATCGTCGGGCCCGACAAGAAGGTGAAGCTCATCATCACCTACCCGCAGAGCACGGGCCGCAACGTCGACGAGCTGCTACGGGTGGTCGACTCGCTCCAGCTCACGGCGAACTACTCCGTGTCGACGCCGGTCGACTGGAAGGACGGCGACGACACGATCATCCTCCCCGCGATCAGCGACGAGGACGCCAAGGGCAAGTTTCCCAAGGGCTGGAAGACGCTCAAGCCGTACCTGCGGGTGACGCCGCAGCCGAACAAGTAGCCGCCGACGCTCGGGGTTGCTAGGCGTAACCCATGGCGTTCACCGGGCTGCCATTGACCCACACCTCCCAGTGCAGGTGCGGACCAGTGGAGTAGCCGGTGGAGCCTACGTAGCCGACGACCTCGCCCGTGGCCACGCTCTGGCCCGGCGACACCGCCAGGCTCGACTGGTGGGCGTACAAGGTGGCAAGACCGTCGCCGTGGTCGACGACGACGGCGTTGCCGTAGCCGCCGCGCCAGCCCGCCTCGACGACCACGCCGCTGCCGCCGGCCACGATGGGGGCGCCGTAGCCGCAGCCGATGTCGACTCCGTTGTGCATCCTCTGGGTTCCCGAGATCGGGTGGGTGCGGTAGCCGAAGCCGCTGACCATCGGCCCGTTGCAGGGCCAGATGAAACGGCCGTTCCCGCTGCCCCCACCGCCGCCCCCGCTGCCCCGGCTGACGGTCTGGGCCAGCGCGGCCTGCTCGGCCTGGAGGGAGGCGAGCTCGGCCTCGAACTCCGCCTTGCGGGCCTGCGCCTCGTCGAGGAGCTGCGCCTCGTGGGCCTCCTCGGTCTCGGCGGCCGCCCGGGCCGGCTCCGCCTCGGCCCGCAGCCGCTCCACGTCGGCCCGCTCGGCCTCCACCGCGGCCCGGGCCGCGTCCGCCAGCCGCCGCTGCTCGTCGAGCGCCTCCTTGGCCGCCTCGACATCGTCCTTGAGCTCGTCGAGGCGATCGGCGTCCGCCTGGGCATCCTTCGACACCTGACGCAGGTACCGGTCGCCCTCGACCACGGAGGTGGCGTCGCCATCGGTGTGCGAGAACACCGGGAGGATGTCGCCACCGCTCGCGTTGCGGTACAGCGCCGCGGCGGCGTTCTCGAAGTCGTCGCGCGACGCGGCGATCTCGCCTTCGAGGCGCGCGACCTCCTGTAGGAGGGGGACGAGCTCGGCGTCGATGCGCGCCACCTCGGCCTCGGCCTCGCGCTGACGGGCGGTGGCGTCGGCGACCTTGGCGCCGAGCTCCCGGGCGCGCGCCTCGAGCACCGACCGGCGCGCCTTGACGTCCTGGACCTCGGTGAGGAGGGCGATCTCCGCCTGCGAGGCCTCCCCGATGGCCGCCTTGAGCTGCGCCTCCGACTTCGGATCGGGGTCCTGCTGGGCGCCGGCGCCGGCGCCGAACGCCGACACCCCCGCCACGAGGACGAGCGCGACCACGTAGCGGATCGATCGGACGGGGGTCACGAGGGTTCCGAGCCTAAACAACACGAGCAACAGAGGCAACAACCGTCACGGCAGGCTCCCGGGATCGGGCCGGTATCCGTGACGGCCAGCGGCGGCGCAGGGCCGAGCATGCCCAGGATCAGACCCTGAGAAACCTCCGCAGGCCCACCGAGGAGCCGAACACGCCGATGAACGCGCCGACCACGAGCAGGACCACGCCGATGGTGCCGGCGTTGTTCGGCGTCACGTAGAAGCCGACGAAGAAGCCCTCGCGGTTCTCGATCGTTTCGAACAGGCGCTGCAGCACGAACATCCCGCCGAAGGCGATGCCCGCTCCCAGCGTCCCCTGCACGAGGCCCTCGGCCATGAAGGGGATGCGCACGAACCAGTTCGACGCGCCCACGAGCTTCATGACCTCGATCTCGCGCCGGCGCGCGAACGTCGCGATACGGATGGTGTTGACGATGAGGAACAACGCCGAGGCCAGGAGCACGAGCGACAGCCCGATGAACGCCCAGCGCAGGAAGCCCGTCACCTCGACCAGGTCCCTGACGGCCTCGTCGGCCGTGATCACCGAGTCGACGCCGGCCAGCGTGTTATAGCGAGCCTTGAGGTCGTCGGTGTCCTCGACGCGCTCCGGCGCGACTCGGAACGACGGCGGCAGCGATTCGGCGCTCGTCGCCTCCACCAGGTCGGGCTTGTCGGCGAACAGCCGCTTGAACTCGTCGTACGCGTCCTGCTTCGTCAAGAAGAAGGATCGCTTGACCTGGGTGTCGGACTCGAGCTCCTCCCGCACGCCCTCGATCTGTCCCTCGGTCGGGTTCACGGTCATGAAGACCTCGAACTCGACCCCGTTCTTCCACCGCTGCGTCCCGTGGTCGACCCACTTCTGGAACAGGAGGATCCCGCCGAAGAGCATGAGCGACACCGTGACCGTGAGGATCCCCGCCAGCGTCATGAGCAGGTTGCGGCGCAGCGAGATCAGGGTCTCGCGCACGAAGTAGCTCAGCTTGTACACGCGTCTCAGCTCCCGACTCCGTAGACGCCTCGGACCTGGTCGCGGACCATGGCGCCGTGGTCGAGCTCGATGACGCGGCGACGCATGGCGTCGACGATGCGCTCGTCGTGGGTCGCCATCATCACCGTGGTTCCGGTCCGGTTGATCCGGTCGAGGAGGCGCATGATGCCGACGCTCGTGGCCGGGTCGAGGTTCCCGGTGGGCTCGTCGGCCAGCAGGATGAGCGGACGGTTCACGAACGCCCGCGCCATCGACACCCGCTGCTGCTCGCCACCTGAGAGCTCCGAGGGGAAGCGGTCGGCCTTCTTCGCCAGCCCCACCAGGTCGAGGATCTGCGGCACCTGCGCCCTGACGACGTGGCGGGGCCGGCCGATCACCTCGGCGGCGAACGCCACGTTCTCGTACACGGTCTTGTTGGGGAGCAGCTTGTAGTCCTGGAAGATGCAGCCGATGTTGCGGCGCAACTGCGGCACCTTCCACTGGCTGAGGCGCGAGACGTCGCGGCCGGCCACGATGATCCGCCCGCTGGTCGCCGTCTCCTCCCGCAGCAGCAGGCGCAGGGCGGTCGACTTTCCCGACCCCGACGGGCCGACCAGGAACACGAACTCGCCCTTCTGGACGTCGCACGACACGTCGCGGAGCGCGACGATGTCACCCTTGTAGATCTTGGTGACGTTCTCGAACCGGATCATGCGCCAGTCAACACGACGGAAAATGAGATCACGCCGAGGCTAGCAGCCGAACCCGCCGCGTTCCGGGACGGACGCGCGTCAAACTAGTCCGCGGCATGGTCGCCCTGCCGGCGCCGCCATTGGAGATAGCCCTCGATGAACCCGTCGAGGTCGCCGTCGAGCACCGCCTGCACGTTGCCGGTCTCGTGGATGCCGCGCTCGTCCTTCACGAGCTGGTAGGGCGCCAGCGTGTACGTGCGGATCTGGCTCCCGAACGCCACGTCCTTCTTGTCCCCCGAGAGCAGGTCGAGCTCCTGCCGGCGCTCGACGCGCTGACGCTCGGCGAGCCGTGCCGCCAGGATCTGCCGGGCGCGCGCCTTGTTCTGGGTCTGTGACCGCTCGTTCTGGCACGACACCACGATCCCGGTCGGCAGGTGCGTGATGCGCACCGCCGAGTCGGTCACGTTCACGTGCTGTCCCCCGGCGCCCGACGACCGGTACGTGTCGACGCGCAGGTCGGCGGCGTCGATCTCTGGCTCCTCGGCCTCGTCGAGCGCGGGGACGGAATCGAACGACGCGAACGCCGTCTGGCGCCGCGCGTTGGCGTCGAACGGTGAGATCCGGATGAGGCGGTGCACGCCCTTCTCGCCCGAGAGCAGGCCGTAGGCGTAGCGCCCTTTCACGGTGAAGGTCGCCGACGTGATGCCAGCCTCGGTGCCGGCCTGCACCTCGTCGAGCTCGACCTCGAACCCGCGCCGTTCGGCCCAGCGCGTGTACATGCGCAGCATCATCTCGGTCCAGTCCTGAGCGTCGGTGCCGCCGGCGCCGGAGTGCACCTCGCAGATCGCGTCCCGCTCGTCGTGCTCGCCCGTGAACAGCGCCCGCAGCTCGAGGTTGTCGAGCTCGGCGGCCAGCGCGCCGACGCCGGCAGCGAGCTCGGGCTCGACCGAGTCGTCGCCTTCCTCCCGGCCGAGCTCGAACAGCGTCTCGACGTCGGAGACCTTCCGGTCGAGGCGCTCGACCAGCTCGATGTCGTCGCGCACGCGTGCCAGCTCCGTCGTCACCTGCCGCGCGGCATCGGCGTCGTCCCAGAGGTCGGGCCGGCTGGCCCGGGCCTCGAGCTCCGACAGCCGGGCGCGGGCGGCGTCGATCCGCAGGTACCGGCGCGCCTCGTCGACGCGGCGGCGGAGGTCGGCAAGCGGTTCGGTGAAGTCGCGCATCGAAGCGGAGGCGCGCCGGGAGGCGCCGATTCAGCGGCCGTGGCAGAGCTTGTACTTCTTGCCGCTGCCGCACCAGCAGGGCTCGTTGCGGCCGGGCGTCTTCTCGACCCTCACCGGCTGCTGGGGCACGTCCTCGGGCGGCGCCTCGGCGGGCGGCTGTTGCACACCGCCGAGGGGCGGTTGCATATCGCCGAGCGGCGGCTGCGCACCGCCGAGGTCGACCTGCCCGTCATCGTCGACCTCGGGAGGCGGGCCCCCGGCGGCGGCGGCCCGCAACGCGCCGGCGCCCTGCACCGGGTTCTCGGCCGCGCTGTACCGAATGTTGCGGGTGCGCGAGCGGGGGGCGTCGTCGGTCACGACCTGGAGGTGCGACACGTACCGGACGAAGTTGTCCTGGATGCCGTCCATCATGGCGGCGAACATGTCGAAGCCCTCGCGCTGCCACTCGGCCAGCGGGTCCTTCTGGCCCATGGCGCGCAGGTTGATGCCCTCCCGTAGGTAGTCCATCTCGTACAGGTGCTCGCGCCAGTGCTGGTCGATGACCGAGAGCATCACGCGGCGCTCGATCTCCCGCAGGGTCTCGGCCCCGATCGCCTGCTCCTTGGCCTCGTACTGCGCCAGCGCGTCGTCGGTCAGCAGCGTGATCAGCCCGTCCCGCTGCACGACGTCCTTCAGCTGCTCGAGGGCGATGCTCGTGGGGTAGGTGACCTGGATCTGGCGGTGGAGCTCCTCGAGGTCCCAATCCTCGGGGAACTCGCCGGGACACCAGGTCTCGACCGCGTGCTGCACCGCCGCCTCGATGGCCTCGAACGCGTCCTCGCGCAGGTCGCCGCCGTCGAGGATCTGCTGGCGGCGCCGGTAGATCACCTTGCGCTGCTCGTTCATCACCTCGTCGTACTTGAGGACGTCCTTGCGGATCTCGAAGTTGCGGTCCTCCACGGTGCGCTGCGCGCGCTCGATGGCCTTGGTGACCATCTTCGCCTCGAGGGGCACGTCGTCGGGGAAGGCCTTTCCCATGACCCAGTTCATCGCGCCGGTGGCGAACAGGCGCATGAGGTCGTCCTCGAGTGAGAGGTAGAAGCGGCTCTGACCCGCGTCGCCCTGGCGGCCGGAGCGGCCCCGCAGCTGGTTGTCGATGCGCCGGCTCTCGTGGCGCTCGGTGCCGAGCACGTAGAGGCCGCCCAGCTCGCGTACCTTGTCGCCCTCGGTCGAGCATTCCTGGCGGAACTTCGCGACCAGATCGTCGTAGTGCTCGGGCGCCTCGGCGGGCGTGGTGCCCGACGCCAGGAGCTCGTGGCGGGCGAGCCCCTCGGGGTTGCCGCCGAGGAGGATGTCGACGCCCCGGCCGGCCATGTTGGTGGCGACGGTGACCGCGTAGGGCCGGCCCGCCTGGGCGACGATGCCGGCCTCCCGTTCGTGCTGCTTGGCGTTGAGCACCTCGTGGGGGATGCCGCGCCGCTTCAGGATCCCGGCGAGACGCTCGGACTTCTCCACCGAGATGGTGCCGACGAGCACCGGCTGCCCGATCTCGTGGCGCTCGGCGATGTCGTAAGCGACGGAGTCGAACTTGGCCGCCTCGGTCTTGTAGATGAGGTCGGCCTCGTCGGCGCGGATCATGTCGCGGTTGGTCGGGATCGAGACGACCTCGAGACCGTACGTGTGCGCGAACTCGCCCGCTTCGGTCGCGGCGGTGCCCGTCATGCCGGCGAGCTTCTCGTACATGCGGAAGTAGTTCTGGAGCGTGATCGTCGCGAGGGTCTGATTCTCCGACTTGATCTTCACGCCTTCCTTGGCCTCGACCGCCTGGTGCAGGCCCTCGCTCCAGCGGCGGCCCTCGAGGATGCGGCCGGTGAACTCGTCGACGATCTTCACTTCGCCCTGCTGCACGACGTAGTCGACGTCCCGCTTGAAGAGCTCCCTCCCGCGCAGGGCGGCTTGGAGCTGGTGGACGAAGTTCTGGTTGACGTGCTCGTAGAGGTTCTCGATCCCGAGCGCCGCCTCGACCCGCCCGATGCCCTCCTCGGTGGGCACGACCGTGCGCTTGGCCTCGTCGACCTCGTAGTCGCGATCGCGCTGCAGGCCCTTCACCACCCGTGCGAACTGGTAGTAGAGCTCCTGGGCGTCGTCGGCCCGGCCCGAGATGATGAGCGGCGTGCGGGCCTCGTCGACGAGGATCGAGTCGACCTCGTCGACGATGGCGTAGCAGTGCCCGCGCTGCACCTGGTCGGCCTTCCGGACCGCCATGTTGTCGCGCAGGTAGTCGAAGCCGAACTCGTTGTTGGTGCCGTAGGTGATGTCGGCCGCGTACGCCGCCCGCTTCGCCTCGTGGTCGTGGGTCTCGGGTACGACGATCCCGACGTCGAGGCCGAGGAACCGGTAGATGCTGCCCATCCACTCGGCGTCCCGCTTGGCCAGATAGTCGTTGACGGTCACCAGGTGCGCGCCGTAGCCGGCGAGGGCATTGAGGTAGAGCGGGAGGGTCGCGACCAGGGTCTTTCCCTCGCCGGTCTTCATCTCGGCCACCCAGCCGAAGTGGAGGGCGGCGCCGCCCATGATCTGGACATCGAAGTGCCGCTGCCCGAGCGTGCGCTTGCCCGCCTCGCGCACGACGGCGAACGCCTCGGGAAGCAGGTCGTCGAGGAGCGCGACCCGATCCTCCTGCTTGCCCGGTCGGTCGAGCTGCGCCCGGAACTCCGCCGTCAGCGCCCGCAGCTGGTCGTCGCTGCGCCGCTCCATCTCGGTCTCGAACGCCCCCACCTCGGGGACGATCGACTCGACGAGCTTGAGCTTCCGGCCCTCGCCGGCGTGCAGGATCTTCTGGAACAGGCCCATGTGACGTCGCAGTCTACCGGCGCGCTCCGCCGCGGCCGCCGTCGCCGCGCGTCATCGCAGGTGACGGCGTCGCCGTAGACCCCCCGATCGCCGGACGGTTGTGCCGGGCGGGTCGCGACCCGGGTCGAAGACCCGAGCAGCCCGAAGGGCGCCGAGCTGTGGGCTCGGCCCGGGCCCCGGCGCTGTCCGCCGAGCGGGGGCACGAAGGCGACGCCGTCACATCACCGATGTCGTCCGGCGAGCGCGGGGCCTGCGGCGCCGCCGTGACGTCTGCTTTGCGGGGCCTGCGGCGCCGCCGCGCATTGGAGACGTCGTGCGACGATGCCGGCGTGAGACCGTCGATCACGAGTCGCCTCGCGGCTTGGTGGCGACGGTCGAACGTCGTCGTCGCCGGGTCGCTGGTCGGCGCGGGGGTCGCGCTGTACTCGACCCGGGCCGCATGGGGCAGGAGGCCGCCGGCGGGCGAGGACGTCATGGCGCATCTGGTCCGGCTCGACTTCGGCATCGCCGAGCTCGTCGCCCACGGCCGCCTCGACGGCTGGTTCCCCCGCTTCTACCTCGGGTACCAGGAGTTCCTGTTCAACGGGCCCGGTCTGGCATGGGCGGCGGCGGTGATGCGGGCGGTCACGCTGGGCTCGCTGTCGAACGCGGGCGCGTTGAAGGCCGTCGGCATCGCGTCGGTCGTGGCGCTCCCGGCGGCGGTGGCGTTCGCAGCGCGCGGGCTCGGCCTCGGTCGGCGCGCTGCCGGCATCGCCGCGGTGCTGGCGCTGCTGGCGTCGAACGTGTTCGGCCTCGGCCTCCAGGGCCTCTACGTCGTCGGCCTGGTGCCCCACCAGCTGGGCGCGGTGTGGTTCTTCCTCGCGCTCGGTGCGCTGCTGCGCATCCCCGCCGACGAGCGGGCGCGTTGGGTGCTCCTGGCTGGGGTGTCGCTGGCCGCCCTCGCGGTCACGCACCTGATCTCCCTGATGACCCTCGCCGTCGTGGTCCTGCTGTGCGTGCCGGGTGCGGTGCGACGCGCGCCGGGATGGGCGGCGCCCCGGCGGCTGGCGCTCGCCGGGTG
>JBOGFI010000105.1:0-1947 GCA_050743365.1 Acidimicrobiia bacterium | reverse complement strand
ATCGAGCACCTCCCCGTGAGCGTCGTGGCGGGGGTGCCGGCGGCGCTCGAGCGCGCCGAGCGCGCCGGCGTGTGGACCGTGGGTCTCGACGCCAACGGCGATACGAGCCTGTTCGAAGTCACAGTCGCCGAGCAGTCCGTGCTCATCGTGCTCGGCGCTGAGGGCCGCGGACTGTCTCGGCTCGCCCGCGCGCGCTGCGACGTGCTCGCCCGCATCCCGATGCACGGCGCGATCCCGTCGCTGAACGTGGCGGCAGCCGCCACGCTCGCCTGCTACGAGGTCGCGCGGCACCGGCAGTAGCCTCGGTGCGTGTGCCGGAGTAGCTCAGGTGGCAGAGCAGGGCTCTTGTAAAGCTCAGGCCGTCGGTTCGAATCCGACCTCCGGCTCGGGGTGACTGCCGAAATGCTTGCTATCGCGCGGCGCGCAGACCAGGATCGTGACCCGATGGAGCTCTCAGCACGCAATCGTGACATTCTCGACTTCGAGCGGACGTGGTGGACCCTGCCCGGGTCGAAGGAGGGCGGTATCCGCGAGCAGTTGGGAATCTCGAGGACTCGGTACTACCAGCTGCTGAACGCGTTGCTCGACGAGCCTGCCGCCCTCGTGTACGACCCGCTCACGGTAAAGCGCGCGCGCCGCATGCGTGACCACCGCCGGCGGACCCGCATCGAAGGGCGGCGCGCGAAGTGAGCAGGGCGGCCGCACTAGGGTCGCCGCCCGTGGTGGTCGGGAGGCGCGGCGCGCAACGCTCGATCGTGCTGTCTGCCCTGCGCGGCGCGGGACTCATCGGGCTCGCGGTCATCGTCGGCATCGTGCTGCTCCAGGTGGTCGACGACGGGACGTCGGGCCCGGCCGGGAACGGCGGTGGCAACGGCGGTGGCAACGGCTCCACCGAGACGTCGTCGCCCGATGGCACCACCGCGACGACCGCCGCTGAGCCCCGCCCACCCGCGCAGGTGCGCGTGCTCGTGCTGAACGCCGGGCAACCGGCGGGGTCGGCCATGAACAAGGCCAACGCGCTGAAGCTCGACCCGGGCTACAACACGGTTGGGTTCAGCGACGCCCCCGACCGGACCGGCGTCGCGGTCCAGTGCCGGCAGGGGTTCGAGCAGGAAGCCGACGCGCTCGCCCTGTCGGTCGGTGAGGGCGCCGAGGTCGAGCCGTTCCCGGAACCACCGCCGGCCGGCTCCGAGAACGCCGACTGCGTCGTGTTGCTCGGGGCGGCGCAGTAGCCCGCGCTCGCGGCCGCACCCCGACGCCCGACTCCGCCGTGACGCTCGAGGCTGCGCTGCGTCCCCTCGTCGACTCTCCCGCGCGCGCGGCGGTGCTGGTCGACTTCGACGGCTCTCTGTCGGGCATCGTGGACGACCCCGCAGATGCGGTGGCGCTGCCCGAGGCACGCGCCGCGCTCGGCGCGCTCACGGGCCGGGTCGGGCTGGTGGCGGTCGTGAGCGGCCGGCCCGTCGAGATCCTGGCCCGCGCCCTCGACCTCGAGGGCATCAGCCTGGTCGGCCAGTACGGGCTCGAGCGCATGGAAGGCGGCCGCCCGATCACCGACCCTCGTGTCCTGCCGTACCTCGACGCGGTGGCGGCGGCCGCCGACGAGGTCGAGCGAGGGCTGTCGGGGCTCCTCGTCGAGCGGAAGGCCGGCATCGCCGTGACGGTCCACTGGCGCACCGCGCCCGAGCGCGACGCGGAGGCGGCGGCGTGGGTCGACGAGGTCGCGCGCCGCCACGGCCTCACCGTCTACCCCACCCGTATGGCGCGGGAGCTCCGGCCCCCGCTCCCGGTCGACAAGGGGACAGCCGTCGGCGCGCTGCTGGAGCCCGGCTTCGACGCCGCCTGCTTCGCCGGCGACGACCGCGGTGACCTCCCGGCCTTCGAGGCGCTCGATCGCGCTGTCGCTGCCGGGCGGTTGCGCCACGCCGTGCGCATCGGCGTCCACTC
>JBOGFI010000104.1:0-19482 GCA_050743365.1 Acidimicrobiia bacterium | reverse complement strand
CCGCGAGGCCGAGGGCCGCCACCACGCCCAGGACCCGGCGCCACCGCCGGCGCGGTGCGTGCCGATGCGAGCTCCCCACGGCGTCCCCCCGGTGTCGAGTGCACCGACTCTACGGCCCCGCGCCCGGGTGTCAACGGCGGGGTGGCGGCGCCCGGGGCTTCCCCGGGGCCGGGAATGTCCTCCGGCGGGCGAGGGTTGCAATGTCGGCGTAATCGTGTAATCGAGCCCCGACGAGGGGCCCGACGAGGGGCCGGTGGAGCGATGGCCGAGCTCGATACCCAGGCGTTGCCCTTGCTGCCGCTGGCGGCGGGCGTGGTGCTGCCCCAGACCGTGGTCACCCTGGTCCTCGAGACCGAGGAGGCCCGGGCGGCGGCGGGCGCGGCCCTCGACGGCGACCGCCGGCTGATCCTCGTGCCCCGCCTCGACGGCCACTATGCCCGGGTCGGGACCGTCGCCCGGGTCGAGGACTCGGGCGAGCTTCCCAACGGGGCCAGCGCGGTGATCCTGCGCGGCCTCCACCGGGCCGTGCTCGGCGCCGGGATCACCGGGACCGGGCCCGGCCTCTGGGTCCAGGCAGACGTCGTCGACGACGCCGGCCGGTCCGAGCGGGCACGCGAGCTGGCGCGCGAGCTGCGCTCGGTCCTGACCGTGCTCGCCGAGCGTCGCCGCTCCCAGCGCCTGCCCGAGCTGCTCCGCAGCACCGACGACCCCGCCGCCCTGGCCGACGGCTTCGGGGCCTGGAGCGACATGGCCGCCGAGCGCAAGGTCGAGCTGCTCGAGACCATCGAGCTCGAGGCCCGACTCGCGAAGGTGCTGGCGTGGGCGCGCGAGTCCCTGGCCGAGCTCGAGGTCACCGAGAGGATCCGCACCGAGGTCAACGAGGGACTCGAGAAGACGCAGCGCGAGTTCCTGCTCCGCCAGCAGCTGGCCGCCATCCGCAAGGAGCTCGGCGAGGACGGCGACGACGACGTGATCGGGGAGTACCGCGGCCGCATCGCCGAGCGGTCGCTACCCGACGCGGTGCGCGAGGCCGCCACCCGCGAGGTCGACCGACTCGAGCGGACCGGCGAGCAGAGCCCCGAGCACGGCTGGATCCGGACGTGGCTCGACACGCTCCTCGAGGTGCCGTGGGGCGAGTCGTCGCCCGACCGCCTCGACGTGCCCGAGGCTCGGCGGATCCTCGACGAGGACCACACCGGGCTCGACGACGTGAAGGACCGCATCGTCGAGTACCTGGCGGTGCGCAAGCTGCGTTCGGAGCGGGGGCTCGCCGCCGACGGGGGTCGGGGCGCCGGCGCCATCGTCGCCCTCGTGGGACCACCGGGAGTGGGCAAGACCTCGCTGGGCGAGTCGGTCGCACGCGCCCTCGGGCGTACGTTCGTGCGCGTCGCGCTGGGCGGCGTGCGCGACGAGGCCGAGATCCGTGGCCACCGGCGCACCTATGTCGGGGCCCGCCCCGGCCGGATCGTCCGCGCCGTCACGGAAGCCGGCACGATGAACCCGGTCGTGCTCCTCGACGAGGTCGACAAGCTCGGCGCCGACTGGCGCGGGGATCCTTCGTCGGCCCTGCTCGAGGTGCTGGACCCGGCCCAGAACCACACCTTCCGCGATCACTACCTCGAGGTCGACCTCGACCTGTCCGAGGTGCTGTTCCTCGCGACCGCCAACGTGGCCGAGACCATCCCGGGGCCCTTGCTCGACCGGATGGAGGTCGTCCGGCTCGACGGCTACACCGAGGACGAGAAGGTGACGATCGCGCGCGACCACCTCCTGCCGCGTCAGACCGAGCGCAACGGGCTCGCACCCGGAGAGGTCGAGGTCTCCGACGATGCCCTGCGCGTCGTCGTCACCGACTACACGCTCGAGGCCGGGGTCCGGAACCTCGAGCGCGAGCTCGGGAAGCTCTTGCGCAAGATCGCCGCCCGGGTCGCCGGAGGCGAAGCCGCCACGCCGGTGCCGGTCGACGGCGACGGCGTGCCACTGCTGCTCGGCCGGCCCAAGTTCTTCGCCGAGGCGGCCGAGCGCACCGCCGCCCCGGGCGTGGCGACCGGGCTCGCGGTCACGGGTACCGGCGGAGACGTCCTGTTCATCGAGGCGACCGCGATGGAGGGCGAGCCCGGCTTCACCCTGACCGGGCAGCTCGGTGACGTGATGAAGGAATCGGCCCAGATCGCGCTGTCATACGTGCAGGCGCACCGCGCCCGGCTCGGGCTCCCCGAGCTGGCGACGACCCGCCGCTTCCATCTCCACGTCCCGGCCGGAGCGGTGCCCAAGGACGGCCCGTCGGCCGGGATCACCATGACCACGGCGCTCGCGAGCCTGCTGTCGGGCCGCCCGGTGCGCGCCGACGTCGGCATGACCGGCGAGGTGACGCTCCAGGGGCGGGTGCTGCCGATCGGCGGGGTCAAGCAGAAGGTGCTCGCGGCGCAGCGGGCCGGGCTGACGACCGTGATCCTTCCCAGCCGGAACGGCCCCGACCTCGACGACGTGCCCGAGGCCGTGCGCGACCAGCTCAGGTTCCACCTCGTCGACGACGTGCGCGACGTGCTGGCGATCGCGCTCGAATCCGAAGCCGGCGAAGCCGACGCCGAGGCGGCGTGACTCCTTAACTCGCCGCGGCCTCCGCCACCTCGGCGTCGCCGCCGTGGGCGAAGTCGAGCTTCTCGCCTTCCTCCAGCGGGAAGTGGCACGCCACGAAACGGCCCGGCCGGATCTGGCGGACGACCGGCTCCTCCTCGGCGCACTTCTCCTGCACCTTGGGGCAGCGCGTCCGGAAGCGGCAGCCGCTGGGCGGGGAGATCGGTGAGGGGATCTCGCCGGTGAGCACCTCGCGCTCCGTGGGGCGTATGTCGGGGTCGGGCTCCGGGATCGCCGCGAGCAGCGCGGCGGTGTACGGGTGCGACGGCTTGTCGTACATCTCGTCGGGCGCCCCGAACTCGCACAGCTTCCCGAGGTACATGACCGCGACGAGGTCGCTCACGTTCTTCACCACTGCGAGGTCGTGGGCGATGAAGATGAGCGTGAGCCCGTACCGTGACTTCATGTCGGCGAGCAGGTTGATGATCTGCGCCTGCACCGACACGTCGAGCGCCGACACCGGCTCGTCGCAGATGATGAGCTTGGGCTCGGTCACCACCGCCCGGGCGATCGAGATGCGCTGGCACTGACCACCGGAGAACTCGTGGGGCCGACGCCCGCGGGCCGCGTCGGGGTCGATGCCGACCGCGTCGAGCACCTCGTCGACCTTCTTCTTGCGGGACTGCTTGTCGCCGATGCCCCAGATCTCCAGGCCCTCACCTACGAGGTCGCCCACCTTGCGGCGGGGGTTCAGCGAGGAGATGGGGTCCTGGAAGATCATCTGCATCCGGGGCCGCACCCGGCGCAGCGCCTCGCCCTTCAGCTGCGTGAGGTCGTGGCCCTCGAAGAGCACCTTGCCGGCCGTGGGGGGCGGCAGCTGGATCGCGGCGCGGGCGAGGGTGGACTTGCCGCAGCCCGACTCACCTACGAGCCCGAGCGTCTCGCCCTCCTTGATGTCGACGCTGACGCCCGACACCGCGTTGACCTTGAGCCCGGACTTCCCGATCGGGAACTCCACGACCATGTCCTCCACCCGCAGCAGCGTGTCCTCGGGCGGACGGAGGTGGGCGGTGCCGCTGCCGGCCATCAGATGGCTCCCTCGCCCGGCGCGCCGGTTCCCGCCGGAGCGGTCCCCGCCGCCGAGCGCGCTCGCGTGGTTGCGCCGTCGCCTGCGGCCGGCGCGACCTCTTCCGTCGCCGGCGGTGCGATCCCGGCGGCGCGGTTGCGCTCGAGCGCCGCCTTTCCCTCGGGCGTCCCGACGGGGAACCAGCAGCGGTACTCGTGGCCGGGCGTGCTGCCCGGGAGCAGCGGCGGCTCCTCCTCCCGGCACTTGTCCTGCACGTACGGGCACCGCGGGGCGAAGCGGCACCCCGGCGCCGGGTTGATGAGTGGCGGTGGCCGGCCGCCGATGACGCGCAGCCGAGTGTGGCTCTCGTCGGCCAGCTTCGGGATCGACTGCAGCAGGGCCTCGGTGTAGGGCATCTTCATGTCGGTGAAGAGCACCCGAGTAGGCGCCTTCTCTACCACCTTGCCGGCGTACATCACCGCGATCTCGTCGGCGCGCCCGGCCACGACCCCGAGGTCGTGGGTGACAAGGATCATGGCCATGAAGCGCTCGCGCTGCTGGGACTGGAGTAGGTCCAGGATCTGCGCCTGCACGGTCACGTCGAGCGCGGTGGTCGGCTCGTCGGCGAACAGCAGCTTGGGCCCGCAGGCGAGCGCGATCGCGATCATCACCCGCTGGCGCATGCCGCCCGACAGCTGGTGCGGGTACTCCTTGAGCCGCCGTTGTGGCTCGGGGATGCCGACCGAGGCGAACAGCGCCAGCGCGAGCTCGTTCGCGTAGCTCCGCGAGATGTCGAGGTGGTAGAGGAGCGACTCGGTGATCTGCTTCCCGACCCGCATGACCGGGTTGAGCGAGGTCATCGGGTCCTGGAACACCATCGACATCTGCGAGCCCCAGATCGAGCGCATGTCGTCGTCGCCCAGGTTGCCGATCTCGCGTCCCTCGAAGCGGATGGATCCCTCACGGATCACGTTCTTCTTCGGGAGCAGCCCCATGATCGAGCGCGAGAGCACGGTCTTGCCACAGCCGGACTCGCCCACGATGCCGACGGTCCGCCCCCGCTCGAGCGAGAAGCTCACCCCGTCGACGGCCCGCACGAGCCCGCGCGGCGAGCGGAAGTGGGTCTTGAGGCTCTCGACCTCGAGCAGCGGGCCGTCGAGGGGCGCGGAGGGGAACCGCTCGTCGGCGTCGAGGCTCTTCCGCTGCCGGCGGGGGCTCATATGCCGGCCTCCCGGACGTCGAACCGCGCCCGCACCGCGTCGCCCAGGTAGTTGAGCGCCAGCACCGTGATGAAGATCACCGCCGAGGCCTCGAACACGATGTGCGGCGCCTCCTGGTTGGTGAGGTCGGGGAAGCCCTCGAAGATGATGTTGCCCCAGGTCGGGGCGGGGAGGTCGACGCCGGCGCCGAGGATGCTGATCGACGCCTCGGCGATGATGACGACGGCGATGGCGAGCAGCGCGATCGCCGCCATGGCCGGCACGACGTTGGGCAGCACCTCTCGGAACATGATGCGGAAGTTCTTGGCTCCCTGGGCCCGTGCCGCGGTCACGAACTCGCGCTGTGACCACACCAGCGTGTTGGCGCGCGTGATCCTCGCGAGCGTCGGGATGGCGATGATCCCCAGCGCGAGGGTCAGCGTGATCCGACCCGCGGTCTCCTTCGACTGCAGGACGTCCTGCATCCGCTCCTCGAGGAAGATCGTGAGCGAGAGCGCGAGCACCAGCGCCGGCAGCGACAGCATCACGTCGAGGATCGCGACGATGACGCTCTCGAGCCGGCCCCGGTAGTAGCCGGCGACGAGCCCGAGAAAGCCCCCCACGAGGATCCCGATCGTCACCGACCCGATCCCGATGAACAGGGAGTTGCGGGCGCCGTACACGAGCCGGGAGACCATGTCCCGCCCGATGGCGTCGCCGCCGAGCGGGTGACCGGAGACGCAGTCGGCGCCGGTGCAGAACGGCTGCTGACGCGACAGCCCGCTGAACCGCTCGGTGCCCTCGCCGAACGGGAGGAGCGGGGCCACCAGGCATGCGAGCACCAGCACCGCGAGCCAGGCGATGGCGAGCCAGGCGCCGAAACCCAGCTTCTTCTTGACCGTGCCCTCGTCGCCCGCCTCGACCGCGGCGATGGGAACCGTGACCGCGTCGGGAGGCAGGCCCTCGGCGACGGCCTCGGTGCTCAGCTCTCGTTCGGCGACGGGCGTGTTAGGCGGCCGCTCGGGCATGGCGGATCCTCGGGTCGAGCACCGTGTACAGCAGATCGACGACCACGTTGATGAGCACGTAGGCGACGCCGATGACGGCGACGAAGGCCTGGAGGGCGACGTACTGACGCTCGTTGATGGCCTGGAAGATGAGCAGGCCGATGCCGGGGAGCTGGAAGATGACCTCCAGGATCACGGCTGCCCCGATCAGGGTACCGATGTTGAGGGCGGCCACCGTGAGCAGCGAGAAGCTCGACGGCCGCAACGCGTGCCGGAGCAGGATCCGCCGGGTCGTGAGGCCCTTGGACCGCGCCATGGTGATGAAGTCCTCTTGGAGGGTCTGGATCATGTCGCTGCGCAGCAGCCGCATGTAGATCGCGATCTGCCCGACTGCGAGGCTCACCGCCGGCAGGAACATCGACTTGAAGTGCTCGCTGACGTTGTCGCCGAAGTAGACGTAGCCCTGCGACGGGAAGACGTCGCGCTGCACCGCGAACCAGTAGATCAGCAGGTACGCGAGGACGAAGTTCGGCAGCGAGAGCAACCCGAAGGCCACCGTGTTCGTGGCCTTGTCGAACCTTGTGCCCGATCGGTAGGCAGTCAGGATCCCCAGGGGGATCGCGAACACCAACGCCAGGATCTGCGCGTAGAGCATGAGCTGGATCGAGATCGGGAACGCGTCCTTCAGCCGGTTCTCGACCGGCTCGCCGGGCCCGTTCGACTGGTAGTACTGGCCGAAGTCGCCGGTGACGAAGTCGCCCAGCCACCGTCCGTACTGCACGAAGACTGGCTCGTCGAGCCCGATGTCCTCGCGCAGCTCCTCACGTTGCTGCTCGCTCCCGAACGGGATCAGGGCCACCGCCGGGTCGCCGGGCAGGATCCGGATGAGCATCGCGGCGAAGAACGTGACGAGCACCAGGACGATCGCGATCTGGACCAGCTGGCGCCAGCCGGCGAAGACGCACACGCCCACGGCGAGCGTCAACCCCAGCGCGACGAGGCCGATGCCGGCCGAGACGAACGCGAACAGCACGATGAGCACGAGGAGCAGGAGCGCAGGCAACCCCCACACCATCGCTCGCCTCACCGTGGTCGGGTCCATGGCCGGGTGGCTGCCCCCCGCTCCTCCTCGTGCCTGCGTGGCCTGCTACTGGTCGACCCAGAGGCCCACCGTCGGCTGCACGCTGGCGATGACGACGGGCTCGTCGCCGCCGGGCAGCGTGGGCGGGAACACGCCCTTCACCTCCGAGCCCGACGCGAACGCCCACAGGGTGTACCAGCCCCAGAGGTTGTAGGCCTCGTCCGCGAAGCGCTTGCTCACGTCCTGGTAGATCTCCTGGCGCCGGGCCGGGTCGGTCTCCGACCGCCCGTCGATGAGGAGCTGGTCGAGCTCGGGGTCGTTGATGCGACCGAAGTTCACCAGGTTCCGGGCCCCGGCGTTGTTGGCGCTGCGCCACCACACCAGCTGGGTGTCGGGGTCGCCGCCGGGGTGATTGCGCCACAGCACGGCGTCGAACTCGCCGCCCAGGGCGGTGTTGATGAGCTGGGTCTGCTCGACCTGGTTGATCGTGACCCGCATGCCCGCCGCCTCGGCCTGGGACTGGGCGAGCTGTGCGAGCTTGACCGTCCCGGGGTCGGTGGTGCTGAGCAGGACGAAGCTCAGGTCCTGGCCGGTCTCCTGCTTGTACTGCGCCACGAGGTCCTTTGCCTTGTCGAGGTCGTGCTCGGGAAAGTTGAGCTCCTTGGGGTCGACGTAGGCAATGTTGTCCTCGGTGAACGGCTGCTCGGCGAGCTCGACCACACCGTTCTGGGTGATGTCGACGAACTCCTGGCGGTCGACCGCGTACGCTGCCGCCAGTCGCGCGCTCTTGTTGTTGAACGGCGCCTTCGAGGAGTTCAGCATGGTGTAGCTGGTCTCGCCGGCGAAGTCCGACTCGAACAGGTTGATCGTGCCCGCCTCGGCGTCGCGGCGCAGGCCGTCGATCTGGATCCCGTCGGTCGTGTGGATGAGGTCGAGCTCGCCGCCCTTGAGGCCGTTCACCCGCTGCGCCACGTCGACGACCGGCCGGAACTCGATGCTGTCGAGGTAGGGCAGCTTCTCCCCGTTCTCGTCCTCGCGCCAGTAGTCGGGGTTCGCCTCGGCCACGAACTTGTCGTTCGGTGTCCAGCCGCAGTCGGTGTTCTCGCAGTTGGTGATGCGGTACGGGCCCGTCCCGATCAGGTTGCGGGGGCAGGTCTCCTGGTTGGCGAGCTGCGCCGGTGCCGCGATGCCGAGCCGCCCGGTCGCCCACAGCAACGCGTCGTAGGCGACCCACGGCACCCGGGTGGTGACCCTGACCGTCAGCTCGTCGACGACGTCGACGCTCTGTACGTCGTCGCCGAACACGAACTGGAACAGGAGGCCAGCCTTGTAGGCGTCGAGGTTCTGCTTGACGATCTCGGCCGTCAGCGGCGTGCCGTCGTGGAAGGTCACCCCTTCGCGGACCGTGATCGTCCACTCGGTGTAGGTGTCGTTGTGCTCCACCGACTCGGCCAGGTACGGGACGTACTTCACGCCGCCCTCGCCGTCACTGGCGGGGACCGTGAGGGTGTCGTAGATCGCTCCCGCCACCTGGATGCCGCCGGCGGCGAGCTGTGCCACGGGCAGGCACCAACCGCCGCCGGTCTCGGCCTCGAGGCCGTACACGACCTTGCCGCCGCGCTTGGGCGTGCCCTCGTTGGCCGGGGGCTCGTCGAACCGGGCGCCGGTCTCGCCGCCGCCTCCACCTCCACCGCTGCCGCCACACGCCGCGGCCACCATGGCCGCGACGGTGAGGACACCCAGGATGCGAAGCCACCGCCGTCGCGGTGCGTCGCGATGCGACTCGAGCACCGTATTCCCCCCGTTTCAATCGGGGCCCGGGGCCCCGCCTTTGCCCAACGCTTGCCCGCCGCGGCCCATGGCGAACCGGCCGCCCGCGGGTTGGTCGCAACAATACGGGCAATCGTCCGCTTGTCAACCGCGACCCGTTGGCGACTCTACCTGGGGAAACGCCGCCGAAGCGATGGTCCCGGAGGCGGAAGTACCGTCCGCTCGTGACCACGAGCCGGCTGCGCGTGACGAGCTCCTGCTCGATCCCACTGGGCGAGCTCGAATGGCGGTTCTCGGGCGCGAGCGGGCCCGGCGGGCAGCACGTGAACACCTCGAACACCCGAGTGGAGGTGCGCTTCGACGTGACCGGCTCGCCGTCGCTCGGGCCCCGGCAACGGACGCGCCTGCTCGAACGACTCGGCCCCACGGTGCGCGTGGTCGCGGCCGACACCCGCTCGCAGGCCCGCAACCGGGAGCTCGCCCTCGAGCGGCTACAGGCCCGCCTCGCCGATGCGCTCCGAGTCCAGCGCCCCCGGCGGCCGACCCGGCCTACCCGCCAGGCGCGGCGATCCCGGCTCGACGCGAAGCGGCGGCGAGGCGAGGTGAAGCGTCGCCGGCGGAAGCCCGGTCCCGACGAGGCGTAGCGAGCCTGCGAGGCTTGCGCCGTGCACGCGATCAGCCGGGTCGCCTGGTTCGCCGGTGGCGCCGCGCTCCTACTGGTGGCGCTCGACTCGGCGGTGCGCACCTTCGTCCTGCCGCGCGGCGCGGTCGTGCCCTACACGCGGGCCGTCTTCGCGGGGGTCCGCGGTCTGTTCGACCTCCGGGTTCGCTGGGCGCGCAGCTACGAGGCGCGCGACCGGGTGATGGCCCTCTACGCCCCGCTGGCCCTGCTCGTGCTGCCGGCCACCTGGCTCGTCCTCGTCATGGTCGGGTACACGGGCATGTTCCGGGCGCTGGGAGTCCAGACCTGGCGGGCCGCGTTCCAGACGAGTGGGTCGTCCCTGTTCACCCTCGGCTTCGTCGTCCCGCCGGAGACGCTGCCGACCACCACGCTGGCGTTCACCGAGGCCGCCATCGGGCTCGGGCTCATCGCCCTCCTGATCGCCTACCTGCCGACCATCTACAACGCGTTCTCCCGGCGGGAAGCGACCGTGGCCACGCTCGCGGTCCAGGCGGGCACGCCGCCGTCGGCCGTCGACCTCCTGATCCGCGCGCACGCGATCGAGCGGCTCGACCAGCTCGACGACCTGTGGCTGACGTGGCAGTCGTGGTTCGCCGAGCTCGAGGAGACGCACACGTCGCTCGCGGTCCTCGTCTTCTTCCGCTCGCCGCAACCAGACCGGTCATGGGTCACCGCCGCCGGGGCCGTGCTCGACTCGGCGGCGTTCGTGAGCTCGACCGTCGACGTGCCCTGGGCCCCCCAGGCCGGCCTGTGCGTGCGTGCGGGGTTCGTCGCCCTTCGGACCATCGGCGACTTCTTCGGCGTCCCCTACGATCCCGACCCCGCCCCCACCGACCCGATCAGCATCGCCCGCGACGAGTTCGACCAGGCCTGTGACACGCTCGCCTCGGCCGGGGTGCCGCTGAAGCCCGACCGTGAGCAGGCGTGGCGCGACTTCGCGGGCTGGCGGGTGAACTACGACACCGTGCTGCTCGCGCTGGCCGCGCTGACGGCCGCGCCCTACGCGCCGTGGTCCTCCGACCGTTCGTTCCGCTCCCGGGTGTCGCCCATCCGGCGCCGGCGCCGGTAGTCACGCGCCGGCCGCTTCCTCCCCTAATACGTCCGCTGGCACCTCGGGGTGGCGCGCCTGATAGGCGCTGTACAGCCAAGCCAGGAACCGCTCGACGCCGTTGACCACGTACCCCGTGCGCACAGAGTGGAAGATCTCGAAGGCGTGCGAGGCGCCCGGGACCTCGGCGTAGAGCACCGGCTCGCGCGAGGCGGACCGCAGCGCGGCGACGAACCGGCGGGCCTGCTCGACCGGCACGAGGTTGTCGCTGACGCCGTGGATGACGAAGAACGGCGGCGCGTCCTCGCTGACGTGCGAGATGGGAGACGCCCGCTCGAACGCGATCTGGTCCTCGGCGAGGCTGGCGCCCATGAACCGTCGCTCGAAGCGCGCCGCGCCGCGCTCGGGGCCCCGGTTCGCGGCGAACAGCTCGACGAGGTCGTACACGCCGTAGAAGGGGACGCACGCCGTCACCGATGTGTCGGCCCCTTCGAAGCCCGGTTGGTACGCAGGGTCGTTCGCGGTCAGGGCCACCAATGAGGAGAGATGGCCGCCGGCCGAGCCCCCGGTGACGACGACGAAATCGGGGTCGCCGCCGTACTCGGCGATGTGCTCGCGGACCCAGGCCAGCGCCAGCTTGCAGTCGATCAGATGGTCGGGGAACGTAGCCCGCGGGCTGAGCCGGTAGTTGTTGGCGACGCATACCCATCCCTCGGCCGCGAGGTGCAGCATGAGGGGGAGCCCCTGCCCTCCCTTGTCGCCGACGACCCACGCGCCCCCGTGGATCTGAAGGAGCACCGGTGCGCGAGCGACCACGTCGCGTGGCCGGTAGACATCGAGGAGATGGCGCCGCCCCGCGCCGGGTGCGTAGCGGAGGCCCTTGACGCGCTCGACCCGGCGGTCACGGAGGTAGAACGGGAGCAGCAGCTCGCGGCGCGACAGCCGCTGGGCGAGCCGCTCGGCCAGGCCGGGGGCGATGTCCGAGCGGTAGTCGTCGCCCAAGCCCGTCCGCAGCGCCTCCTCCATGGCGTGGGCCGCGCGCAGCGACCCGAGCTGGATCCAGGCGAGCCCGGCCCACGACGCCAGGGTGACGGCGAGGCCGATCCAGCCCGGCCCGGCGCTCAGGGCGCCGAGCGCGACGAACACGACGGTGGCGACGACCTGCCACGCAAGGTGGAACAGCGCGAGCTCACCGGTCATCCAGGCGGCGAAGAAGCTCCAGATCTGGAACTGCCACCGCCGCGACGGCCACAGGGCGTTGAGCGTGTAGGCGGCGCCGATGATGCTGACGGTGAGGAAGGCCCACGGCATGTCCGCATTCTGCCGCACCGCCGAGTGCCGGGCGATCTACCCCGGTGGCGTCCCGAGCGCCTCGAACAGGCTGTGCTCGCGGGTGCCGGGGGTCGCCCCCCGGCGGACGAACCACTCGTAGCCGAACGCCTCGCGGAAGGCGTCCGGGGGCATCGCGAGGAAGAACGACGACTCGCCGATCTGGCTCGCGTGCGCCGCCATCGACGCCCGCTTCTGCTCGATGAACCCGCGGACGTCCACGGTGGTGGTGATCTGGTCCTCCGGCATCCCGAAGTCGGCGAAGTCGTCGGGGTCGGGTACGTCGACGCCCTCGGGGACCTCGGCGGGGCGCTCGCGCAGGAGCCGCAGCACGTGGTCGCGGTTCATGGTCGCCTCGTAGACGACAGGGGTGCCGGCGAGCTCGGCGGCCCGCACACCGACGCGGTGGACCTGGATGTGGTCGGGGTGGCCGTAGCCGCCGTGGTCGTCGTACACGGTGAGCACGTCGGCGCCCTCGTCACGCAAGATGGCGGCGAGCCGGTGAGCAGCCTCGTCGAGGTCCGCCGACCAGAACGAGCCCGGCTGGTCGTTCGTCGGCTCGTCCATCATCCCCGAGTCGACGTAGCCGAGGAACTCGACGCGGGCGACGCCGAGGATGGCGGCGGCGCGCTCCGTCTCGACGACGCGACGCCGCGACAGGGGCTCGTCCGCCGCCAGCACGCCGTCGGCGACCTCGCCGTGGTCGCCGCGCGTCGCCAACACGAGCACCACGCGGTGGCCCTCGGCGGCGGCGCGGGCCATCACGCCGCCGGTGGCGATGGCCTCGTCGTCGGGGTGGGCGTGGAAGGTCACGATCGTGTGGGGCACGCCGAGATGCTCGCGCATCCGACGGGGGTGCCGAGCGGAGGTCCGAAGTGGGCGCTATCGTCCGACCGCTACCTGACAGGGGGGTCAGAGATGCGAGCTCGAGCCGTCGCGGTGCTCATGGTCGTCGGACTGGTCGCCGTTGCCTGTGGCAACGAGCCGAGTGGTGGCGGCGGTAGTGGGGGTTCGGGCCGCCCGGGCGTGACCGACGACGAGATCCGGGTCGGCGGCGTGGTGGGCAAGACCAACCCGGTCGGCCGCCCGTACACGGACGGGTTCGTCGGCGTCAAGGCCTACTTCGACAAGATCAACGAGGAGGAGGGCGGGGTCTTCGGCAGGGAGCTGAAGCTGGTCGCCGAGCGCGACGACCAGTCCCAGGCCTCGCGCAACATCCAGCAGGTGCGCGCGTTGGTCGAGGAGGACAAGGTCTTCGCGGTCCTGCCGGTGGTGAGCCAGATCTTCGCCGGCGCCGGATACCTCGCCGACCAGGGCATCCCGACGTTCGGCTGGAACATCAACGCCGAGTGGTCGAGCGGTCGGAACCTCTTCGGTGAGAAGGGCTCGTTCCTGTGCTTCGACTGCCCGTTCTTCCACCCCGCCTACGTCGCCCAGCAGGTCGGCGCCACCAACGTGGCGGTCTTCGCCTACGGCAACGCGGCCCAGTCGCTCGACTGCGCCGAGGGCATGAGAAACGGGTTCGAGACCTACGGGCCGCCGGTAGCGTACGAGGACACCAGCCTCACGTTCGGGTTCACCGACCTCAGCGCCGACATCGCCGGGATCCGCGAGAACGACGTCGACTTCATCGCGACGTGCATGGACGTCAACGGCAACGCCAACATCGCCCAGGCAGTCAGGGACGCCGGCCTCGAGGTCAAGGGCGTGTACTCGCCCGAGGGGTACGCCCAGCAGGTGCTCGACGACCTCGGCGAGAAGCTCGAGGGCTTCTTCTTCGGCGCCGCCTTCGTCCCGTTCGAGACGCCCGATCCCCCCGAGGGGATGCAGGAGTACCTGGCGGCGATGGAGGAGCGTGACAAGACCCCGAGCGAGCAGGGTCTCGCCGGCTGGATCAACGCCACCCTGTTCGTGGAGGGGCTCAAGGCGGCCGGGGAGGACTTCACCCAGAAGAAGGTGGTCGACGCCATCAACGAGATGACCGACTTCACCGCCAACGGGATCGTTGGTCCCCAGAACTGGAGCAAGCTGCATTCCGCCGACACCGAGTCGGACGGGTGCACGGCACTGATCCAGGTCCAGGACGGCGAGTTCGTGCCCGTGTTCGGCCAGGAGGGGGAGCCGTTCGTCTGCTTCCAGAACGACCAGGTTGGCAAGACCGGGCCACCCGACCTGTCGAACCCGACCATCTCGTAACCGGCTCGGAGAGGCTGGTTCGCCGATGCCCGGCCCGTTAGGGTTCGCCTTAACCTGACGTGCGTGTTAGGGAACGCTCGGGCTGACGGCGTCGATCGGGGGCGAGCGATGCGGGGTCGGGTCTGGGCCGTGCTGGCGACCCTGGCGCTGGTGGCGGCCGCCTGCGAGAACGAGCCGACCGGCGGTGGCGGCGGCGGCGGCGGCCGCACCGGTGTGACCGACGACGAGATCCGGGTCGGTGGGGTCGTCGGCAGGACCAACCCGGTTGGCCGTCCGTATCAGGATGCCTTCGTCGGCGTGAAGGCGTACTTCGACATGGTCAACGACGACGGCGGCGTGTTCGGCAAGGACCTGAAGCTCGTGGCCGAGCGCGACGACCAGTCCCAGGCGTCGCGCAACATCCAACAGCTGCGCGCCTTGGTGGAGGAGGACCGGGTGTTCGCCGCCATCCCGGTGGTGACCCAGATCTTCGCCGGGGCGCAGTACCTGGTCGACCAGGGCATCCCGACCTTCGGCTGGAACATCAACGCCGAATGGTCGACGGGCCCCAACCTGTTCGGTGAGAAGGGCTCGTTCCTCTGCTTCACCTGTCCGGTGATCCAGCCCGCGCTCATCGCCCGCCAGATCGGGGCCCAGCGGGCGGCGGTGTTCGCGTACGGGAACGCGCCCCAGTCGCTCGACTGTGCCGAGGGCACCAAGAACGGGTTCGCCAAGTTCGGGCCCGAGCTGGTCTTCGAGGACACCAGCCTCACGTTCGGGTTCACCGACCTGAGCGCCGACGTCGCCGCCATCCGCCAGAACAACGTCGACTTCATCGCCACCTGCATGGATATCAATGGCACCGCCAACATCGCCCAGGCGCTCGAGGACGCCGGCGTCGAGGGCGTGACGGTGTACTCGCCCGAGGGCTACAACTCCGACGTGCTACAGGACCTCGGTGAGAAGATCGAGGGGTTCTACTTCCAGGCCGCCTTCCGTCCTTTCGAAGCGCCCGAGGGCTCGAAGGGCATGGAGGAGTACCTCGAGGCCATGGACAAGCGCGGCGAAACGCCCAACGAGCACAGCCTCGCCGGTTGGATCAACGCCCAGCTCCTCGTGGAGGGGATCGAGGCGGCCGGCCAGGACTTCACCCAGAAGAAGGTGGTCAACGCGATCAACAAGTTCACCGACTTCACCGCCGGCGGCATCCTCTCGCCCCAGGACTGGACGGTGGTGCACGGGCCGGCCACCGACGAGCTCGCGTGCGCGGCGTACATCCACGTCGAGAACGGTGAGTTCGTCCCGGTGTTCGGCGAGCCGGGCACGCCGTTCGTCTGCTTCGAGCACAACAACGAAGCCGACCTCTCCGGCGTGCCCAGCATCGACAACCCCGTCTACCTGTAGCGCGGGGGAGCGCCCGTGCAGGAGATCCTCCAGTTCGGGATCGAGGGCTTCCCGGTCGGCTGCGTCTACGCGCTCGTCGCGGTCGGGCTGGTCCTCACCTACAAGACGTCGGGCGTGTTCAACCTCGCCTTCGGCGCCCAGGCATTCCTCTCGGCCGCGGTGTTCCTCGAGCTCCGCGGCGACCGCGACTGGCCGCTGTTGCCCGCGTTCCTGGTCGCGGTGGTCGTCGTCGGGCCGCTGGTCGGGCTGATCCTCGACCGGGCGCTGTTCCGGTACATGCGGACGGCGTCGTGGATGGTGAAGCTGGCGACGTCGCTGGGCCTGCTGGTCGCGATTCCCGAGGCGGTGAAGATCTGGTTCGGCCAGGGCATCCGCTACAGCCCTCCCAGTGTCGCCCCGCTCATCGGGCTCGATGCAGACCGGAGCTTCCGCTCCGGCGACTACAACGTCTCTGCCAACGAGGTGGTCACGATCGTCGCCACGCTGGCGGTCGTGCTCGGGCTCGGGCTGCTGTTCCGTTACACCGCGCTCGGCCTCCAGATGCGGGCGGTGGTCGAGAGCCCGCGGATGGTCGAGCTCGCCGGGGTCGACTCCGAGCGGGTGAGCATGAGCGCCTGGATGCTGTCGAGCTTCCTCGCTGCGTTGTCGGGCGTGCTGATCGCGCCGCTGCTCACGAACGTCGATGCCGCCACCATGACCCTGCTGATCGTGGCGGCGATCGCGGCGGCCGCGTTCGGCAAGCTCACCAGCATCCCGCTGACGCTCGCCGGCGGGCTCGTCCTCGGGATCGGCCAGCGGGTGATCGCGGGCGAGCTGCCGCCCAACAGCATCCTCGCCCAGGGCATCCGCCCCGCCCTGCCCTTCCTGTTGCTGTTCCTGCTGCTGGTCTTCCTGCCCGCGCTGTACAAGCGGCGCGAGGTGGGCGACCCGCTCGCCGGCGTCGACCCTCCGGCACCGGCGATGGCGGCCTCTTACAAGGACGAGCAGCTGCGCCGGTTCACCCGCATGATCTTCCCGGTCTTTCTGGCCGGGTTCGTCTTCTTCAATCTCTTCGTGCTCAGTGATCTCTGGGTCGCCCGACTCACCAACGGCCTCGTGCTCGCGGTGATCTTCCTCTCGATCACCGCGTTCACCGGGCTCTCGGGCCAGGTCTCGCTGGGTCAGGCCGCGTTCGCCGGCTTCGGCGCGGCCATCACCGGCCAGCTCGCCAGCCAGTCCGACGTGCCGTCCTGGATCGGCATGCTGATCGGCGGCGCGGTGGCGGGCCTGATCGGGGCGCTGCTCGCGATCCCGGCCCTGCGGCTGGGGGGCATCTTCCTGGCGCTGGCGACCCTCGCGTTCGGGCTGATGGCCGAGAGCATCATCTTCCCCCTCGACGGCGGCGAGGAGGTCTTCGGCTTCCACCCCAACGTCTTCGGCGGCCAGCTCGGCATCAACGTGCCCCGGCCCGAGGGTCTGGGGACCGACCAGGCGTTCTTCCTGTTCGTCTTCGGGGTCTTCGCGGTGGTGGCGATCCTCGTGATCCTGGTGCGCAACGGCGCTACCGGCCGGTTCCTCGCCGCGATGCGGGGGAGCGAGACGGCGGCCGCGTCGATCGGCATCAACGCCACCCGCCAGCGCATCATCGTGTTCGCGTTCTCGGCCGCCATCGCCGGGGTGGGCGGGTCGCTACTCGGGATGTTCAACCAACGCAGCACCTACCAGGACTGGCCGACGCTCATCGGCGTCGTGTGGGTCGTGCTGGTCCTGACCCTCGGCGTGCGTACCGTCGACGGCGCGGTGAACGCCGGTATGGCGTTCGTGCTCGTCCAGTACCTGATCGACGACCTGCTGCACCTGCCGGGGTCGTGGTTCTTCATCCTGTTCGGGCTGGGCGCGATCACCTACGCCCGCCACCCCGAGGGCGTGGTCGAGTTCCAGACCCGCAAGGCCATCGACGCCCAGGTCCGAGGGCGGCGGGCCAACCAGCGGGCTACCCGCCTGCGACGCGAGGGCCGCCTGCCGCCCCAGTGGCGCCGGGTCCCCACGGTGGTCGTGCCGATGATGCCGCTGCTGCTCGTGCCGGTCATCGGCTACTACTTCGGCGCCCAACCGGTGCTGTTCGGGGTGCTCATCGGCGGGCCGCTGCTCTACAGCTTCTGGTGGGTCTACTGCTGCTACCGCGATGTACACGCGCACCGACGCCGGGGCATCACTGGCCCACTCGGCTTGCTCATCGATCTCGCCGGGAAGGTCGCCACGTTCGTGCTGCTCCCGGCGCAGATCGCCCGTATGGCCGACGAGGACGGCCGCGACCGCCCCATCGGCTGGCAGGTCGGACGGGCGCCGATCGGATTCGTGCTCGCGGGGCTGTTCCTCCTCAACCGCAGCGATACGCCCAAGGCGGCCGAGGAGCTCGGCCTGCTGGTGATCGCGCTCGCCGGCATCGTCGTGTTCCTGCGCTGGGTCGCCGACGTGCAGGCTGCGCTCAACCAGTCGTGGCTCGACATCGCCGACCCGGAATCGGCCCGTGACGAGGCCGAGGAGGAGGCTCCCGAGGCGGTCGCGGCGCCGGCGGCGCTCACGGCACCGGCGGGGGGATCGTGACTGCCGCTCCCGGGACGTCCCAGACCGGTGCCATGCCCGACGGCGACGGCGTGCTGCTCGAATCACGCGGCATCACGAAGCGGTTCGCCGGCATCACCGCGCTCAACGACGTCTCGCTCGACGTCCGCCCCGGTGAGCTCGTCGGGCTCATCGGGCCCAACGGCGCGGGAAAGACCACGTTCTTCAACTGCCTGCTCGGAATGGAGAATCCCGACGCCGGGCGGGTGGTGTTCGACGGCCGCGACGTCACCAAGCTCCCGATCTACAAGCGGGCCCGTCTGGGCGTCGGACGGACGTTCCAGCGGCTCGAGGTGTTCGTCGGGCTCAGCGTGCTCGAGCACTTCCTCCTGGCCGACCGGGCCCGCCACGGCGACGTCCCGCTCTGGCGGGACCTGCTCCGCCTCTCGCGCACGACCGCGGACGAGCTCGGCCGGGCCGACGCCATGCTCGACGCCCTCGGCATCCGCGACCTCGGCGACAAGCCCATCGAGGCGCTCAGCCTCGGTCGCAGCCGGCTCGTCGAGCTCGGGCGCGCCCTCATGACGCAGCCCAAGCTCCTGCTGCTCGACGAGCCGTCGTCGGGTCTCGACCGCAAGGAGACCGCCGCACTGGCGCAGCGACTGCGCCGGCTGGCCGAGGACTCGGGCACGGCTGTGCTGCTCGTCGAGCACGACATCGACCTCGTGCAGCAGGTGGTCACGCGCATCTTCGTGCTCGACTTCGGCACCATGATCGCGTCGGGGCCGACCGACGACGTCCTTGCCGACGCAACGGTGCGCAAGGCCTACCTCGGGGACATGGTGTGACCCCGCTGCTCGAACTACGCGACGTCCACGCCGGCTACGGGCCGTTCCGCTCGCTGTTCGGCGTCTCGTTCGCGATCGAGCCCGGGGCGGTCATGGCCCTGCTCGGATCGAACGGGTCGGGCAAGACGACGGTCGTGCGGGTGGTCTCGGGCCTACTCAAGCCGACGGCGGGCGCGGTCGTGTTCGAGGGGCAGGACGTCAGCAGGCGGCGCGCCTACCGCATCGCCCGGCTCGGCATCACCCATGCGCCGGAGGGACGATCGGTGTTCGCGTCGCTCACGGTCGAGGAGAACCTCATCCTCACGTTCCGGGAGCACTTCGGGCGCAAGGGCGCTCGCGACGCCCTCGAGAAGGCGTTCACACTGTTCCCCCAGCTGGGGGAACGGCGCCGCCAGCTGGCTGGCCTGCTGTCGGGTGGCGAGCAGCGCATGCTCTCCCTCGCCCGGGTGCTGGTGGCGTCGCCGAAGCTGCTCGTCACCGACGAGCTCTCGCTGGGACTGGCGCCGGTCGTGATCGACGAGGTCTACCGGACCCTGGCGACGATCCGCGACCACGGTGTCGCCCTGCTCATCGTCGAGCAGCACATCCGCCGGGCCCTGTCGCTCGCCGATGACGTCGTGGTCATGGCCAAAGGGCGGGTCGCGCTGTCGGGGCCGGCGTCCGAGGTCGCCGACCTCACCGAGACCCTGCTGCCGGCAGCCGGAGGCGTCGCCGGGCCCGACGGCGACGGCGGCTCGCCGTCCCGGTGACGC
>JBOGFI010000103.1:0-9707 GCA_050743365.1 Acidimicrobiia bacterium | reverse complement strand
CGTCGAGGGCGCCTCGGACCGGCCGCCGGCGCCCGTGTCGGCCGGGCTCCTCGGCGTGTGGGCGGCTGCCGTCGCGGTGGTGCTCGTGCTCGAGCCCGCGTTCTGGCGCCCGCACGTCGCGCACCTGATCCCGCCACTGGCGCTACTCGGTGCGCTGCGGCCGCCACCACGAGCACGCCTGCTGTTGGTCGCGGCCGTCGTGCTCGCGCCGTGGTACGTCGCCCACGCGCGACCCCTGCTCTGGCCCGAGGGCTACGACCGCGACGAGGCGGGGGCCGTCGACGCGCTGACACGACTGCCCGGTGACGGGCTCGTCGTCACCGACGAGCCCGGGCTCGCGTGGCGGGCCGGGCACCGGATCCCCGGCCGGTTCGTCGACGCGTCCATCAAGCGCATCGAGCAGGGCCAGATCACCACCGGGGCGCTGGCGGACGCGGCGGCCGAGCCCGAGGTGTGCGCGGTCCTCGTCTGGGACGACCGTTACGGTGACCTCCACCTCGGCCGTCCCCTCGCGGACGAGGGCTACGAGGTGGCCGAACGCTTCGGCGACCCCCGCGTCCTCTATCGCAAGCCCGGCTGCGACCCGGGCTGATCACGCCGGCCGAGGCGGTCGAGGGTCCGCAGGGGCGGGACGCGGTCGATCAGGTCGCTGAAGGAGACGAACTCGGCGACGACGTTGAGCCCGGCCACGACCACGAGCACGGCCGTGCGCGCGGTCTGGCCCAGACCGAGCACGACGCCGAGGCCGAGGACAGCCCCGAGGACGTTGGCGCCGGTGTCGCCGAGCATCACGCGCTCGCGCAGGTCCTCGCCGAGGAGCCCGAGTGCTGCCCCCATTACCGGGGCGAGCGCGACCCCCACCGTGCCGGTCCCGAGAACGAGCGCGAGGGGCGCGTACGCGATCACGCTTGCCTTGATCGCGCGGCCGGGCGCGCGGTCGAGCAGGTTGCCGAGATTGGCGGCCAGCGCGATCAGCACCGCGTCGACGACCAGACGTCGGCCCGACGCGAAGCCCGGCGTCGCCACCAGCACCACGGCCACCCCGGCCCCGCCGAAGAGCTTGAGGAACCCAGTCGTGAGCCGCCCCTCGGTCAGCGCGCCCACGTGGCCGCGGAACCCGCGGGCGGGGTCACCGGCGCCGAGCAGGTCATCGACGAAGCCGAGCATGCCGAAGCCGAACACCGCGAACAGCACGAGACTCCGGGCGAGGGTGAGCTCGGGCTCGTCGCCGACGCCGAGCGCGCCGGCCAGTGCCCGCCCTGCCTCGACGGCGAGCACCGCGAACACGATCAGGACCCCGCCCGCCGTCGGCACCACGTGGTCGCGGTAGTTGCGCCGACCGAGCGCGGGAGCACGCAGCATCCCGTCGGCTGCGATCCGCAGGAACACGACGGTCACGGCCCCGACTACGAGCCCGAGCACGATGCTCACCGGGCGTGGGTCACCTCTCGCTCCGACCACACGGTGGCGAGCAGCGCGACCAGGACTGCGTTGACGACGCTCGCGATCACACCGGGCACGGCGATGCCCGAGTCGTTGAGCGCGTAGCCGAGCAGCGCGAGGACAGCCAGGCCGAGGAGCGCGGCGCGCAGCTCGGGGATGCGCGTCACGAGGTCGCGCAGGCGCACCGGCGACCGGGTCATCAGGTAGACGAGAAGCAGCGCCACGACCGGGACGAGGAGACGCCAGACCGAGTGGGTCAAGGTGCCGAGGTTCGACTCGAGCTTGCGGACCAGCACCGCGTTGAGCCCCGACCAACCTTCGTCGCCCACGCGCTCGAGCAACTGTCCGAAGTGCGTCCTGCGCTCGGGCGCCCGGGCGAGGTCCAGCGCGCCGAAGGCGGTGAGCGCCACCGCTAACACCGCCAGTGCCCACACCAGGGTGCGCCACCGGACCCGCCGGCCCAGCAGCACCAGCGCGGCCAGCGTGAATGCAGGCGCCATCGACAGCACCCCGCCCACGTCGGAGCCCCAGAACGGCATGCCGTCGGCGACCAGCGCGACCACCAGCACCGCGATACCCACCCACGCCCCCTGCCGGCCCCCGATCCGGTTCGCGAGCAGCGCGGCCAGCAGCAAGGCCGCCGACGCCAGCGCGGAGTAGGAGATGTTGTTGAAGCCCGCGAACCGGCTCGAGATCGTCGGTGAGTACCCGAAGGCGTTGTTGAGGTGCAGGGGCGCCCCGAGCACGACGTCGAGGACCGGCAGCCCGACCATGACAGCGAGCGCCGCGCGGAGCGGGCCGGTCTCGTCGTCGCGCCCGGCCACGCGGTACCCGATGGCGAGCACGAGCGAGACGCCCATCACGAACACCCAGAACGCCGCCGCCCCCAAGTCTTCGAACTCGACCAGCCGGGCCAGGTACACGGCCGGGATGAAGGCGAGCAGCACCAGCGCGAGCCACGGCAGCGCGTGACGGGCCTCGCGCCGGCGGACACGACCCGACAGCACGAGGAATGCGCCCACGCTCAGCGCGATCTGGCCGATCACGTACACGACGGTGACCGGCCCCACCAAACCGTCGCGGAAGCGGGCGGCTTCGTCGGCGTCGACGAGGAACTCACGACGCTGTTCCGCGCTGCCCCCGCGCTTGCCCACCTCGAACGACCGGCCCTCCATCGACGAGGGCGGATCGGCCCCGACGAGGTCGAGCACGGTCGGCGCGACGTCGATCAGCTGGACGAAGCCCGAACGGCGTGTCGTCGCCGAGCGCAGGAGGCCCGGCTCGACGCCGGGCGCCCGAAGGGCGCTGACGGTCAGCATGACCGCGCGTTGTGGATGCGCCGGCCCGACCAGCAGCACCGCGTCGCGCTCGGGATCGACCTCGGCGAGCAGGCGCCCGACGAGGTCGTCAGTGCGCACCAGCGCATCGTCGACGAGCCGCTCGCGCTCGCCGGGCGTGGCGAACTGGCGGTAGACGTCCGCCCGCACCAGATCGGACGCCTCGACCAGCACCACCGATCGCGGTTCCCACGCGTCCCGGAACGCCCGTGCCGCCGCCGCATTGTCGAGGCGAACGCCGAAGGGCGACTCGCGGTCCTCCGTCAACAGCCCGTCGTCGACCCGGCCCGCCGGCACCCGCCCGTCGTTGCCCATGAGGGCGCTCACCGCCTGGCGCCGGAACGCGGGGGGAACGCCCTCGGGCTCGGCGCCATCGGCGTTCGCGATCACGGCCCGGTCGAACCCGGCGCCGGTCAGCGCGTCACCCAATGCCCCGATCTCGGCGTCGAAGTGCAGGCTCTCGTTGCGTTCGACGATCTGCTCGACGCCGAGGTGCACGAGGCCCTCCCGGGCGACGTGACCGGTCCGCCGGGAGAACACCGCGCCCGCGGAAGCATCGCCGTAGGGCTCGTCGACACCGAACGCCTGGCCGTCGGTCACTCCCCCGTCGCCGACGGCGCGCGTGCCGGCACCGAGCGTCACGTAGCCGTCGCCGAGCCGCGTGGCCGGACGCAGGGAGCGGGTCGTCAGATCACCAACCGCCGACTCCTCGAGCAGCCGATCGAGGTTCGGCAGCTCGACGCGGGCGAGGTCGGCCCAGGTCGCGTTGGGCAGCGCGACGATCAGCACCCGATCGGCGGGTGCCGAGGTCGCCCCACTCGAGGACCCCGCGACGAGAACGAGCGCGAACCCGGCGACCGCGCCGAGCGCCAGGGCGCGCCCGAGCGCGCTCATGGCTGCGCCTCGACTGGGCGCGCTCGGTCGGGCGGGTGTGACGTCAGCAGTACGATCACCGCCGCGTCGAGCACGACGAGCATCACCCCCGGGACCTTGACCCCCGAGTCGTTCAGCGCGAAGCCGAGCGTGACGAGGAGCACCGCGCCCACCAGGCCCGCTCGCATGGCACCCGACCCCGCGAGGCGGTCGCGAACGGCGCCGGGCGCCCGGAACGCGAGATACGCCGCGAACACGAGCGCCACCGGCACGACCAGGACCCAGACCGTGTTGGTGATGTTGCCGAGGTTCGCCTCGAGCTTGCGCGCGATCACGGTCGTGAACCCCGACCAGCCCTCGTCGCCGATCTTCTCGAGAAGCCGGCCCAGGTGCGTGCGCCGCTCCGACGGCCGCGACAGGTCGAGGAGCCCGAAGCCGGCGACGGCGACGAGCGCGGCCAGCGGCACGAGCATCGCCGTCCGGGCCCGCAGCCTCCAGCCGAGCAGCAGCATCGCGATCACGAGGTACGCGGGGGTCATGGAGAGCACGCCACCGACGTCGGAGCCCCAGAACGGCATGCCGTCGACCGCGACCACGGCCACGAGCGCGCCGACGCCGACCCACCGTCCCCACGGGCGGCAGAGGCGGTGCGCGGCGAGCACGGCGACCACCAGGCCCGCCGAAGCAAGCGCGGAGTAGGCGAGGTTCCCGAAGCCCGTGAAGCGTCCGGCCACGATCGGCGAGTTCCCCAGCGCGCTGCTGATCTGCAACGGGGAGCCGACCATCACGTCGACGGCGAGGAGGACGACGATGCCGGCCGCGGCGGCGAGTAGCGCGTCGAGGTCGTTCCCCCGACCGATCAGCGAGTACAGGCCGGCCAGCAGGAGCGACACGGCCACGAGGAAGAGCCAGTACGCGAGCGCGCCCAGGTCGTGGAACGCGAGCAGGCGGGCCAGGAACACCGCTGGGACTGCGGCGAGGACGGCGAGGCCGGCGAAGCGCAGTGCAGTGCGTGTCCGGGGGCGGGCGAGGCGCCCCGACAGCCACAGCACGGCCGCCCCCACCAGGGCGGCGTGCAGGCCGACGAGCACCAGTGCGACGGTGTCGACGCGGTCGCCGACGAAACGGGCGGCGGCATCGGCCGACACGAGGAGATCCCGACGGTCGGCGAGGTCGCCACCGCGGTCACCGACCTCGAAGGGCCGTCCCGACATCGACGACGGCCGCTCCACCGCGGCGAGGTCGAGGACGGTCGGCGCCACGTCGATGAGCTGCACGAACCCCGACCGGCGAGTCGTCCCCGACCGCAGCAGGCCAGGCTCGACACCGGGCCCGCGCAGTGCAGCGACGGCGAGCCCGAGCTCGTCCTGCGGGGGGGCCGGTCCCACCACCACGACGGCGTCACGCTCGAGGTCGACCTCGCCGAGCAGCGCCCCGAACAGCTCGTCCGTCCGGCGCAACGCGATGTCGACCAGGAGGTCGCCCTGATCGTCGTCGACGAAGTCGGCGTAGGTGTCGGCACGAACGAGGTCGGAGCCCTCGACGAGCACCACCGACCGCGACCGCCACACCTCACGGAACGCGTCGAGCACCTCGTCGTGGTCGTAACGAAGGCCGTACGGCGAGGCGGCGTGCTCCTCGAGCAGGCCCTGGTCGACCCGCCCACGGGGCACGACCCCCGCTCCGTCCATCAAGCCGCTGACGGCCTGGCGGCGGAACACCGGCGGCACGCCCTCGGGCTCGGTACCGTCCGCGTTGGCCAGCACCGCCCGCGACCAACCACCCGCGGCCAGCGCGTCGCCCAGCGCACCCGGCTCGGCATCGAGGAGGAGGTCAGCGTTGCGGTCGACGATCTGCGCGATGCCGAGTTGGACGACGCCGCGCTCGACCTCCTGCCCCGTGCGACGCCGGAACACCGCGCCGGCCCGGTCGGGACCGAAGACGTCATCGACGCCGAATCCCATGCCGTCGGTGGCGCCGCCGTCGCCGATCGCACGCGTGCCGGCCCCGAGGGTGATGTACCCGTCGCCGAGCCGGGTCGCGCGCCGGGCCCTGTTCGCCCGCGTCGAGAGATCGCCGATCGCAGCGCCTTCGAGAAACCGGTCGAGGTTCGAGAGCTCGACCCGTTCCAGGTCGGCCCAGGTCACCTCGGGCAACGTGACGATCAGCACGCGCTCAGCGCTCGTCTCGGCGCCGCCCGGCCGCGGCGTCGAGCCGGCCAGGATGGCGGTGGCGACGAGGGCGACGGCCGCGACTCTCGTCACCGCGCGCCTCATGCGTCGACCTCGGCGGCGTCGGGCTCGGGTGCACCGGGAACACCGCGCGCGGCCCGGAGCCGCATTGCTCCCGCGCCCAGGGCGCGAATCGCTCCCACGTAGAGGGCTGCGCCAACGACGGCGATCGCAGCGAGTAGGGCGAGCGTGGCGACGCGGCCGCGGGGCGCGACCGTCTCCGCCACCCACCACGCGGCGGCACCGAGCACGGCGGCCGGTGCGAGCGCGCGGGGCAGCGCCGCCGGCACTACCGCGTGACCGGTCCGGCGCGACAGCCCGACCGACAGCACCACGGCACCGAGGAGGTACGCCGTGCTGTGCCCGATCCCCAGCATCGCGACGAGCGCGGCGCCGTGGGCGTACTGCGCGCCGACGACCATGACGCCGGCTCCAGCGAGCGCGGTGACCAGCGCCACCAGTGCGGGGGTCCTGCTGTCACCGCGTGCGTAGTAGGCGCGTGCGAGCAGCAGGAACGCGCTGTAGCAGAACAGCCCGACCGCCAGCGACGCGACGCCCGCCGCCAGCAGGTCGACGCCGCCCGCTGCTCGGCCGAAGGCGACCACCCGCATGCCCGGCTGCGCGAGGCACAGCATCGCTGCCGCCACCGGCACGACGAGGTACGCCATCGCGTCGAGCGCCCACCGGGACGACGCCGCGAACGCCCCGTCGTCACCCCGGGCGGCCTGGCCCGCCAGCTCCGGCAGGATGGCGGTGTGCACGGGCTGGGCCAGCACCGCGTACGGAGCCAGGAAGAACACCCAAGCCACCTGATACGCGAGGACCCCGCCCTCGACGCCGTTGCCGACGACGATGGCGGTGCCGAGCAGGATGCCGACCTCGGCGTGCTGGAGCACCGCCCACCCGGACAGCCGCAGCAGGTCGCGCACGGCGGGGTCGCCGCGGTCGTAGCGCGGGCGGAGGGCGAACCCGGTTCGGCGCAGGGCCACGGTCGGGACACCGACGAAGGCGGCCACGCCCAAGGTGCCCCCGACCGCGAGCGTGAGCTTCTCGGCCGTCGAGAGATCGAGCCCGGCCGGCCCGGGCCCGGTGAGGAGCCGGAACACGATCATGGCGGTCACGATGACGACGGTGTTCCCGATCGGCGCCGCCGCCGTCACGGCGAAGCGCCGCTTGGCGTACAGCATCGCGATCGAGACCGTGCCCACCGCGTACAGCAGTACCTGGGGGATGAAGAACCGCAGGAGAAAGGTCGAGAGCGCAACCTGGCGCTCCTCGACGGCCTCGCTGCCCGCTCCGCTCGCGAGCACGTCGGCGATCCACGGCGCCGCGAGGACCGCAACGACCGCGACGACGCCCAGCCCGATCAGCGCCCGGCTGAGCACGTTGCCGGCGAGACGCTCTGCCTCGGAGTCGTCGCCGGCGTCGAGCAAAGCCACGAACGTCGGCACGAGAACTGCGGAGAGCGCGCCCGCGGCGAGCAACTCGAACAGCACGTTCGAGAACGAGTTCGAGGCCTGGAACGTGTTGCCGAGGTAGGTCGTGCCCAGCACCGCCGCGATGACGAGCACGCGGGAGAACCCGAAGAGGCGGGACACCGCCGTCGCCACCCCCATGGCCGCAGCCGAGCGGGTGACGGACGCGCGCTGGGTCACTGACGCGAGGCCTCGGGGAGGACGCCGTTGGCGGCGCGCGCGCCGTACCCGTAGTGGCCGACCAGGCCACGCCCCAGATCGGAGAGCGCGAGCACTGCGCTCACCCGTCCCTCCGTGAGCTCGAGGGCGTCGACGGTCGACGCGACCTCGGCGAGGTCCTCGTCGCCGCTGATACCGGCGATCCGCGCGCCCCGCTCGGGCCCGTCGGGCTGCTCCCGGAAGACCTCGGCCACGACCAGCGGCACCTCGGCCGTCACCAGCGCCCGCGTCGCCGGTGTGACCAGATCGTTCATGTCGCTGGTCGCGTCGGTGCCGTCGACGAGGAGCACGCGAGCCTCGCTACCCGGGTAGACCGCCAGGCCGAGCGGATCGACCGCCTGATCGCCCACCGCCTCGAAGTCGATGAACCCGGCCTCCTCGAGCGCGACGAGGACGTCGTCACCTACCGGGGCGCCACCCAGCGCCAGCCGATCGGCGAGGGCGATCGCTCCGGTCTCGCGCAGCGTGTCGCGGTCGTCGTCGGCCTCGCCGAGCAGGTCGGCAAGTTGGCGGCGCGTCTCCCCGTCGGGGAGCAGCCACTTCTCCTCGAGCCAGAGCACGCCGGGAGCGCTCGCTCCCGCCGTTCGGGCCAGCTCGACGGCGGCGTTCACCTCATCGGCGTCGACGCCGCGCAACGCCACCACCGCCACGGGTACGTCTTCGAGCTGGCCGGTCACTGCGTACTCGTCGGTGCGATCGATGTAGTCCTCGAGCCGCTCGACCTCGGTGCTGAGCTCGTTGTTGTCGGCCCGTTGGGCGTTGGCCTTCCTTTCGACTTCGTTGATCCGCGCGTTCAGTCCGTCGACGATGGCCTGGTCGATGACGGTCGCGCCCATGACGACGCCGATTGCGAGCGCGAGGAAGACCGCGATGAGCGAGACGATGTGGAAGCGGAAGTTGATCATGGCGCCGGGGAGAGCTTGTCAGAGCAAGCTTGTCAGAACCGGTCGGTGATCGAGCGCCACAGGTCCTCGAGCGTGAGGCGCAGCCCGTCGAGGAACACGTGGAGCGGCTCCGCCGCGATCGTGATGACCACCATGGCCAGCACCGCAGCCGCGACGAGTAGCAGGAGATCGAGCCGGCGCACCCGGCCCTCGTACAGCCGGTTCACACCCTTGGCGTCGACCAGCAGCGGGCCGAGCCGCAACCGGGTGAGGAACGTCGACGACATGCCCCGGCGCCCCTTGTCGAGGAACTCGACCATCGTGGCGTGGGTTCCCACCGCCACGATCAGCTCGGCCCCCGCCTCGTAGGCGAGCAGCATGGCCACGTCTTCGCTGGTGCCGTCGGCGACGAACTCGTGGTACGGCTCCCCCCACGCGACCAGCGCCTCCCGGCCCGGTGCGCGACCGTCGAGGTGCACGTGGTGCACGAGCTCTGCGCCGGTGGCGAGCGCCCGCTCCGACACCGAATCGAAGTCGCCGATGATGATCTCGGGCCGAAGCCCCATCTCGAGCAGCGCGTCGGCGCCGCCGTCGACACCGATGAGCACCGGGCGGTACTCACGGATGTAGGGCCGCAGCGCCGCCAGGTCGCTGCGATAGTCGTGGCCCCGCACGACCACCAGCGCGTGGCGGCCCTTGACCTCGGTGTCGAGGGGAGGGACCTTCACCGGCTCGAAGCTGAGCTTCGCCTCCCGCTGGATGTACTCGAGGGTGTTGACGGCGAACCGCTCGAGCTCGGTCCCGATGGCCGAGCGCGCATCCGCCATGGCCGCCTCGATCTCGTCGGCCGTGAGCGGGTGGCCCCGAGCGACGCACTCGTCGCGCCGCCAGACGTCGCCGTCGGACACTCGAAGCTCCTCGCCTTCGACCACCCGGTCGAGCACGCCCGACCCGACCTGGTCGACGAGAGGGATCCCGGCCTTCACCAGCCGGATCGGTCCTCCGTTGGGGTAGCGGCCCGAGATCGACGCGTCGGCGTTCACCACCGCCGCGACCCCGGCCGCGATGAGCCCCTCGGCGGCGACCCGATCGAGATCGCGGTGGGCGATGACCGCGATCTCGCCCGGCTGCACCCGCTTCACGAGGTCTTTCGTGCGGCGGTCGACCCTCGCCACACCGGTAAGAGCCGCGGGCGCGCCGCGACGGTTCGCCCGGCGCGACATCAACCTCACGGCCGGCTCCCGG
>JBOGFI010000102.1:0-3968 GCA_050743365.1 Acidimicrobiia bacterium | reverse complement strand
GCGCCCGGGTAGGCCGCGACCACGGCGCCGGGCGGCCCGGTCGTCACGACCTGCCCGCCGACCATGACCGCGGCCCGATGGGCGAGCGGGGCCGCCCGCTCGAGGCGGTGCTCGGCCAGCACCACGGTGGTGCCGAGGTCGGCGTTGAGTCGGGTAACGGCCGCGAGCACGTCGTCGGCACCCTGGGGGTCGAGCTGCGAGGTGGGCTCGTCGAGCACCAACACCGAGGGGGCGCCGGCGAGCGCGCCGGCGATGGCGCACCGCTGCCGTTCGCCGCCCGACAGCGTGGCCGGGGAGCGGTGGCGCAGGTGCGCGATGCCGAGGGCGTCGAGCGTCTCCTCCACCCGGCGGCGCATCGCCATCAAGGGGAGGCCGAGGTTCTCGAGCACGAACGCCACGTCGGTCTCGACCCGGTCGACCACGAACTGGCCTTCCGGGTCCTGCTGCACGAAGCCGACGACGTCGGCCAGCTCGCGAGGCTGGTGCGAGCGGGTCGAGCGCCCGAAGGCCACCACCTCGCCGGTGAACCGGCCGCCGCTCGCGTGGGGCACGAGCCCGTTGGCGGCGCGCAGCAGCGTGCTCTTGCCCGAGCCCGACGCCCCCATCACGAGCAGCACCTCGCCCGCCTCGACGTCGAGGTCGACGCCCGACAACGCCGGCCGCTCCGCGTCCGGGTAGGCGAACGACACCAAGCGGTACCCGATCGCGCTCACGCCGGCACCGTCTCCCGTCCCTCCGTGCTTCGGCGTCGCTGCACGGCACGATGGGCGGTCGAGCGGCGCCGAGACGAGGACAGCGGCGCCAGCAGCAGGCCGATCGCCAACGCCGGAAGGAGATGGAACGCGGGCCAGGTGAGCGGCGTGGCCGCTGTCCACCGCAGCGTCGAGTCGCCCGCCGCGTCGAGCAGGGCCAGCGCCGCCGGCGCGAGCAGCGACACCGCGATCAGCGCCCGGTCGGCACGTGTCATCCGGCGGGGCCGGTAACGGACGCGACGCGTCCCCGCCGACGCAAGCACGGTCGCCGCCACCAGCGCGGCAACCCCGAACATCCCCAGTCCCAGCGCGAGCGCCTCGGCCGCGCCGACGAGCGCGACGAACGCGCCGCCCAGTGCCAGCAGCGCGCCGAGGCCGCACCATGCCGCGACCCGGTCGCGTGGGGACGCACCACCGCGCGCGAAGCCGCGTGAGTCCATCGACTCGGCCAAGCTCACCCCGCGCTCCATCCCGCTCTCGAGGATGGGGACGAGCAGCCGTAGCAGCCGGCCCCGCCGCACGACCCGCCCACCGGTGCGGGCTCGATCGGCCTCGCGTACCGAGTGGATGGCGCCAATCGTCAACGGCACGAACGCGAGCGCCACGATGATCACCAGGCCGACCTCGTGGAAGGCGCGGGGCGCCGACTGCACCAGCTCGTAGTGCGACACGGTGGCGTTGAAGGCGCCGAAGACGGCCATCACGCCGACGATGGCGAAACCCTCGACCGCCGCCCGCAGCACGACCGCGAGCTCGACCGTCCCGCCGACGGTGAAGCCGCCCAATACCGTCGGGAGCGTGACCTCCGGCGTCGTGCATAAGACCGGGCCGCTCCCGCCGTGGGTGGTGGCCGCCGTCAGCAGCACCCGCAGGAGCGCGAACACGACCCCCACGATCACGAGGGTGGGGAACGCGTGTGCCAACGGGCTGTCGAGGGCGTGGACCTCGACGACGAGCACGGCCACCGCGATCACCAGCGCCACGTAGACAGGGCTCGGCGCCAGCTGCACCGTCGCCGCCGCCGCCGTCGCCCACGCCAGCCAGGCGACCGCATGCCATGAGCGGGCGGGGCGAAGGTCCGTTGACGTCGTGCTCGTCACTTCACTACCGTGCGCAGCCGACAGCGGTCGCGCGCAAGCCCGGATGCTGCGTGCGGTCCCTCCGGTCCACCGGAGGGGCGGGGGAAGTCGGTGCGAGTCCGACGCTGACCCGCAACTGTGAGCGGGCCCGGCAGCCTCGAGCAGCCGGCCCCGTCAGCCAGGATGCCCGCCGCCGTCCACCGGGCCACCGGTGCTCGCAATCGAGGGCCGCCCCCTTGCACGGAGGCGGCGGACAAAGGCCCTCGTGGACAGGGGCCTTGCGGAGGAACCATGGCACGCCTGTTCCGATTCTCTGCGCTCTTCGGCGCGCTCGCACTCATCTTGCTCGTCCCCTACGGGCCCGCCGGGGGGGTCGACCCCGCCGTTACCTCGGCCGCGGTCGCCTACCTGCGCTCGCAGCAGATCGGCGGCACGACGCCCGCCACCGGCAGCGGCGCCTGGGACACCGACCCCGCCTTCGAGTTCGTGACCACCGAGGCCGTGCTCGCCCTCGGCGAGGGCGGGCAGAGCGGCGGGTCGTGGAGCGCGAGCGAGGCCCTCGCGGCCGTGCAGGCGGCCGACAACCCCGACGGGCTCGACCCGTTGGCCTTTCTCGATCTCGTGGCGGCCGGGCCGCTCACCCCCGGGAAGGCGGGCAAGCTGATCCTGCTCGTGGCCGAGCCGCTAGGCCTCGATCCCGCCGCGTTCGACCCCGCCGGTGACGGCTCGCCCGTGAACCTCACGGCCGCCGTCGGCAGCCCCAACCCGGACGGATCGTTCGGGGCGCCCGGGTTCTTCAACAACACGCTGTTCGCGGCCCTGGCCAAGGAGCTGGTCGACGGCGCCGTGCCCGCCCAGACGGTCGCCTACATCCGGAGCGTCCAGAAGGCCAACGGCGGGTGGTCGTTCGACGCCGACCCCGGCACCACCACCGACGCCGACGTCGACACCACCTCGTTCGCCGTGCAGGCGCTGATCGCGGGCGGAGCGGCGTCGACCGACCCGGACGTGCGGGAGGGCCTCGGGTTCATCGCCTCGCAGATGAACGCCGACGGGACCTGGTCGGCGTTCGGCAACGTGAACGCCGAGAGCACGTCGCGGGCGATCCTCGCGATCGTCGCCGCCGGCTACGACGTGAACTCGAGCTGCTGGCGCGACACTGTTGTGCCGGGCAGCACCGGTGCCGCGTACGTCTCGCCCGACACCGCTCTCGCCGGGCTCCGGCAGGCCGACGGCAGCATCGCCGGGCCCGGTGTGTTCAGCGTTCCCTTCGCCACCGCCCAGTCGGCGCAGGGGCTCGAACGCGGCTGGCTGCCCGTCGCCCGCGGCGCGTCGCAGACGTGCGCGACGACGACGCCACCCGCGGTCTTGGGGTCGACGACCGGATCGGCGGGCGCGGCGCCGGCGACCGCGGTCGTGGGTCAGCCGAGCTTCACGGGCTGAGGCCGGACGTACCGTCGTGCGGGCCCGCCGCCTGCTCGGACTACTGGGCGTCGCCGCCTTCGTACTGGCGGCGGCCGGCCCCGCCGCGAGCACGGCCATGCCGGACAGGCTCGGCAGCAGCCGGGCGGTGGTGATCGTCGACACCGGGGGCAACGTGCACCGCAGCGTCATCCACTTCGGTGGCTCGGTGAGCGGGATCCAGGCGCTCCAGCTCGCTGGGGCGAACCCGGTGACCGCGAGTTACGGCGGCTCGCTGGGCGCGGCCGTGTGCAAGCTGTACGGGGTCGGCAACGAGCCCGCGCCCGGCTCGTGCCCGGGCTATCCCTACTGGGCATACCACCGCGCCCCAGCCGGCGCCGGCGGGTGGAGCTACGCGGGCTCGGGGGCCAGCAATACGACCGTGCGCGACGGCGACGTCGAGGGTTGGAGGTTCGGCACCGGCGGCGCGCCGCCGTTCTCGTCGTTCTGCTCCGTGGCCGGCTGCGCGCCTCCACCCCGTCCGTCGCCTCCGCCTCCCCCGCCCGGGAATGGCGGAGGGGGGACCGCCGGCGGCGGAGGCACGCCGGGCGGTGCCGGTGGTGGTGGCGGGGCGGGCGGCGTGATCCCACCGGTGCCGATCCCGCCCGAGGTGGCCGCCACTGCCCCAACGACGCCGGAGTCCGGCGCCACGCCGTCCACCGAGTCGGTGCCGGAG
>JBOGFI010000101.1:0-3980 GCA_050743365.1 Acidimicrobiia bacterium | reverse complement strand
CGCCCTTGCGGCAGCCGGTGAGCACGCGCCAGTGGCCGCCGCGGTGGATTTCGGCGAGCGCGTCGAGGGAGGCGCAGGGCGCGCCCTTCTCGCCCCGCAGCTGCGCCTCGCTCACGGCCCGGGCGAGGCGGGCGTACCCGGCAGGCTGCTCGGCCAGCACGACGAGGTGCTCCCCCGGCGGGTCCGCCACCCCGTTCGGCGGTTTCCGGGGGGCGTCGAGAGTCAGCTCGGCACCGAAGACGGTGGGCAGTCCGCAGGCGCGGGCGGCCTCGGCGAAGCGGACGATGCCGTAGAAGCCGTCGTGGTCGGTGACAGCCAGCGCCGCGAGCCGCAGGCGCACGGCCTCGTCGACCAGCTCCTCGGGGTGGCTGGCGCCGTCGAGGAAGGAGAAGTTCGTGTGGCAGTGCAGCTCGGCGTAGTCGGCCTCGACCACGATCGGCCCCTCTCCGCGGGCCGGCACTCTATCGAACGTATGTTCGACAGGCAAGCGGGAAGGGCTTGACAGACGAACGTCTGTTCGATAGAGTTATGGGCACACTTTCTCCTTCGGCTTCCCCCCCGGTCAGTGTCCGATCTCCCGGGAGGGGAGCCGTGTTCCCACGTGTCCGTGCCGCGATTGCCGAGCTCGAGGCGACGTCGCGCACGCTCGACCCGGCCTGCCTCGAGGGGCGGGACGCGGCTGCGCTGGTGGAGCTGGCGGCCCGGGGGGAGCGGATCTGCGCCGCGATCAAGGCGCGAGGCGCGCGCCGGGTCGACGAGACCCGGGTGTGGCGCGACGGCGGGCATCGTTCTGCAGCCCACTGGATTGCCGCGACCACAGGTGAGACGGTGGGCGCGGCGTCACGCACACTCGAGACCGTCCGGGCGCTCGACGACCTACCGGCGACCGAGGCGGCGTTCCGGGCCGGGCGGCTCTCTGAAACCCAGGCGGCGGAGATCACCAGCGCGGCGGGCGCCGATCCCGCCGCCGAGGCCGGGCTGTTGGAGACGGCGGCGGAGCAGAGCGTCAAGGGGCTGCGCGACCGGTGCCGGCAGGTGCGCGCGAGCGCCCAGCTCGATGACGAGGCCTGGGCCCGCCGTTTGCACGTGACCAGGCGTGCGCACGAATGGCACGACCCCGACGGGGCGTACCGCATGCAGGGGCGGATGGCGCCCGACGCCGGTGCCCGGTTCAGCTCGGCGTGGAACGCCCACCTCGACCGGATCTTCGCCGAGGCCCGCCGGGCCGGACGGCGCGAGCCCCGCGCCGCTTATGCTGCCGACGCACTGGAGGCCCTCGCCACCGAGGGACCCTGCAAGCCCCCCAAGGTGCGCGTCGTCGTCGACCACGCTGCGCTGGTGCGCGGACATGCCAAGTCAGGCGAGCGTTGCGAGATCGCCGGTGGTGGGCCCGTTCCCGTCACCACCGCTCGGGAGCTCCTCGACGACGCCACCATCACGCTCCTGGGTCGCGACGGCGACGACATCACCACCGTGTCCCGCCCGACCCGCACCATCCCCGCCAAGCTGCGACGCGCCCTCGAAGCTCGCTACCCCACCTGCGGTGTCAAGGCCTGTGCCAACGACCGGTTCCTCCAGATCGACCACGTCAAGGACGTCGCCAAGCGCGGCCGCACCGAGCTCGCCAACACCTGGCGCATCTGCCACCACCACCACAAGCTCAAGACCCATCACGGCTGGAGAGTCGTCGGCACCCCCGGCGACTGGGACCTCGTCCCACCCGAGCACGACCCACCTGACGACCCCGACCCACCATGACCAACGCGGATCGACGCGGTCACGACCCCGGGTTCGAGTAGACGCGCTCGGGGCGCACGAGCACGGCGGCGCGGCGCTCGGCCGCCATCACCCGGTCGTACTCGTCCCAGTCGTCGTGGGTGCCGCCGGCGGCACTGAACACGTCGCGGAGCAGCTGAGGCACCGACGCCGGCTCGAAGCCGTCGAGCGCGTCGTCGGGCCCGGCGATCTCGGTTCGCCCCTCCACGGCCACCCACTCCCAACCGGCCCGGAACACCACCGTCGCGCGCGGGCGGTCGCGGAGGTTGCCCAGCTTCACTGCGGCGCCGCGGGCAACGAAGCCCACTACCCGCTCGCCGCTGACCGGATGGTCGAGCACGCCGGCGTTCACGACCGAGACCTGCGCCGAGCCGTCGGCGCGAGTGGTGACCACCACGGCCAGGCCGTGGTCGCGGTCGACGAGCTCACGCACGCGATCCAGGCTTCCCATGGGACAGACGCTAGGCGCGAGACTCCCGCCATGACCATCGAGCTGATTCCGCTTACGACCGCGACGATCAGGCTGCGCGAGCCCATGGTGCTGCCCAACACCCCGAGCGGGACGCGCATGATCGTCGAGGTCGCGAGCGCGGTCTACAAGGGTGACCGCCTCTCGGGGAAGCTGAAGGGCGCAGCCGCGGCCGACTGGATGACGCTCGCGCCCGACGGCACCGGCACCCTCGATGTGCGGGGGACACTCGAGACCGATGACGGCGCACTGGTGTACAGCTTCTACCAGGGTCGCCTCGACCTCTCGCAGCCGCTGGGGGAGGCTCACATCTACGCGGCTCCGCTGTACGAGACGGGCGACGAGCGCTACACCTGGCTCAACAAGGTGCAGGCGGTCGCCAAGGGGACGACCGACGGCCAAACGCTGAACTACGAGATCTACGAGCTGCGGTAGGAGTTCTCAGACCGTACGCTCTCGGCGTGCGGTTCTCGGTCGTGACGTTGTTCGTCGGCGATCCGGGTGCGCTGCGCGACTGGTACACGAGCCACCTCGGCCTCACGGTCGCCGACGAGACGCCGCGGTTCGTGCGGCTGGCCGACCACAGCGGCAAGCCGTGCGTGGCGTTCCACGTCGGCGAGCCGATCGAGCATCCCGAGCAGGCGCAGCTGCACTTCGAGGTCGACGACGTTGACGCCGAGTACGAGCGGCTGCGGGCCGGGCTGAAGTTCGACGAAGCACCCACCAACAAGCCCTGGGGGTGGCGGGTGGCTGCCGTGAGGGATCCCGCCGGTCACACAGTGGAGCTGGTCAAGCCGCTTCAGTCGTAGACCGCCTCGATGGTCGCGCTGTCGCCCCTCACCGCGACAAGGCAGGCGACGCCGGGGCTGACGATCACCTGCCAGCGGGCGCAGCGAGCGCGGGTGGGGCCGTCCCACCAGCGCAGGTCGTGGGCCCACGGCCCGGCCCGGCCTTCGACTTCGCCACCCCCGTCCGGCAGCGCGGCGCAGCGCAGGTCCGCCGGGACGGCCGACGGCTCACCCCGGCCCGACACCGTGATCGGCCGGCCACCGGCATCGAGCAGCTCGGCGGGGAGGGGCGGGTCGAAGACGCGCGCCGGCGCCGGGTCGGGGATCGCCCCTGGCCACGCCGGCACCTCGGAGACGTTGGCACCGGGCGCCGTCACCCCGCCCTCCGGGCGTAACGGCTCGCGCGGGTCGCCCCATGGCACCCAGCGCACCCGCTCCGTGGGCGTGCGCCCACCCTGGGGCACGGCGGTAACGACGGCGGGATGACCGAGCATCCCCTGCACGCGCGCGAGGGCGCGGGCGGCCCGGTCGGCGGTCGCCTGGTCGCCACCCCAGAACCCGAGCTGGCGGCCAAAGGCTCGCACCACCTCGTCGGGCGCCAGCCGCAGCAGCGTGAGCCCCGCCGTCGCTTCCTCCATGGTCGGGCTCGCCTCGCCCTCCGAGAGCCAACCTTCGAGCTGCCAACGAACGCGCGCCGCCAGCGCCGCCGGCGTGAGCGCGCCCTGGTGGCGCCAGCACCGGGCCAGCCGCTCGCCGTGCTCGGTCTCGGCTTCGATCATCACCCGGGTGCAGGCGAGGCCGAGCTCCTCGAGCCGGGCCAGCAACCGGTCGGCCAGCGACTTCGCCACGAACGCGGCCGTTTCGACCCGGGTGGCGGGCGGGTCGAGCTCGGCGGTCTCGATCAGCGCCGCCGGCGGATCGGTGAGCGCGGGGGCGTGCTCGTCGAG
>JBOGFI010000100.1:0-12290 GCA_050743365.1 Acidimicrobiia bacterium | reverse complement strand
GCGCCGACGCCAGCGCGGCCCGCTGCGCGCTCGCCGCCACGACCTCGCGCCAGGTCCACGACGAGTCCTCGAACCGGAGGCCGGCACGGTCGTCGCCGGCCCGTGCCCGCAGCAGGCCGGCGACGGTGCTGTCGTCCATCGGACGAGGCCGCAGTCGCTCAGGCCCGGGGCGGGCAGGCTCAGCCCTGCTCGGCGCCGAACAGACCGACGAACGACACCATCTCGCCCGGGTAGCCGCCGAGGTTGTGCGTGAGGGCGAGCTTGCGGTCCGTCTCGATCTGCCGCTCCGGCGGCGCCTCGCCCCGCATCTGGAGCCAGGCCTCGAACGTCATCCGCAGGCCCGACGCGCCGACCGGGTGCCCGAAGCTCTTGAGGCCGCCGTCGGGGTTCACCGGAAGCTCACCCTGGAGGTCGAAAGTGCCCTCGAGCACCTCCTTCCACGCCGCGCCCCGCTCGGCGAACCCGAGGTCCTCCATGATGAGCAGCTCCGCCGGGGTGAAGCAGTCGTGCACCTCAGCCATCGCGATCTCGCGACGGGGGTCGGTGACGCCCCCCTGCGCGTAGGCGTCCTGCGCGCAGGCGTAGATCTCGGGGAACCAGGTGTAGTCGTAGTCGGGGTCGGCGTTGCCGCTGCAATTGCCGGCCACGAGTGAGAGCGCCTTGATGTAGAGCGGCTTGTCGGTGTAGCGGGGCGCGTCCTCGGCCCGCACCACCACGGCGGCGGCGCTGCCGTCGGCGACGCCCGAGCAGTCGAAGACCCTCAGGTCGCCCGCCATGAGCGGCGCGCCGCAGATCGTCTCCATGCTCACTTCCTTGCGGAACTGGGCGCGGGGGTTGCGAGCGCCGTTGTAGTGGTTCTTCCACGAGATCCGGGCCAGCACCTCGCGCATCTGCTCGTCGTCGACGCCGTACCTCTTGCCGTACGCCGGCGCGCACATCGCGAACATGGCGGCGGCGGTGAGCGTGCGGCTCGTGCCGTCGGTCGGGGTCTTCGCCGCTCCCACCAGGCCCTGGTAACCGCTGTCCTTGACCTTCTCGACGCCGACCGCCATGGCGACGTCGTACGCCCCCGAGGCCACGGCGTAGGCCGCGCCCCGCAGCGCCTCCGAGCCCGTGGCGCAGAAGTTCTCGACCCGGGTGACGGGCTTGCTCTCGAGCTGGAGCGGTCGCGCCACGGTCATGCCCGACATGCCCGACATGGCGGTACCGAGCCAGTAGGCGTCGACATCGTCCTTGGTGACGCCCGCGGCCGCGAACGCCTCGTCGGTCGCCGCGATGAGCAGGTCGTCGGCGCCCTTGTCCCAATGCTCGCCGAAGGGCGTACAACCCATGCCGACGATCGCCACTGTGTCCTTGATCCCGTGGGATGCCATCTCGTGTGCTCCTACTCGCGGATCTACTCGCGGATCGGTCGGGCCTTCCAGAAATAGTTGTGGATGCCGTCGGCGGTGAACAGCCGGCGGAACGTCATCTCGACGCGGTCGCCCATCCGCACGTCGTCGGCGCTCACGTCGGTGAGCTCGATCGGGAGCCGGCCGCCGCCGTCGAAGTCGACAACCGCGAACACGATCGGTGGGCTCGGGGAGTAGGCGATGCGGTCGACGGTGAAGGTGGCGATCGTGCCGGGCACGTCGCTCATGGGTGCCGGGTCCATGTCGTCGAGCGCGCCACCCTCCCGCGAGACCCGCGCCGGCGGCAGGTGCAGGGCCTCGCTCGAGCGGTCGCGCGAGCCGACGAACGCGTACTTCCACTTCTCGGTGCGACCCGCGACCGCGGCCGAGATGCGGTCGGGCTCGGGGCGGCGCGGGGGCTCGAGCGTCACCGTGCCCCGCCACGAGAGGAACTTGCCGTACGGGAGGTCGGCGCCGTTGGTCACCTGCGCCGCCACCGTGCGTGCGGGCGCGTACGACGCGAGCGCGTCGGTGGTGCGGAACACGAGCACGTCGACGCCATCGGCCAGCGAGACGAGCGCGACGACCTCGCCCGGCGCCGCCTGCTCGAGCGCGGCGGCCAGCAGCAACGCCGGCTGCGCGGTGCCGGTGTAGCCGACGCTCGCACCAAGGTCGTCGGCGCGGGCCTCCTTGGCGACGCCGAGCCGGTTCGTCAGCGCCCGGATCGCCCGGGCATGGCTCCCGGCGACGATCAGCCGGTCGACCTGCGCGGGCGTGACCTCGGCCGCCTTGAGCGCGGCGTTCCAGGCCTGCTCGCCCAGGGGCACGTACTTCGTCTCGCCGAAGCGCTCCTCCCACACCTTCGACCGGCGCTGGCCGGGCGTGCGCCACCGGTCGATGAACTCCTCGGTCGCGCTGCCGGCGCCGAGCAGCTCACTCACGACCGGGCCGTCGGCGTCGCTACCGACCAGGACGCCGGCTGCGCCATCGCCACCGGCAGCCTCGTCGCCGCTCGTCGGCAGGCCGTCGCGCTGGTCGGCCGTCACCACCAGCACGGCGCCGTCGCTCCGCAGAGCAGCGGCGAGGGCGCCGACGCCGGAGCGGATCGCGCCGCCGAAGTCCAGCGCCGGGGTGTCGGCGTCGAGCCGCAGGGCGGCGTGGATCGCGGTCGCGTTGGTCTTGTCGAGGTACGCGGGCGCGGCGGTCGCGAACCACAGCGCCCCCGGGCGGGCGCTCCCGCTCGATCGCAGGGCGAGACGGGCGGCCTCGACGCCCATGCTCGTCGTGTCCTCGTCGTACGAGGCGACCGAACGGGTGCCCCGCCCGCCCCCGGCGCCGAAGACGGCCGCGATCCCGCTCCGGTCGAGCCGCCAGTACGGGACGTAGCCGGCGGCGCCGATGATCCCTCGCATTGCTCGCAATATACGCCTGGCATTAGAACGAGGCCGATTGTCGAGTCGCGATACGAGGCGGAGATGCGACTGGGAGAGATCGGCAACCCCGAGGCGCAGCGATACGGGAAGCCACTCGAGGGCGTCCGGGTCCTCGCCGCCGAGCAGATGCAGGCCCTCCCGTTCGGGACCCAGCTGCTCGCCCGTCTCGGCGCCGAGGTCGTCAAGGTCGAGCACCCCACCCGGGGCGAGTCGGGTCGGGGCGCGCTGCCGGCGATGACCGACCCGATGGGACGGCGGGTCGGCGCCACCTTCCTGCGCAACAACCTCAGTAAGCGGAGTGTCGGCATCGACCTGAAGTCCGCGGCCGGCCGCGACCTGTTCCTTGCGCTCGCCCCGCGCTTCGATGTGGTCGCCGAGAACTTCAAGGCCGGCACGATGAAGCGCATGGGGCTGGGCTACGACGACGTCGCGAGGGTCCACCCGCAGGTCATCTACGTGTCGGTCTCGGGCTTCGGGAACACGATCGCGTCGCCCTACGACGAGTGGCTCGCCTATGCCCCCATCGCAGAGTCGATGTCGGGCATCTACGACTACAAGCGCCAAGACGATCAGCCGCCGGTGGTCGGCCCGGTGGGCGCGCTCGGCGACATCAGCAGCGCCGTCTTCGCGGTCATCGGGACGCTCGCCGCGCTGCGGCACCGCGACCGCACCGGCGAGGGTCAGTACGTCGACATCGCGATGCTCGACGCCAGCGTGGCGATGACCGACATCGTCACCAACTTCTGGTCCATGGGCCTGCGGCCCGGCGGGCTCGGGCCGCTGCTCGTGATGGACGGCTTCCGGGCCGGCGACGGGTGGTTCATCGTCCAGGTGGGCCGGGAGCACCAGTTCGAACGCCTGGCGCACCTCGTCGACCGACCCGAATGGCTGGAGGACCCTCGCTTCGCCACGCGCGAGGGATGGCGCATCCACCTCGAAGACACCATCCGCCCGGCGATCGAGAAGTGGGCGGCGGACAAGACCAAGCTCGAGGCCTGCCACGCGATGAGCGCGGCCGGCATCGCCGCCGGCCCCGTCAACAGCGCGCCCGACGTGATCGCCGACCCCCACGTGACCGCCCGCAACATGCTCGTCGAGGTGCCGCGCACCGACGACGTCGAGGAGCCCTACCTCGTGCCCGGGAACCCGGTGAAGCTCTCCAAGGTGGCCGAGGGGCCCGAGACCCGCGTGCCGTGGGTCGGGGAGCACACCGAGGCGGTGCTGCGAGCCGAGCTGGGCGTCTCCCTTGCCGAGCTCGAGGCGCTGCGGGCCGACGGCGTCATCACCTGACGGGCACAGGTCAGCGGTCGGCGCCGAGGACGAGGCCGCTGGTCGGGACCATGGTGCCTGCGGTCACGAGCACGTGCTCGACCCCGTCGACCTGGTTGACCGCCGTGCCCCGCACCTGGCGCACGCCTTCGGCGATGCCGTTCATCCCGTGGATGTAGGCCTCTCCGAGCTGCCCGCCGTGGGTGTTGACCGGCAGCTTGCCGCCCAGCTCGATGCTGCCGTCGCGGATGAAGTCCTTGGCCTCGCCCCGCCCGCAGAACCCGAACTCCTCGAGCTGCGGCAGCGCCAGCGGGGTGAAGTGGTCGTAGATCACCGCCGTCCGGATGTCGTCGGGGCCGAGCCCGCTGGTGTTCCAGAGCTGCCGGGCGACCAGCCCCATCTCGGGCAGGCCGGTGATCCGGGGGCGGTAGTAGCTCGTCATCATGTCCTGGTCGTCGCCGGCGCCCTGCGCCGACGCCCGGATCACCGCCGGCGGGTGCGGCAGGTCGCGGGCCCGCTCGAGCGTGGTCACGACGAGTGCCTGGGCGCCGTCACTCTCCTGGCAGCAGTCGAGGAGGTGGAGGGGCTCGACGATCCAACGTGACGCCTGGTGCTCCTCGAGCGTGATCGGCTTGCCGTAGAACCAGGCCTTCGGGTTGGTGGCGGCGTGCTTGCGGTCGGCGACCGCGACGCGGCCGAAGTCCTCGCTGGTCGCGCCGTACTCGTGCATGTATCGCGTCGCGAACATGGCCACCCACTGCGCCGGAGTGAGCAACCCGAACGGCGAGTACCACGAGAAGTGGGCGTTGTCGGCGTTGGCGACGGCCGGCCGGTCCTGCACGCCGGCGCCGAAGCGGCGGCCCGAGCGTTCGTTGAACGCCCGGTAGCACACGACGTGATCGGCCACGCCGGCGTTGACCGCCAGCACCGCCTGCTGCACGGTGCCGCAAGCGGCCCCGCCGCCGTGGTGGATGCGGGAGAAGAAGGACAGCTCGCCGATGCCGAGGTTGCGTGCGATCTCGATCTCGGGGTTGGTGTCCTGCGTGTAGGTGACCATGCCGTCGACTTGGGCGGGGTCGAGGCCGGCGTCGTCGATGGCCGCCTGTACCGCTTCGACCGCGAGACGCAACTCACTGCGCCCGGAGTCCTTCGAGAACTCGGTCGCGCCGATCCCGACGACGGCCGCGGCGTCCCGCAACGCGTTGCGCTCGCTCATGACGGCAGCTCCACCGTCACCGTGCCGGTCACATGGTCGCCGAGGCGGTTGGCGCCCCGGACGGACACCTCGACGATGCCGCCGTCCTTGCTCGTCACCGAGCCCGACATGGTCATGGTGTCGCCCGGGTAGTTGGGTGCGCCGAGGCGGATCTTGACGCTCGTCAGGCGGGCGTCGGGGCCGGCCCAGTCGGTGACGAAGCGGCCGACGAACCCGTTGGTGGAGAGGATGTTCATGAAGATGTCGGGGGAGCCGCGCTGGTTGGCCAGGCCGGGGTCGTGGTGGACGTCCTGGTAGTCGCGCGACGCGATGGCGCTGGCGACGATGAGCGTGCGGGTGAGCGGGATCGCGAGCTCGGGGAGCTCGTCGCCGACACTCACGTCGTCGTAACGCAGCGACGCCTTCGAGCGACTCATGCGTGGGCCTCCGCGATCGCGTGACCGAGGCGGGCCAGCTGCTGGGGGGCGCCACCGAGCATCACCTCGAGCTGCTTGCCCCAGAGGAAGTACCGGTGCGCCGGGTAGTCGACGTCGGCGCCGAGCCCCCCGTGCAGGTGCTGCGTGATGTGCACGACCCGCTGGCCGCCCTCCGACGCCCACCACTTGGCCACCAAGACCTCTCGGGTCGCGTCGAGGCCGACGGTGAGCCGCCACGCCGCCTGCCACAGTGTGACCCGCATCGCCTCGGTGTCGATGTAGGCGTCGGCCGCCTTGAGGGCGACCCCCTGGAACGTCGAGAGCGGCTTGCCGAACTGGTGGCGGTGCGACGTGTACTCGGCCGCCTGCCGCAGCGCCGCCTCGGCCACCCCCACCTGAAGCGCGCACAGGCCGACGAGGGCGCGGTCGAGCATCCAGGGAACGACCGGCCCGCCCTCGCCCGGGTCCCCGAGCTGCTCGGCGGGCGCGCCGTCGAGCGTCAGGTGCGGGTGCAGCTCGCGGTTGGTGGTCTCGGCCCGCTCGAGCCCGGCGCCGGGGCCGGTCGGATCGACGAGGAACACGGCCGTCTCGCCCTCGCCGATCCGCGCGGGGACGAGGACGCGCGCCGCGAGATGGGCGGCGGGCACGCTCGGCCTGGTCCCGTCGAGGCGCCAGCCGCGCCCGTCGCGCCTCGCGGTGGCGGACGGGCGGCGGGGATCGCCGGCGCCGGGTTCTGCGAGGGCGGCGGTCAGCACCACGTCGCCGGCGGCGACGCCGGGGAGCCACGCCCTCCGCTGGTCGACGGTGCCGAACTCGGCAATCGGCAGCGCACCGAGGACGAGCGTGGGCCACAGGGGGACGGGCGCGACGCGTCGGCCCTGCTGCTCGAGCACCAGGCACACCTCGACGAGACCGAACCCGCTGCCACCGGCGTCCTCGGGCACCGCGATGCCGAGCAGGTTCGACTCCGCCAGCTCCGACCAGAGATCGCGGTCGAAGCGATCGCCGCTGGCCTCGACCTCGCGGACCCGGTCGACCGGGGCGCCACCCTCGAAGATCTGCGCCGCGAGGTCGCGCACCGCCTCCTGCTCCTCCGAGAACGCGAAGTCCATCTCTATTGCTCCGCTCGCTGCGGCCCGGGATACCCGGGCCGCGGACGCTCGCTCCGCGTGCTCCGCTGCGCTCCGGCCCTCAGCCGGGCCGGTGCTCGCTGCGCGCTCATCACCGCTCGCGGCGGGCCGGGTGGAAGGCGGGGAGCGTGAGCTCGGGGTCGTGGTCGACGAACTCGACCTCGACCGGCATGCCGACGTGCACGTCGGCCGGCTCGACGCCGACCACGTTGGCGACCAGTCGGGTGCCCTCCTCGAGCTCGACGAGCCCGACGGCCAGCGGGTAGTCGAACGCCGGCACCTGCGGGTGGTGGTTGACGACGTAGCTGTACACCGTGCCGCGCCCGCTCGCCTCGACGATGTCCCACTCCAGCGAACGGCACTCCCCGCACATCGGCCGGGGCGGGTGGCGCAGCTTCCCGCACGACGCGCACCGCTGGATGAGCAGCTTGCGTTCGCGGGCGCCCTCGAACCAGAAGGCGTTGTCCTGGGTGAGCGCGGGCCGGGGCCGGCGCGGCCGCTCCCTCCGCTCCTTCTCTCCTCCCCCCTCTCGTTCCTTCCCGGCGCCGCGGCCGGTGCGGGGCTTGAACTTCAGGATGCGGAACCGCATCGTGCCCACGAGCTCGCCGTCGTCGGTGCGGTACTCGACCCGGGTGGTCACGAAGTGCCCGACGCCGAGGCCGGTGGCCTTCTCGTCCGACACCGACTCGATGGTCGTCGTGGTCGACAGGTGGTCGCCCAGGTGGACGTACCGCTCGTACTCCTGCTCGCAGTTGGTCGCCACCACCGACGTGAACCCGGCGTCGTCGAGGAGACGCATCAGCTCGTCCTGGGCGGTACCGCCCGCGGCCGGCCTCGGCCTGACGCCCCGCATCACCCAGGCCTGGAGCATCACCGGCGGCGCCACGACCTCGCCGTGAACGGACGCCGCGGCCGCGTCAGCGTCCACGTAGACGGGGTTCTCGTCGCCGACGGCCTCCACCCAGTGACGGATCATGGGCTGGTTCACGGGGTCGGCGCCCCGGTCGGCCGGCCCGATCTGCCGGCCCTCGAACGCCTTGATCCGGGCGATGAGCGTGTCGCTCATCGTGCCCGGCGAGCCATGCCGAGGCCGGCGGCGGCCACGATTTCGCGCTGCACCTCGTTGACCCCGCCGCCGAACGTGTTGATCTGAGCCGCGCGGCCGACGCGCTCCACCTGTCCCCGCAGCACGGCCCCCGGCGTCCCCTCGGGCAGGTAGCCGACCGGGCCCAGGATCGCGAGCAGCGCGCGGTACACGTCGATCAGCGTCTCGGTGCCGTACACCTTCACCGCCGACGAGTCGGCGGGCGTGAGCTCCTCGGCTGCGACCGCGCTCGCCATCCTCCAGTTGAGCAGCTTCATCGCCTCGAGCTTCGCGTGCGTGCGCGCCAGCTCCATCTGGACCCACGGCACGTCGATCATCCTGCCGCCGTCGCCCGAGTCGGTCGCCCGGCACCACTCGACCACCTCGCCCCACAGCCGGTGGGCGAGCCCGCCCATCGCCGCCAGTCCGACCCGCTCGTGGTTGAGCTGGGTCGTGATCATCCGCCAGCCTTCGTTCACCGCCCCGACCAGGTTGGCGGCCGGGACGCGCACGTCGTCGTAGTAGGTGGCGGTGGTGACGTTGCCGCCCACGGTGACGATCGGCGTGTGCGTGAAGCCCGGCGACGACGTCGGCACGAGGATCATCGAGATGCCCTTGTGCTTGGGCGCGTCGGGATCGGTGCGGCATGCGAGCCAGATGTAGTCGGCCTGGTTCGCGCCGCTGGTGAACACCTTGTTGCCGTTGATGACCCACTCGTCGCCGTCGAGCACGGCCCGGGTGCGCAGCGACGCGAGGTCGGTGCCGGCCTCGGGCTCGGTGTAACCGATGGCGAAGTTCATCTCGCCCGCGAGGATGCCCGGGAGGAAGATGGCCTTCTGCTCGTCGGAGCCGAAGCGCATGAGCGTGGGGCCGACGGTGTTGAGCGTCACGAACGGGAACGGCGCGCCGGCGCGCTGCACCTCGTCGAAGAAGATGAACTGGTCGGTGGCGGGACGGCCCTGGCCGCCGAACTCCTTCGGCCACCCGATGCCGAGCCACCCGTCCGCGCCCATCCGGCGCACCAGGTCGCGGAAGAGCGGGCCCCCCTCCCCCGGCTCGCCCAGCTCGGCGCGCACCTCGGGCGTCAGGAGGACCTCGAAGTACTCCCGCAGCTCCTTGCGTAGCGCCTGCTGCTCGGGCGTGTAGTCGAGGAACATAGAACCGGTTCTAAATCTAGAGGGCGTGCCCGGCGCGCCGCCACAGCCTCAGGTGCGAACCGCGGGCCGTCAGGCGCCGGCCCCGCCGAGCTCGCGAAACGGCACCGACTTGTCGGGGCGGGGCTCGGCCGGCAGCCCCAGCACGCGCTCGAGCGCAAGGGCGAGGTCGCCGTTGAGGCTGACGTGGCGCGACACCGCGAGCTTCAGCACCGAGCTCTCGGGACCGGGCGGCCGGCCCTCTCGGAGCGCGCCCTGCACCCGCAGCCCGAGATACTTGAGCACCTCGGAGCGCGTGAACGCGGCGGCGAGCCGCTGCCGGACGCGGGGGTCGGCGGTGCGGCCCCGCGCGCGGGCCAGGCGCAGGAAGTCGCGGAAGCCGACGCCGGCGCCTCCGCCGATCAGCGTGCGCTCGTTGCCGAGCGTCGTGTGCGCCACCGCCCAGCCGCCGTTGACCTCGCCCACCGCGTCGTCGTGGGGAATGCGCACCTCGGTGAGGAACACCTCGTTGAAGTTGGCGACGCCGTTGATCTGGCGCAGGGGCCGCACCTCGACGCCCGGTGAGCTCATGTCGAGCACGAAGTAGGTGATGCCACGGTGCTTGGGCACGTCGGGCTCAGTGCGGGCGAGCAGGATGCCGAGGTCGCTGTGGTGCGCGCCCGAGCTCCAAACCTTCTGACCGTTCACCACCCACTCGTCGCCGTCGCGTACGGCGCGGGTACGGAGGGCGGCGAGGTCGGAGCCGGCGCCGGGCTCGCTGAAGAGCTGGCACCACACCTCGTCGCCGCGCAGCATCGGCCGCAGGTAGCGCTCCTGCTGCGCCTCGGTGCCGTGGGCGATGAGCGTGGGGCCGACCATGCCGATGCCGACCGCGAACACACCCGCCGACACGTCGAAGCGCGCCTGCTCCTGGGTGAAGATGCGCGCCTGGGCGGGGGTGCCGCCCCGTCCGCCGTGCTCCTTCGGCCACGTGATCCCGGCCCAGCCGCCGTCGTAGAGCGTCGCCTGCCATTCCTTGCAGCGCCGCACGTGCTCGGCATCGGCGTCGGGGCTGGGGTCGCCGGAGAAGTGGTACTGCGACCAGTCCTGCTCCCCGGTCCGCCGGCGGGCGTGCGCCTCGAGCCAGGTCGGGGCCTCGGCCCGGAACGCGGCCTCTTCCGGGGTGTCGTCGATCACCACGCGACGCTGAGTAGAACACATGCCGAGCCGGTCTGTGTCCCAGACCCACGATCAGGACGGACGCGAAGTCTGCGTCTCTGCACGGCTCACGGTTGGTAGCGCCGAACGTGTCGGTGTGGGCACTGTTGAGCCGCGGCGTTTGCGCCCGTCCTCGCCGAATCCCGCGATTCCGAGGCAGCCGGCGGTCCCACGAATCGACGACGAGCCGATGCTGCGAATAGTCGACGGCCCACGCGCTCACCGGCCGATACGGTCACGGCCGTGCTGCGCGCGTATCAGCTGACGATCGAGGTGGCCGATCGACTGCTGGTCGACGACGCGTCGTTCTCGGTGTACGCGCCCGACAAGGTCGCGCTCGTCGGGCGCAACGGCGCGGGCAAGACCACGCTGCTGCGCACGCTCACCGGCGAGTGGCGTCCTACGAGCGGTCGCGTGCAGGTCACCGGCCCGTTCGGCTTCCTACCGCAGGACCCCGGCACGGATCCGAGACGCGCCAAGGACGTCGCCGTGACCTACGTGATGTCCGCCCGAGGGCTCGACGCGCAGCGGGAACAACTCGAGGGCCTCCGCCACGAAATGGAGCACCATCCCAACGATCGCGCGATCCAGCGCTTCTCCCACGCCGAGCAGGCCTTTCGCCACGCGGGCGGCTACCGCGCCGAGTCCGACGTGCGTCGCATCCTCGCCGGCCTCGGACTCCCAGTTGACCATGCGCTGCTCCCGCTCACCGCGCTCTCGGGCGGCGAACGGCGGCGGGTGGAGCTTGCGCGGATCCTCTTCGGCGGTACCGACAACCTCGTGCTCGACGAGCCCACGAACCACCTCGACCTCGACGCCAAGGAATGGTTGATGGGGTTCCTCCGGTCGTACCGCGGCGCACTGCTGGTGGTGAGCCACGACCTCCAGCTTCTTGACCAGGCGATCACCAAGGTGCTGCATCTCGACGACGCCGACCTCCGCGAGTACAAGGGCACGTACTCGCAGTACCTCGACGCGCGGGCGAAGGACGAAGATCGACAGCGTCGGATCGCGGCGCGCCAGCATGCCGAGATCGGGCGGCTCTCGACATTGGCCGACCGCATGCGGCACTCGAGCGCAAAGCGAGCACGCCAAGCCAAGACCCTCGACAGGCGCGTCGAGCGGCTCGCCGCCGACGCAGTAAAAGCGACCCGGACCACTCGGACCGTCCGCTACCGGTTCCCACCGCCACCGCACAGCGGCCGCGATGTACTCGAGGTCGACGGGCTCACGAAGTCCTTCGGTGATCGCACGATCTGGTCGGACCTCGCGTTCGCGTTGCGACGCGGCGAGCGCCTCCTCGTCATCGGCCTGAACGGCGCGGGCAAAACCACGCTGCTGCGGATCCTGGCCGGCGTCGAGCCCCATGACGCCGGTGACGTGGTGTTCGGCACCGGGGTGTCGGTCGGCTACTACGCCCAGGAACACGAAGGCATCACCGCGGGCACCACCGTGCTCGACCACCTACGCGACGGGACCCTCGTCACCGAGACCCAGCGCCGCAGCGCGCTCGGCGCTTTCGGGCTCGTCGGCGGCGTGGCACTCCAAGATGCCGGCACGCTCTCCGGCGGCGAGAAGACCAAACTCGCGCTAGCCCAGCTCGTCGCGGGACGACACAACCTCCTGTTGCTCGACGAGCCCACCAACAACCTCGATCCGCCGTCGCGCACCGCGATCGGCGTCGCGCTCTCGTCGTGGCCGGGTTCGATCGTGCTCGTGAGCCACGACACCGAGTTCGTCGGCGCGCTCGCCCCCGATCTCGCGCTGTTGCTGCCCGAGGGCACGCTCGACTACTGGAGTAACGACCTCCTCGACCTGGTGGCCCTCGCGTAGCTCACGCCCGAGAACCCGTCCCGACCAACGAACCGAAGTACCGAACGAATTCCTCTTTGTTGTCAAGACCGCTTTGTGCTTGGTGTTGGGGTGCGCGACGAGCTCTTCGTTTTCGTCGGGGCGGTGCGGGTTCTAGCGTTGGGTCGGGCCCGGGAGTGGCTCATCCG
>JBOGFI010000099.1:0-14161 GCA_050743365.1 Acidimicrobiia bacterium | reverse complement strand
GGTCCGAGGGCACGCTGGGGGTCATCACCGGTGCCCGGCTGCGCCTCCATCCGGCGCCGCCGGTCGAGCGGCGAGCCGCCTACGGCTTCGACTCGTTCACCGACGGGGTCGACGCCTGCCGGCGCATCATGCACCGGGGCGCGACACCGGCGGCGCTCCGCCTCTACGACGCCATCGAGGCCGACCGCTCGTACCAGACCGGCGACCGGCACGTCCTGCTGGTGCTGGACGAGGGCGACCGCGAGCTCATCGACCCGGTGATGGCGGTCGTGGCCGAGGTGTGCGTCGACACCGGCGCCGAGGTGCTCGACGAGGATCTGGTGGGCCGGTGGATGGACCACCGCAACGACGTGGCCGCGCTGGAGGCGCTGGTGTCGCGCGGGTACGTCGTCGACACGATGGAGATCGCCGCCCGCTGGTCGGCGCTGCCGGGCATCTACGCGGCGGCCACCGGCGCGATCCGCGGCGTCGAGCACACGATGGTCGCGTCCGCCCACCTGTCCCACTCGTACCCCGACGGCGCCTGCCTCTACTTCACGTTCGCGGGCCAGCCCGCCGAGGGCGGGCGCGAGGGCTACTACCGGGCGGCGTGGGACGCCGGCACCCGGGCGGTGCTGGAGCGCGGCGGGGCGCTCAGCCACCACCACGGCGTCGGCCTGAACCGGGCCCGCTTCGTGCGCGAGGCACTGGGCGACGCGTTCGAGGTGCTCGCGAGCGTGAAGGCGGCCCTCGACCCCCGCGGGATCCTGAACCCGGGCAAGCTCGGCCTCCCCGACCCCTTCGGCGACCCCGGATGGCCTTGATGCGTCTCTGGACCACCGTATGGGTGGTCCAGAAGCGCATCGTGGGCGGAGCAGCGTGATCCTCGTCGTCGACGTGGGGACGTCGTCGGTGCGGGCGGTCGTCGTCGGGGACGACGCCACCGTCGCCCACGAGGTGTCCCGGCCGCTGTTGCCGTCGTCGCCCGCGCCGGGCCTGGTGGAGTTCGACCCGGCGGCGATGGCGGCGGTCGTGCTCGAAGTCGCCGGGACCGCGCTCGAGGCCGGAGGGCCCGTCGACGCGGTGGGCATCGCCAACCAGCGGGGGTCGACGGTGGTGTGGGACCGCGCCACCGGCGAACCGGTCGGGCCCGGGCTGGGGTGGCAGGACCTGCGCACGGTCGGGCGCTGCCTCGAGCTGCGCGGCGAGGGCTTCCGCTTCGCCCCCAACGTGTCGGCCACCAAGCTCGAGCACCTTCTCGACCTCGCCGACCCCCAGCGCGACCGCGACCTGTGCTTCGGCACCGTCGACACCTGGGTGGCGTGGACCCTGTCGCGAGGCGCCGTGCACGTCACCGACGCCAGCAACGCCGCCATCACCGGGCTGCTCACCGCGGACGCGTCGGCGTGGTCCGGCGACGCCCTCGACGCGTTGCGGGTCCCGCCGGGGCTGCTGCCGCGCGTCGTGGACTCCACCGGGGTGGTGGGCGAGGCGTCGGCGCTCCCGGGGGGGCCGCCGATCGCCGGGCTCGCCGGCGACCAGCAGGCGTCACTCCTGGGGCAGGGCTGCGTGCACACCGGCGCCGCCAAGACCACGTTCGGGACCGGCGGCATGCTCGACCTCGTGGTCGGCCCCGAACGGCCCGAGTTCGAGACCCGGGGACCGGCGGGCACGTTCCCGATCATCTGCCGCCGGGCCCACGGCAGCGACACGTGGGGACTCGAGGCGGTGATGCTGTCGGCGGGCACGGCGGTAGAGTGGCTGCGCGACGACCTCGGCGTGCTCTCCGCGTCGGCGGAGTCGCACGACGTCGCGTCGAGCTGCGACGACAGCGGCGACGTGTGGTTCGTGCCCGCGCTCCTCGGATTGGGCACACCGCAATGGGACTTCGGCGCGCGCGGCACCGTGCTCGGCCTCACCCGCGGCACCGGCCGCGCCGAGCTCGTGCGGGCGGTGCTCGAGGGCGTCGCCCACCGCGGGGCCGACCTGGTCGACGCGGCCGAGGGCGACTCCGGCATCGCCATCCCGGTGCTGCGGGTCGACGGCGGCATGACGGCCAACCCCACCTTCGTGCAGCTGCTCGCGGACGCCAGCGGTCGCGTCGTCGAGGTGTCACCGGTCCGGGAGGCCACCGCCCTCGGCGCCGCCTTCCTCGCCGGCCTCGCCGCCGGCACGTGGCAGACCGACGACGACCTGGCGTCGACCTGGTCGCCGCGACAACGGGTCGAGCCGGGGCGCGAGCTCGACCGCGACCGCTGGCGCGAAGCGTGCAAACGCACAGAAGGGTGGGAGCCCGCCCTGACCGCGGTCGACTTCTGAGGCGCGAGCCGCGAGAATCGGCGCATGGCGCTCGCTGATCTCCTCCGTGACCTCCTCGGCCCCGACCTGCCCGTCGCGTTCTCGCTCTACGACGGCAGCCGGCTGGGCCCGGCCGAAGCCCCCGCCACGGTCGTGGTGCGCAGCCCGGCTGCACTGCGCCGCATCGTGACCGCGCCGGGCGAGCTCGGGTTCGGGCGGGCGTACGTGGCCGGGGACCTCGACGTCGAAGGCGACATCTTCGCCGCGTTCGCGTTACGCGACCAGCTCCCCGAGGTCCGGCTGAGCCCGAGGCAATGGGTCACCGCGCTTCGACTCGCCGGCGCCGGCGGCCTGCGCCGCCTGCCGCCCCCGCCCGAGGAGGCGCGTCTGCGCGGCCGCCGCCACTCGAAGGCACGCGACGCGGCTGCGGTCTCGCACCACTACGACGTGTCCAACGAGTTCTACCGGATGGTGCTCGGCCCCTCGCTGACCTACTCGTGCGCGGTGTGGACCGATCCGTCGCACTCGCTCGAGGAGGCGCAGGCGAACAAGCACGAGCTGATCTGCCGCAAGCTCGCGCTCGAGCCCGGGATGCGCCTGCTCGACATCGGCTGCGGCTGGGGAGGGATGCTGCTGCACGCAGCCGAGCACCACGGCGTGCGCGCGGTGGGCATCACCCTCTCGAAGGCGCAGGCCGACCTGGCGGCCAAGCGCGTCGCCGAAGCCGGGCTCGCCGACCGGGTCGAGGTCCGCTACCAGGACTACCGCGACGTCGACGACGGCCCCTACGACGCCGTCAGCTCGATCGGCATGTTCGAGCACGTCGGCGTGTCGCAGCTCGAGGTCTACTTCCAGCGCTGCTTCGACCTGCTGCCTCCCGAGGGGCGCCTGCTCAACCACGGCATCAGCCGCCCCGCGCACACGAGGTCGTCGACCACCGACGGCCGGACCCGCTTCGCCAAGCGGAGCTTCATCGACCGTTACGTGTTCCCCGACGGCGAGCTGCACGAGATCGGTTCGGTGGTCTCCGCGATCCAGCGTCAGGGCTTCGAGATGCGTCACGTCGAGAGCCTGCGCGAGCACTACGCGCTGACGCTCCGGCGCTGGGTCGCCAACCTCGAGGCGAACTGGGACGCGTGCGCGGCCCAGGCCGGCGTGGCCCGTGCCCGGATCTGGCGGCTCTACATGGCCGCGTCGGCGGTGAACTTCGAGGCCAATCGCACCCAGGTGCACCAGGTGCTGGCGGTCAAGCCCGACGCCGGCCGGAGCGGCCTGCCGCTGCGGGCACGTTTCGAGTAGCGCGCGCGTCTAGCATGGTCGCACCGGCCTTCTAGCTCTCCTCGGGAAAGTGCTCCGCGAGCCAGGGCAGAATCTGGTCGAAGGCGGCACGGCCCTCGCCCGTGAGACGGCGCCGGGTGCGGTCGAAGCCGTGGCCGGCGCCCTCGACGACGGTGAGCGTCGCGTCCTGCCCCGCCGCCGACAGCGCGTCGCTGAAGTCGACGCTCCGCTGGAGCGGCAGGACTTCGTCGGCGTCGCCGTGGAAGAGCAGGGCCGGGCCGCTGGCGTCGGCGGCGTGAGCCACGGAGTCGCTGCGCTCGTAGCGCGCTTGCACCTCGGGGTCGTCGCTGTCGGGCGGCCCGCCGTAGTACTGCTCGGCCCGCTCGCGTCCGTACGTCCCGTAGAAGCCGATGAGCCCGTTGACGGCGTCGCTGGTGCCGTCGTCGTAACGGCCCTCGCCCGCGAAGAAGGCATCGTCGCCGCTCACGTACAGCGCACCGGCCAGCGCGGCTCCCGACGAGAAGCCCTGCACCACGATCCGGTCGGGGTCGACGCCGAGCTCGGCGGCGTGCTGCCGCAGGTACTGCGCCGCGGCCTTGGCGTCGCGCTCGGGGACGGGGTAGACGGGCGGCGGCGTGCTCTCCTTGAAGAGGAAGTAGTCGATCGAGAAGGTGACGTAGCCCGCGTCGGCGTAGGCGTCGGCCCAGGCCCGCACGCCGCGGCGGCTGCCCCGGGTGCCGCCGCCCCCGTGGACGAGGACGATCGCGGTCCTGCGGTGGTCCTCGGGCACGACCAGGTCTCCCTTGCGCCGGGGCGCCCCGTCGGGCGAGTACACGACGGTCTCGCGTTCGACCGGCGCCGGCGGCGTGCCGGTCGTGGTGGTGGGCGCCGTCTCGGGGACGGTGCGGGGCGGGAGCGTGGGCAGCACCACCACGGTGCCGGGCGTGACCGTGCTCGGCGGGGTGGTGGAGGCGGGGGCGGGCGGAAGGGTGGTCGAGGTGGCGGCAGGCGGGCGGGTTGTCGACGTCGTCGGCACCGAGGTGGTCGACGCGGTGGTGGAGGCCGGTGCGGCGCGGTCGTCCGAGCCGGAGTTGCCGCCGTCGCGAAGCGTGATCGCGAGCACGCCCACCGCCAGCGCGATCGCCACGACCACCACCACCGGGACGAGCTTCCGGACGTCCACGACGCCATTGTCCCCTCCGGGTGTCCCCCGACGGGGTCAGGGCCGCACCGCCGCCTCGGGGCTTGGTGCGTCCCTGAGGTACCAGGGTGGTACCTCAGGGACGCATCAATTGGGTTGGTGGCGCGGGCACTCAGTCTTCGAGCTGGCCGAGCAGCCAGGCCTGCGCGCCGGCCGCCGACCCGGCGGTCACGACCGCCGTGAGCACCTTGAGCTTCGGGACGTGGCGGGCGGCAAGCAGCGTGGCCAGGGCGTCGACGGCGTCGGCGGCCAGGCCGAACTCGAACCAGCGCCGGACCCCCCGGCCCTCCTGCACCGCCAGGTAGGCGCCCGCGCCGAGGATCAGGTCGCGGATGCCCAATGCCCGCACGATCGCCTTCACGGCCGGACGCCGGCCGTCGGCACCGATCCACTGACTCCCCAGCCTGCCCGGCGCCAGCAGCATGGCCGCGCCGAAGCCCATCCGCGTGAGGCTTCCCGTTCGCACCATTCGGTCGAGCTGCTCCCGGTCCATCACCTGACTCCATCGGCGGCGGCAATGGAGTCGCCGACGCGCAGGACCCCGCCCTCGACGATGTCGGCGCGCAGCCCGCCGCGGTGCACCAACGCTCGCGACACGCCGGGCCGCGTGAGCCCGGCGAGATACGAGCACGGCTCGGCGAGGCGCACACCGCGCAGCACCACGTCGCCGACCCGGAACGTCCGCCCGACGAGGTGGCTCAGCGGCACGCCCTCGGTCAGCAGGTTCCGCCGGGTCTCGTGGTCGGCGAGCTCGGTCCCGTCGGCGCGCACGGCCTCGATCGCCTCCCGCTCGACCAGCGTGACCTCCCGCCCGGTCCCGGGCGTCTGCGAGTGCTTGCCGTCCTCGGTCGCGTACCGGTCCCCCTCGAGCCCGATGCCGGGTACGGCGCGCACGCTGTCGCGCGACTCCATCGGTGTGCCGGCCTCGGCGGTCGTGTAGATGGCGACGAGCCGTCCCTCGAACATCGCCCCATCATGCCTTGACCGGCCGGCCGACCTGGAGCCATTCGCACCAGCCGGTGCCGGTGCCGGTGTCGGTCGTGAAGCGGCACAGCGCCCGCGGGAAGCGGGCGGTGCGCCCGTCCGGCGCCACCAACGGCACCGGCGCCGCCGCCACCACCTCCACGTCGACCTCGAGGTCGTGGTCGATCACGTAGCGGGCAGCCGTCGGGATGTCGTCGTCGCCGTGGTGGGTCTCGAGCCGCAGGTGCGTGACGGGCTCGAGCCCCTCGGCGGGCCGCCACACGTAGCCGGTGGCCGAATCCAGCTCGTCGGCCTTCACGACGTTGACGGCGAGGTCGTCGCCCACCTGGAACGACGTCCAGTGCCACCCCCACTGCCACCAGTCGCGCTCGCCCCAGGAGTGGTCGCGCTCGCCCCGGCCCTCGAACGGGATGCGGTCGGGGCCGATGAGCAGCTCGCCGTGGACCACGCCTGCGTGCTCGTAGTGCGCGCCGGGATGCCCGTCGGGGTAGGGGTAGTCGTAGACGGGCGTGTAGGCCTCCCACTCGAGGTCGAGGCCGACCGCGAGGCGCTCGCCGATCTCGCCCCGGTAGGCGTCCCCGGGCGGGTCGAGCCGGACCCCGAAGGCCTCGAGGCCGAGGCCCCAGTGCTCCATGGGCGTCTCGCACACGCACTCGCCCCAAAGGCTGTCGGCGCGTATCTCGAGGGCGTTGCCGCGCGGCAGCGGCACCTCGTGGTCGCGCACCGCCACCAGGCCGTGCTCGGGTGTCACGAGGTAGGCCCAGTACCAGGCCAGCCGCTGGTTCGGGTACAGGCCGAGGCGCACGTAGCCGCCGGTCCCGTCGTCACGCGAGAAGTCGAAGTACCACGACTCGTTGAAGTAGGTGCCGGAGTCGGCGGGTTGGTGGCGCCTCTCGTCGGCGGGCGTGCTTACTATCACGGCCGTCTCACCATCAACCGGGCTCGGGGATTGGCGTGTAATACGGGATGCTGTCGTCGGCGGCGACGTCGGGCATCTTGTCGAGCGTGGCGATGCCATCGTAGAGGTCGAGGCTGTCGCGCGGCACCGTCCAGTCGAGCGTGCCGGCGACTCCGGCCATCTCCGCAAACGGGCGCAGGAACGTGAAGTACACGTAGGCGCCGGCGTCGATGCGCTCGCGCCGGCTCATCCCCGCGATCACGCGGTAGCAGCGGTTCTGCGCCGCCTTCACCGCGACCGTGAGGTCAGAGAGCTCGTCGAGGGGGACGGGCTCGAGCTTTCCGTCGCGGTGCGGCGTGAAGAGGCCGAACGCCTCGAGGTGGGCGAGGTAGTCCTCGGGCTCGGCGATCGACGTGCCCCAGTCGGTCACCCGCAGACTCACGCCGTCGAGCACGAAGGCGGCGGTGAGGTTCGAGTACGGCAGGTCCCCGGCGACGGCCGCGCTCCAGGGAAAGTGGCTCACCCCGAACTCCGAGAAGTCGCGCGCGAGCAGGACGCGCCCGTCGCCCAGGTCGTAGGGCCCGGTGTCCTGGTAGCCGGCGCGGGTGTCGAAGTAGAGCAGGAAGAGATAGGAGGTGAGGGCGGCGTTGAGCTTGCGGATGCGGGCGTGCGCCTCTTCGTCGGTGACGGGCACCGCCCCGGCCACCAGCTCCTCGACGACATCGGGGCCGTACGGTCGCACGACGGAGCCGGCGTCCCAGGCCTGGAGGTGGCCGTCGCCCCGCCAGGGTACGGCGGCGCGCTTCCAGAAGTCGAGGACGGTCGACGTGCGCTCGACGTCCTGCTCGGGGACGACGAACCCGAACGGCGCCAGCACCTGCCGCCCGACCAGGTAGATGTTGGCGATCGACCACAGGTGCACCGAGTCGACCTGGTTGCCGGGCATGCGGCCGGCGGCGCCGATGTCCTCCAGTGGCATGGCGGCGGCGATCTCGCGCATGAGCTCGGGGTGGCGCCGGTAGCACTCGACGCCCGAGATGAGGATGTAGGCGGTGACGGGGATGAGCGCCGACTCGAGCGCGGTGCGGGTGGCGGTCATCGCCCGCGCGATCGAGCCGTGGTAGAGGATCCAACGGTTGGTCTCGTCGCGACCCCAGCCGGCGGCGGTGCCGAGGCAAATCACGCGCGCCGTACCACGCCCTCGGCGCCGCTGCAGTCGACCTCGATCTCGTCGCCGTCGCACGGACGCCCGCCGTCGAGTTGGGTGGCCATGACGCACGGCACCTGGTACTCGCGGCTGACGATGCCGATGTGACTGAGCGGCGTGCCCGAGAGGCACACCACCGCGGTGAGCTCGTCGAAGATCGGGGCGAGGAAGGTGGCGCCGGCGTCGGCCACGCAGGCGACCACGCCGGAGGCACTCGTGTCCATGAGCTCGAGCACGTCGTCGGGAGAGTCGAGGCGCCGCCACGAGCCGCGCACCGGGGCGGCTTCGAACGCCTTCGTCCCCCGCCCGACCTCGTCCCTCACCGGTCGCTCCTCCCACCCTGCTGACGGCGGAGCCTACCGGCGCGCGCGATCCTCTTGCCCTGTGAACGGCGATACCGACCCCGAGGCGCGGGCGCTGCTCCACGACCTGCGGTTGCGCGGGATGACGAGCGCGGTCGATGAGCGCGCCGTCGAGACGCTCGTCGCCGGCGGGCTGGCGGCGCGGAAGGGCAGCATCCTGGCGCTCACGTCGCGGGGCCGCGAGACCGCCGAGGCCCGGGCCCGGCTGGCCGAGGGCTCCGACGAGGAGGCGGCCGCCCGCCGCGCGTACGAGTCGTTCCTCCCCCTCAACTGCGAGCTGCTCCAGGTGACCACCGACTGGCAGGTCCGGCCCGGGAACGTTCCCAACGACCATGACGACCAGGCCTACGACTGGTGCGTGATCGACCGGCTGAAGGCGCTGGACGAACGCGCCGCCCCGATCGTCCGACGCCTGGCGCGTGCTGTCGAGCGGTTCGGCGGCTATCGGGACCGGCTCCGTGCCGCGCTCGCCCGGGTGGAGGACGACGAGCCCGACTGGTTCGCGTCGCCCCGGTGCGACTCGTACCACACCGTGTGGATGCAGCTGCACGAGGACCTCCTGCTCGCGCTGGGCCTCGAGCGCGCCGAGGAGACCTAGAGGTGCGGGAGCGCTGGATCGAGGCCGACGGCCTGTCGGTGTACACAGTGGAGTGGGGGACCGGCGAGCGCGGCGACCGCGTGCTCCTCGTGCACGGGCTCGGCGCGAGCACCGTGAGCTGGGAGCTCGTGGGCGGCGGGCTGGCGGAGGCGCTCGGCGTCGACGTCGCTGCCGTGGACCTCGGCGGCTTCGGCCTCACCCGCCTGCCGCGAGGGCGGCGGGCGACGGTCGGCGCCAACGGCCGGCTCGTGCGCGCCCTGCTGGGCGACGGCCTCGGCCCGGCGGTGGTCGTGGGCAACTCGATGGGCGGCGCCATCGGCGTCGGCCTCGCGGCCCGGCACCCGGAGCTGGTGCGCGCCCTCGTGCTCGTCGACCCCGCCCTCCCCGGAGGGGCTGGCGGGGGCCCGCCCCCGTGGCAGGTCATGGCCCGCTTCGTCCCGTTGATGGTTCCCCAGGTCGGCGGGCGGTTCGTGGACCTCAGGGCGCGCCGGCTCGGCCCGGCCCGGCTCGTCGACACGACCCTCGAGTGGACACTGGCCCACCCCGAGCGGCTCGACCCGGGATTGCGCGACCGGCTCATCGCGCGGGCCACCGAGCGCAGCGCCTTCCCCGAGGCCCCGGCGGCGTACGCGGAGGCGGCGCGGTCGCTGTTCGTCTACATGCAGCGGCGTCTGGGCGCCGACCTCCGCCGGGTCGAGTGCCCCACGCTGATCCTGCACGGCGCGCTCGACCGGCTGGTGCCGGTAGCGGCGGCCCGCGCCGCGGCCGCCCGTCGCCCCGACTTCACCCTCGAGGTCGTCGACGACTGCGGCCACGCCCCCCAGCTCGAGCTGCCGGGCCGCTTCCTCGAGCTGGTCACGCCCTGGCTCGCCGCAGTGGCGGGGACGGCCCGCGGTGCCTGAGTCGAACCTCCTCGCCGAGCCCGTTCGCGGCTTCGTCACCGACGTCAGCGCCGTGCTCGCCGACCTGCGCCGCCGGGCCGCCGATCAGGGGACGGGCGGGCAGACGGGCGCGACCCGCACCCTCCCCGGCGGTGACGCGATCCTCGAGCGCGACGCCGCCCTGGAGGCACAGGCGATCGCAGCCGCCCTCATCGCCAGCGACGGCCGCTACGGCGACGCCGAGCTGCGGGCCTTCGCGGGCGCGCTGTCGCCGTGGTTCGAGTCGTTGGCGGCGGCCACGCCCCGGCAGCTGCGCGACGGCGACGCGATCCGCCAGCACCGCGCCTGGCCGATCACGCCGTCGCCGATGTTCGAGACCATCGTCGCCGCCGATACCCGCAGCGGCACCGCCCACGGTTGGGCCTACTACCGGGCCGCGTTGCGGGTGGCGCACGCGGCCTCCGCGCTCGAGGACGTGCCGACGCGCGAGAAGCTCCTGGCCGTCGACACCTTCCGCAGCATGATGCTGCGGCGACTGAGCGCGGCCGGCGTCGAGCGGCCGCCCGGCATGGCGAAGGAGCCCGGCCCCGGCGAGACGACCGCGCCCGCGGCGGAGCCGGAGAGGTCGCTCGAGGAGCTGCTGGACGAGCTCGACGAGCTGATCGGGCTGGACGCGGTGAAGACCGAGGTGCGGCTGCTCACCAACCTCATCCGGGTGCAGAACCTGCGGCGCGAGCGCAAGCTGCCGGTGGTCGACCAGGCCGCGCACCTCGTGTTCGTCGGGAACCCGGGCACCGGCAAGACCACCGTCGCCCGGCTGCTCGGCGGCATCTACCGCGCCCTCGACGTGGTGTCGAGGGGCCACCTGGTCGAGACCGACCGCTCCGGCCTGGTCGCGGGCTTCGTCGGTCAGACCGCGAGCAGGGTCAACGAGGCCGTGCGCCGGGCGTTGGGCGGGATCCTGTTCGTGGACGAGGCCTACGCGCTGGCGTCGGGGGGCGATCAGGACTTCGGCGCCGAGGCCGTCGCCACCCTCCTGAAGCAGATGGAGGACCACCGCGCCGACCTGGCGGTGATCGTCGCCGGGTACCCGGCGCCGATGGCGAGGTTCCTCGACTCCAATCCCGGATTGCGCTCGCGCTTCCCCAAGACGATCCACTTCCCCGACTACACCGACGACGAGATGGTGGCGATCTTCGAGTCGATGGGCGAGGAGCACCATTACAAGGCCGACGCGAGCGCGAACGAGGCGCTCCGGACGCGCCTCGCACACGAGCCGCGCGGCCCGAGCTTCGGCAACGCCCGGCTGGTGCGCAACCTCTTCGAGGCCTCGATCGCGCGCCAGGCGAGCCGCATCGTCGAGCTCGAACACCCCACCGACGAGCAGCTCGTCACGCTCGTCGCGAGCGACATCCCCGATTGACCGGTCCCTCCGGCCCGGTGCCCTTCACTTACGCTCCTTCGCTGTGAGACGAGTCGGGGCGCTCGCCGCGGCGGCGGCCATGGTCGTGGTCGCGCTCCAGGTCCGGGCCCGGATCGACGACGGCGGCGGCAGCAGCAGCCGCGAGCCGGCGCGACTCCTCTGCGCCGCCGAGCTGGAGGCGGCGTGCCTCACGCTCGTCGAGACCGACGACCTCGTGGTGGAGACCGAGCCGGCGGCGCTCACCGCCGCGAGCCTGATGGCGCACCCGGACGCCGCGCCCGGCGACCTGGAGTTCGACGGGTGGCTCGCCCCCGAGCCGCTCGTGGCGATGGTGCGCGAGGACCGGGCCCGGCGCGGCCTCACGCCGGTTCTCGACGAGCCCACCGGCCCCCTCGCCCGGTCGCCGCTCGTGCTCGCGGTGAAGGAGGAGCGCAGGGCGGTGCTGGAGGACGCCTGCGGCGGCGCGATCGGGTGGCGCTGCCTCGGCGACGTCGCCGGTACCGCGTGGCGCGCGCTGGGCGGCGAGGCGTCCTGGGGCGCCGTGCGGGCGGGTCACGCCGACCCGACCGTGAGCGGCACCGGCCTGCTCGTGCTCGGCCAGGCGACGACCGAGTACTTCGGCCGGTCCGATCTCGCGACCATCGACCTCGACACCGACGACGGCTTCGCCGCCTGGCTCGCCCGCCTCGAGCAGGCGGGCTCGGCGCCGCCCTTCGAGCAAGTGCTGGCAGCCGGGTTCGTCCCCTTCGACGCCGTCGGCACCACCGAGGCCGAGACGGGAGCGGTGCTCGCGGACGCGGCGCCCGACCGCCGGGAGGAGGTCAGCGTCCTCTATCTTGACCCCGTGGTCAGCGCCGACGTCGTGCTCGCGACCACGACCGGCGGGAACGCCGGCGACCGGCTCCAGGACGTCGTGGCCGGCGACGAGGGGCGCGGCGCGCTGGCGGGCGCCGGCTGGAGGGTGGGGGGCGAGGACGTCGCGCCCGACCGGGCACTCGACGCCACCGCCAACCTGCCCAGCGCCGGGCTCCTCCAGGCGCTCCAGCAGCGCTGGCGCGAGGCGACCGGATGACGCGACCCGGACGCGCCCTGGCCACGGGCGCAGCCGTGCTCGCGCTCGGCCTGGGCGCAAGCGCGTGCACGACCGACAGCGGGGGCCGCGACCCCGTCGACCTCGGCCTCGATGACCCGGGCGACTGCATCGCCGTCGACATGGCGGTGTCGTCGGAGAAGGTGGCGCTGCTCACCGACCTGGCCCAGCAGTTCAACGGCTCCGACCGGGCCGAGGTCGGCGACGAATGCGTCTTCGTGCGGGTGCAGACGAAAGCGTCGGGTGAGGCGGCCCAGCTCATCGCCGACGACTGGCCCGACCCCGCCGTCAACGGGCCCAAGCCGGTGGTCTGGTCGCCGGCGGGAAGCGCCTGGGGCGCGGTCGTGAACCAGCGCAAGGCCGACGCCGGCGAGGAGCCGGTGGCGCCCGAGGGGAAGCCGTTCATGCTCACCCCGCTCGTCATCGCCATGCCCCAGCCGATGGCCAACGCGCTCGGCTACCCCGACACGCCGATCGGCTACGCCGACATCCTGAGCCTGGCCCGCGACCCGGCCGGCTGGGGCGCGTTCGGCCACCCCGAGTGGGGGCCGTTCCGGCTGGGCAAGACCAACCCCAACTTCTCCACCAGCGCGCTGCACGCCACCATCGCCCAGTACTACGCCGCGGCAGGCAAGACGAGCGACCTCACCCTCGAGGACCTCGGCCGCCCCGACGTCGACGAGTTCGCCCGGGGCGTGGAGTCGTCGGTCGTCCACTACGGCGACATCACGCTCACGTTCCTCAACAACTGGTACCGCGCCGACGCGCGCGGCACCGCGCTCACCTACGTGTCGGCGGTGGCCGTCGAGGAGAAGTCGGTCATCGACTACAACAACGGCAACCCCGACGGCGTCCTCGACCCCGGCGAGAAGCCGAAGAAGCCGCGCATCCCGCTCGTCGCGGTGTACCCGGAGGAGGGGACGCTCTTCTCCGACAACCCGTTCATCGTCCTCGACTCGAGCTGGGTGAGCGGAAGGGAGCGGCGGGCGGCGGCCGCGTTCGACGAGTTCGTGCGCGAGCCCGACAACCAGGAGCGGGTGCTCGAGTTCGGGTTCCGCCCCGGTAATCCGTCGGTGGCCGTCGACGCGCCCATCGTGACGAGGAACGGCGTCGACCCCGGCCAGCCCCAGACGACGCTCGAGGTGCCGGAGCCGCCGGTGCTCGTCGGCCTGGTCGACAAGTGGGGCGAGACCCGTAAGGGCGCCCGGGTGCTGCTGGTGATCGACGTGTCGGGATCGATGGGCGATCCTGCCGACGAGTCGACGGGCGAGACCAAGCTCGACCTCGCCAAACGCGCCGCGATCTCGGCGCTCGACGAGTTCAAGCCCGACGACGAGGTAGGGCTGCGAATCTTCTCCACCGAGATCAGCGCCCGGGAGCCGACCGACTACGTCGACCTCGTGCCCATCGGGCCGATCGGCGGGCAGCGCGAGCAGATCACGTCGAGGATCCGCGACCTGGTACCCACCCAGGGGACGCCGCTGTACACCGTGACCGAGGCGTCGTACCGGGATGTCGAGGCCGAGTTCGACCCCGACCGGATCAACGCGGTGCTGCTGCTGAGCGACGGCCGCAACGAGGACGACCGCAACAACGACCTCGACGGGCTGCTCCGGTTCCTGAGGGGTCAGAACGAGGGCCAGTCGAGTCGGCCGGTGCGGGTGTTCCCGATCGCGTACGGCGGCGACGCCGACCTGGGCACGCTGAAGCGGATCGCCGAGTCGACCAACGCGGCGGCCTACGATGCCGCCGACCCCACGACGATCGAGAAGGTGTTCGTCGCGGTCGTGAGCAACTTCTGATGCGCTGATGGGACTGGTCGAGAGGCTCCCGGAGCACCTGAAGTCGCGCACCACGGCGGAGGCGATCACCGCGCCGTCGGCCATCCTCCTGGCCGGCGCGGGCGCGGCGGCGGCGATCCTGGGCGGGCTCCCGCTGCTGGCGGCGGCGGCGGTCGGCGTC
>JBOGFI010000098.1:0-13667 GCA_050743365.1 Acidimicrobiia bacterium | reverse complement strand
CGGCGGAAGCGCGCCAGTCGCTGGCGCCGCGGGGCGAGCGGGCGGTCGTCGAGCGCGCGCCCGTCGATGAAGAGGAGCTCGGGCTCACTCGCCGGCAGTTCTTCAATCGCGGGATCCTCACCGGGCTCGGGCTGTCGATCGGCAGCTTTGGGGTCGCCTCCCTCGCGTTCCTGTGGCCGACCGGGTCCGGCAGCGCCGGCGGCAAGGTTCGGGTCGGCAGCCTCGCCCAGGTCAAGGATGCGTTCGACAAGAAGATCCCCTTCTACAACGCCGCGGCCAAGACCTACATCGTCGCCTACCCGAAGGACGACATCCCCAACGCCAAGAAGACCTACGATCCCGCCATCGTGAGGGGATGGAGCAGGGCTACGTCGCCCTGTACCAGAAGTGCCCCCACCTCGGATGTCGGGTGCCGTGGTGCGAGACGTCTCAGTGGTTCGAGTGCCCGTGCCACGGCTCGAAATACAACCGGGTGGGCGAGAAACGGGGCGGACCGGCCCCGCGCGGCATGGACCGCTTCGCGATGGACGTCTCGGGTGGCGGCATCGAGGTCGACACCGGCACCGTGTACACGGGGCCTCCCATCGGAACCGACACCACCGGCCAGTCCGCCGAGGGCGCGCCCTGCGTGTAGGCGTCCACTAGGAACTGCTGTGCTCCGAGCGCTCAGCCCCGCAGCAGGTCGGCGTGGAGCTGCTGGTTCACAGCCAGCGCGGCACCCACGACGCCCGCCAAGACCCACCCGAGGCCGCCGACGCGTACGTGGGCATCGACCCACCGCCCGGTAACCGCGGCAACGCCAGCCCGCCCGAGCAGCGCCACCCCGCCCAGGATGACGAGCGGGCTCGCCGGGTTGAACCGGATCGCGTCGCCGAGCGAGCCTCCGACGAGCGCGACCGTCCCCCGCGTCAGCCCGCAGGTCGGCCCCATCACCCCGAGGTAGTGAGCCGGCGAGTGCAGCCCCATCGGGGGCAACCCGACGACCGCGAAGACGACCGCTAGGACCGCGCCTGCGAGCGCGAGCCGCGTGAACGTGGCATAGCGGTCCTCGTCGACCCACGCCAGCTCGACGGCCGCCAGGTTCACGGGCGCCGGAAGCGGTAGAGGCGGAGGCTGTTGGTGACGACCGAGACGCTGGAGAATGCCATGGCGGCGCCGGCGATGATCGGGTTGAGCAGCCCGAACGCGGCGAGGGGGATCGCGGCGACGTTGTAGCCGAACGCCCATCCCAGGTTCTGGAGGATGGTGCGGAACGTCCGCCGCGACAGCCGGATCGCGGTGGCAACGCCGTGGAGGTCGTCGGCGAGCAGGGTGATGTCGGAGGACTCGATGGCGACGTCGGTGCCGGTCCCGATGGCGATGCCGAGATCGGCTTGCACGAGCGCGGGCGCGTCGTTGACGCCGTCGCCGACCATCGCCACCACCCGCCCGTCCGATTGGAGGCGGCGGACTTCGCTGACCTTGTCCTCGGGCAGGACCTCGGCGAGGACCTGGTCGATGCCCACTTGGGCGGCGATGGCGTCGGCGGTGCGACGGTTGTCGCCCGTGATCATGGCGACCCCGATGCCCATGGCACGCAGGGCGGCGACGGCGGCGACCGCCTCGTCCTTGAGCGTGTCGGCCACGCCGAGCACGCCCCGTGCCTCGCCGTCCCAGCCGGCGAAGATCGCAGTCTTGCCTTCCGCCTCGAGGCGGTCGGCCGCGTCTTCGAGCGCGCCGGCGATCCCGAGGCCGGCCTCGGCCATGAGCTTGCGCCGCCCAACGTGCACGATGACGCCGTCGACGCGGGCGCGTACGCCGTGGCCGGCCACGGACTCGAACTCGTCGACCGCGGCGACCGCGATCCCCCGGTCCCGCGCGTCGTCGACGATGGCCCGGCCGAGCGGATGCTCGGAGGCGTCCTCGACCGCCGCCGCCCGGGCGAGGAGCTCGCGTTCGTCGGTACCCGGCGCCGGGGCGACGTCGGTCAGGGTCATCTCGCCGCGTGTGAGGGTGCCGGTCTTGTCGAACACGACGGTGTCGATGCGCTTGGAGCGCTCGAGGACTTCGCCGCCCTTGATGAGCACCCCCATCGCTGCGCCCCGACCGGTGCCGACCATGATCGCGGTGGGTGTGGCCAGGCCGAGCGCGCACGGACAGGCGATGATGAGCACCGCGACCGCCGCCACCAGCCCGCCGGACGGGTCGCCGGCGAGGAACCACCAGCCGGCGAGACTCGCGATCGCGATCACGATCACCACGGGGACGAACACGGCGGAGATGCGATCGGCAAGGCGCTGGACCGGCGCCTTCGACGCCTGCGCCTCCTGCACCAGCCGCACGATGTGCGCCAGTGCGGTGTCGCCGCCCACCGCCGTCGCCCGCACGGTGAGCACGCCCTGACGGTTGATCGTGGCGCCGGCGACCCGGTCGCCGGGATGCTTGTCCACCGGCACCGACTCGCCGGTGAGCATGGACTCGTCGACGGCCGACAGGCCCTCGACGACCTCCCCGTCGACGGGGAGCTTCTCGCCCGGCCGGACTCGCAACAGGGCCCCGACCTGGACCTGGTCGACCGGCACGGTGCGCTCCTCGCCGTCGACGATCACCCGAGCCTCCTTGGCGCCCAGCTCGAGCAGGCGGCGGATCGCGCTCGACGCCCGCCCCTTCGCCCGAGCCTCGAAGTACCGGCCCAGCACCAAGAAGGCGATGATCAGCGCGGCGGTGTCGTAGTACAGGTCGCCGCCCGCGAACAGCTCGTAGGTCGAGTAGACGAACGCGGCCAGCGTGCCGAGCGCGATGAGAGTGTCCATGTTCGCGCTCAGGTGGCGGGCCCGCTCGGCCGCGACCTTCAGGAACGGCCAGGCCACGACGAACTGCACCGGGGCGGCCAGCACCGCGATCGTCCAGCGGGCCCAGGTCTCCTCCATCGCAATCAGCGACAGGATCAGCACCGCCAGACCCAGCGGCCAGGCCACGACGACCCGCCGCAACCATCCCCGCTGGGCCCTCGCCTCCTCGTCAGCGGCCGCGTCCACCCGGTCGTCGGCCGGCGCGATGGCATAGCCGACGTCGTCGACGGCGGCGGCCAGCTCGTCGAGCGTCACGGCCTCGGGGTCGTACCGCACCCGGGCCCGCCCGGTGGCGAAGTTCACCCCCGCGTCGACGACGCCATCCTGGCCGGCGAGCGTGTGCTCGACCCGCGCCGCGCACGAACTGCAGGTCATTCCCGACACGACGAGGTCCAGCTCGGACAGCGGGTCGCCGTCGGTCGAGGCGTGGGCCTCCCGTGTCGGGCTGGTCATTCGCGAAGCTCCCGGCTCACCCCACTGACAACCGGCCGGCCTGATTGGTGATTCCTCCCGGCTGGTCCGCGCATGCTTCCTCGGCGCGGCACCGCGCCTTGGCGCGACTCGCGACGACGAGCAGGGCCACACACGAGAGCGGGCAGGCGGCGAGGATTAGCACCCCGACAGCCCGGGGCAGGAGGCCGGGGCTGAAGATGGCCAGGGCGGCTGCGACGGTCAGCAGCGCCGGCATCACCACGCGCAGGAGATATCGCATGATCCGGTCAGGCTACTACAGCCTGTCGAAATCCACTCTGGCAGCACATTCCGGACCGGGTGTCACAGTGCCGGCGGCTCCACGTCCAAGGGGGCGTCGAAGTCGAAGTAGCGGTGGTCCATGAAGTGGCCGGCGGTGCGCATCTCGGCCCGGTGCACGAGTCCGGTGTCATCGACCCAGACGCGGTACCAGATGGGCGTGTCACCGCCGGACGAGACGGTGCCGAGGAAGCTCAGGATCTGGGTGTCGACTCCGTCCACGCGCTCGGTGCCGACGATGCGCGCCGCGCTTCGTTCGGCCACGTCCCAGATGTGGGACGGCACCCGCACTGTCGGGCCGCTGGAGCGCTGCCAGGGTTGCTCGGGCGATTCCCGGCGATAGCTCGCATCGCCGATTCGAATGGTCTCGGTGCCGTCGGCGAAGACGATCTGGAGACGATCGGGGGCGACGACGGTCCAGCTCGAGCGCACCGGCGGCTCCGGGCCGAAGACCTCGTCCAACCGGTAGCTGTCCAGCGCTTCCATGCGGGCCGTGAACCGCTGGAGTAGCTGCGTTCCGTCGGGCGGGGGGAGCTGGGGCAACGTAAAGGAAGCGTCGCCGCCGCCCGGCCCCGCGACGTGGATGCTGAGTTGCTCTCGGCCCGCGAGCGTGAGAGTTATGGTGCGACAGCGCGGCCCGCAGCGCTCGAGGTCGAGGCGCTGGCCGCCGACCGCGAGCTCGGCCGGGGGCGGGCCGGTGCGCTCGGCCGCGGTCGGGATCAGCGTGACGAGCACCCGGTTCCGGCCGGGCGCAGCCGGGCGCACGGTCAGGGCGACGAGGGTGTCGCCGGCGTTGCCGCCGATCGTGAGGTCACCCGCCTCGGGCAGCTCGGAGCCGGCACGTCCGGGGTGGGCAGAGGCGTCGGCTTCGGCGACGCGGCGCGGTGGAAGCGGGAACGCCGCCAGGAGCGCCGCCGCCATAGCAACGGCGAGCGCGACGGTCGCTTCCCGTCGGTGCGACCGTGCCCGGCGCGTCCACGCCAGCAGGGACAGCGGGACCATCGCGGCGACGAGGAGGACCTTCACTCCCAGCACGCGGCCATAGGCGGTGCTGATGAGCTCGCCGACGCCGGCGAGCTCCTGGGTGCTGCGGACGACGCCGAACGTGACGGTGATGACGAACGCGCCGACCGCGACGGGCGAGAACCGTTCGAGCAGCGTGCGCCCCTCCGGTCCTCGCCAGCCGTCGGGGGGGCGCAGCGTCGCGAGCACGAGGATGCCGCCTACCCAGGCACCGGCGGCAACGAGATGCAGAGTGTCGCTCGCGACGGCCCACCATGACGGCTGGGCCGCGGCGGCGTGACCGGCCCCGGCCAGGGCGACGAGGGCGAGAGCGACGAATGGCATCGCGAGGGCACGCCATCGCAGCGCGACGAGTAGCGCGATCGCCTCGGCACCGACCCTCGTAAGGCGGGCGGCACCCTGGTCGGTGCCGAAGTAATCGGCCAGCGCTCCCGCCGACGGCGACCGCGCGGCCAGGAGCGCCTCGCCGACGACGACGGTCACACCGGCGACAAGCGCCACCGCCAGCGCCGCCACCAGGCGCGGCCGGCCCCAGGCCAGTACGGGCTGGCGGGCGGCAAGCCACGCCACGACGAAGCCGCCAACCGCGAAGAGGAGCGCGGCATACTCGACCGCTCTCGCCGTCGCTACAAGCAGGTCGTCGCGTCGGGGAGTCGTTCCGGTCTGCGCCGCCGCGCCGCTCCCGGGGTCGACGCCGACACCGAACCGGAAGCTCCCCTCGAGGGTGTGCCCGTCGACGGGGCTGACCGTCTTCCAATCCACCGCGTAGACGCCGGGGAGGTTCGAGCGGAGCGGGACACGGATGTCGCGTTCACCGGATGCCTCTCCCTCGAACCGCTGCCCGTCGGGGTCGGTGACGGTCGCCCGCGACAGCTTCTCGATGAGCGACTCGCTGAACGCGAGTGTCACGAACCCCGGTGCGTTCGCCAACTCGGAACCGGGCTCCGGGCTTGACGACACCAACGCCGCGTGCGCCGATGCCGGAGACGCGCCCACGAGCACGCCGAGGAGGCCCAGCACGCCCAGGGCTGCGGACCGGACCAGCAGTCGCGTCGTCATCGTCCTACGACAAAGCGTAGTTGCGTGAGCGTGCGACTACGCTACGGACGAAGGCCCGCCGAGTGGCCGCGAGCAGTCGAGGACAGCAGGGATAGTTATGGCACCGGGGCGAAAACTGGGAATGGGTGAGCTCGAGGCCAAGGTGATGGACGTGCTGTGGGACGAGGGCGGATGGCTCACCCCGTCCGAGGTCCACCGCAGGCTGATGCGCCGCCGCCGGCTCGCCTACACGACGGTGATGACCGTGCTGGTCCGTCTGTACGAGAAGGGCGTCGTCGACCGGAAGCGCGACGGGCGCGCCTACGCCTACCACCCGGTGCTGAACCGGGAGGAACACGCCGCCGCCCGCATGGGTGAGGTCCTCGCCGCCGCCGGTGACCGCTCCGCCGCCCTGAGCCGCTTCGCCGGCTCGCTGTCCCCGGCCGAACGCGCCCAGCTCCGGCGGGCCCTCCGCTCCCGGCGATGAGCCTCGTCCTCCTAGGCGTGGCGGGCGCGCTGCTCGTGGCGCCGGCCGTCGCCGGGCGCTGGGGCCGGCGGCTGCCACCCCGCGACCGGGCCGCGCTCACAGCAACCGCACTCGGGGGCGGCGCGCTCGCGCTCGAGACGGGCCTACTGACCCTGGCGGCGCCAACGGTCCTGCGCGCCTTGGGATGGTCCGGCCTCGCGCACGCTTGCGAGCGCACGTTCCGGCTCCTCCTCCCGGGCGGACCGATCGTCGGTTGGCTCGCCGTCGCCGGCGCGGTTGGCGTCGCCGCGGGCGCTGCCCAGGGCGCACTGCGAGCGCTCCGCCTCCACCGCCGGGCTCGGATCGAGCCGTGGCTCGGCCAACACCACCCCCGGAATGACTTCGAGCTGGTGATCCTGCCGATGGCGGAACCGGTCGCCTACAGCCTCGGCGGCCGGCACCCCCAGGTCGTGCTCTCGGTCGGGTTGGCTGATGCCCTCACGCCGCGCCAGCGGGCCGCGGTCCTGCGCCACGAGGCGTCGCACCTGCGCCACCGTCACCAGCGCACACTCGTAGCCGCCAGTGCGCTCGATCACGCGGTCGGACTGGTCCCCGGCGTCCGCGCGGGCACGGCCTCGCTGCGCAACGCGCTCGAGCGCTGGGCCGACGAGGACGCGTCGGGGCGGACCCGAGGCTCCCGCTCCTGCCTGCGGTCGGCGCTGCTCGCCTCCGCCCACGTGCTCGCCGCCCCCCAGACCGCCGCCTTCGGAGGACTGGAGGCACTGGCGGAACGCGCCGACGCCTTGCGCCGCCCCGCACCGTCGGCCTCGGTCGTCGCGCGGACTCTCGCTTGGGGCGGACTGGCCACCGCCGGCATGGTCGGCCTGGTTGCCCTGGGCCTCTGGGTGGGCGAGGTCCGGTCCGTGCTCGCCATGGCCGGGTACTGCGTGAGCTGAGCCACCACGGCGGCCGGGTTCGGGCCCCGCCGTCGTTGCTACTACAGTCCGTCGTCGATGACCCCGGTCGCGATGCCGCTGGTCGCCGTGGTCGCGGGCGTGATCTCGTTCACGTCGCCGTGTTGCCTCCCCCTCCTGCCGAGCTATCTGTCGTTCATCTCGGGGCTGCCGGTCTCCGAACTCGGCCAGCGCGAGTCGCGCGCCGTGACCCTGCGCGCGGCGCTGCTGTTCGTGGCCGGGTTCACGCTCGTGTTCACCGCGCTGGGAGCCTCGTTCGCCTTCGTGGGCTCGTTGCTGATCCGCAACCTGCCGCTCATCCTCCGGGTCGCGGGCGTGGGGATCATCGCGCTCGGGCTCGTCACGCTGGGAACGCTCCATGTCCCGTGGCTCGCTCGCGAGCGGCGCCTCGACCTCGGCCGCATGGGGCGGGGGCCCCGGGCGGCGATCCCGCTCGGGATGGCCTACGCCTTCGGCTGGGCGCCGTGCATCGGGCCGGTGCTCGCCACCCTCCTGACGCTGGCCGCGGCGACCGAGACCGTCGCGTGGGGCGCGACGCTGCTCGCGCTGTACTCGATCGGCCTCGGCATTCCGTTCGTGTTGCTGGCGGTGGGCTTCCAGCGGGCCCGGGGGTCGGTGGACTGGCTGCGCCGCCATGGGCGCGCGGTCGAGACCATGGGCGGGGTTCTGCTCGTCGTGGTCGGGATCCTGTTCGTGACCGGGGCGTGGCGCAGCTTCTTCATCCCGTTGCAGCGGGAGTTCGCTCGCTTCGGATGGCCACCGGTGTGAACGCTCCGCTCGAAACGGGTCGGCGCCGACACCCGGTGCGATGGACAGTCGGCAGCCTTGGCACCGCGGTCCTGATGGTGACCGGTGTCGTCCTGGGCCGGAACCTCGGCCAGAACCCCGATCCCTCGCTCGCTCGGTCGCCACTCCTCGAGAAGCCGGCACCGCAGTTCAACCTGCCGCGTCTTGACGGCGCCACGCTCGCCTCCGCCGAGCTCGCGGGCCGGCCCTTTGTGGTGAACTTCTGGGCCTCGTGGTGCGTGCCGTGCCGCGCCGACGCGCCCCACCTCCAGGCGTTCGCCGAGCGCCACGCCGACGACGGGATCGCCCTGGTCGGGATCGTTTGGAACGACGAAGCCGAGGAGGCGCGCCGGTTCCGCGATGAGTTCGGCCTCACGTACCCGCAGGTCACCGACCCCGGCAACCGGACCGCGCTCGATTACGGCGTGTTCGGCGTGCCCGAGACCTATGTCGTCGATGGCCGCGGGATCGTCATGGCCAAGCTCGTCGGGGCGGTCCAGCCGACGACGCTCGACGACGTCCGCGCCCAGGTTCTCTCCGGCCAGCAGTACACGAGCGAGAACGACGAGTACCGAACGGAGCCGCCCTGATGCCCAGGTCACGAGTGCATGCCAAGACCCGCATGCGCAAGACCGCACCCGACCGCCGGATCAAGGCCGAGGCCCGGGCCGCTGCCCAGGCACGTCGGGGCCGGTGGGGGCGGCTGCGTCGGAGGTTGGGGTGGCCGCTATGCGCGTCGGCGCAGCGCTGTTCGTTGACGTCGTGACAACTGACTGCCCCCGGACCCGTGCAGACCGAAAGCCTACGGTTTCTTCTCGGTGAACAAGCGGTCGATCGTGGCCAGCAGGCGTTCCTCGGTCATCTCGCCCGTCACCTGCTCCAGCATCTCGCCGTCGGCGGAGACGAAGAGTGTCGTCGGCATGCCCAGGATGCCGAAGTTGCGCGCGACGTTCCCCTCCGAGTCGAACGCAGCAGGGTAGGTGACGTCGGTCTCCTCGAGGAGCGCGAGGCCGTCGGACCGGATGTCCTGATTGTCGATCCCGACGAACGCGACCTCGCCCTTGACCTCCCGGTAGACGGATTGGAAGGCGGGCATCTCGCGGCGGCACGGCGCGCACCACGAGGCGAAGAAGTTCACGACCAGAGGCCGGCCACGGTAGGAGGCGAGCGAGATCGTCCGGTCGGCGTCGCGCAGGTCCTCGAGCTCGAACTCCGGGGCTCGGCCCGATCGGGGTGTGCCCCTGTCCGGCGCCTCCGGCGGGTTCGAGCCGACGAGCCCCGCCGCGGTGACGATCACCCCGACGGCCGCGAGTCCGACCACGAGCCATCGAACGCGCACCAAGACTCCTTCTCCGGCGAACTACGACGCAGTGTAGTGACGGGCAACCGGCCGCCCCACCGGCATCGTCCTCCCGATAACTACACGCTGTCGTTGCCTGGTAGGGTCGGCCCGGTGAGCAAGACCCATCGACCACCCTCTCGAGTTCGGAGGTCACCTCCTCGCGCGCGGCGGCGCGGCCTGACCTGGACCCAGCTCGCCGTCGCGACCGCTCTCCTGGCCGCCGCAGTCGCGGTCGTGGCCGTGGCCGTAGGGGGCCGCGGGACTGGCGGGGGTTCGGGGTCCGCGAACGCGGCCGCACTCGCGGAAGGCACGCCCGCGCCACCGGTTGCACTCCCGGCCACCACCGGCGAGACCGTCGACCTCGCCGGCTTCCGGGGCAAGCGCAACGTGCTGCTCTACTTCTACGAACACGCCGGCTGAGGCCCGTGCGAAGAGCAGCTGGTCGAGCTGCAGCAGGCCAAGCAGGATCTCGAGGCCCAGGGCGTTCAAGTCTTCGCGGTCTCCATCCAGGATCTCGAGACGTCACGCGAGATGGTCGAGCGCCTCGGCGTCGACGTACCTGTGCTCGCCGACACGAGCACCGACGTCGCCCGGGCGTTCGAGATCTACGACCTGCCGGGGAGCATGGGCCCGTTCGCCGCGCACTCGTTCTGGCTGATCGACACGTCGGGGACGATCCGCTTCCGCGACGTGTCACTCGAGATGCACGTCCCCTTCGAGGAGGTCACGCGCGCGGTTCAGCGGCTGAGTTCCTGACCGGGGACGCGTTCCGCTCCGGAAGGACCGCACCGACCGCAGCGAGGAGCAAGCCGCCGAACGTGAGCGCGACCAGCGGCGCGTAGGCGACACCGAGGTCCCGCAGCGCGACGTCGAGCAGCCCCACGGCGAGCGCGCCCGCGACGGCCAGGCGCGGCCCTACCGTCGGTGGGCTCGCGAGGGTGAGCGCGGCGAGGAGGAACAGGCCCAGCGAGAAGCCGGGCACCTCCACCGCTTCGAGGCTGGTCCGGTCGGCCCATAGCCGCAGCGCCTGCGCGCCCAGATGCGCTCCAAGGAAGGCAACGAGGATTGGCAGCCGCCCCGCCCGCCACGCCGCCGTCGTCATCGCAGCAGCGATGGCGAGGGCCGACGCCGCCGCGAGCGTGTCGTCCGGGTGGCTCACGTGCAGGATCTCGAAGCGCGCTCTCGGCACGGTCCAGAGCACGGCGAGGGCGGCCGCGGGCACGGCCGGGACGACCACGCCGCCGTGTGTGCGCTGGACGAGTCTCACCGCCGACGCGGCCGCGCCGCCGGCGAGGAGCGCCCACCACGGGGTGTCGGCCCGCAGGACCAGCGCCAGGAGCGCGCCGTCACCAGCGGCCGTCAGCAGCTCACGGCCGCGCCACCGGCCCACCAACTGCACCGCCACAGCACCGCCGACCGCGGCGGCGACGCCCAGGGCTTCCGGACCAAGCCCGAAGAGCGACCGCGCGGCCAGCGCAGTGGCAACGGCAAGGGCGGCGAGCACGTCGGCTGCGGCGGGCAATCGGGGCCGCCAACCGCTCGCCGCCACCAACGCGAGTGACGCGGCCGCGACCTCGACCACCTTCGACATGATCCCGACGGCGTCCACGCGCTCGCTGCCGAACCCGAGGCGCAAATCCCACACACGCGACGCGGCATAGACGGCAAGGAGCCCGGCAATCACGACGACGGCGGCGCTCGCGAGGGCGCGCGTCGCGGTCGTTCTAAGGATGAGGCCGGCCAACCCGAGCTCGCCGAGGCCGGCGAGCCCGAACAGGACGCCGGCGGCCACACTCTCGTCCGCGTGAGACGGCACGAGGTACAAATGCAGCAGCCCGGCGAGCCCGAAGCCGGCCGCAGCCCCCGTGCTCGCAAGATCGCGAGGCCCCGTCGGGCTGGGAAGAGCGGCGAGCGCGACCCAGACGAGCACGATCCCGATCCCCAGCGTCGGGCCGAGTCGGACGAGCACCGCGAGCCCATCCCCGTGGGCGAGCTCCTCGACGTGGGCAAGAAGGATTCCGGCCATCACCGTTCCCGGGCCGGTCGCACGGACGTCACCGCTGGTCCCGGAGGACAGCCTCGGCCGCCTTCTTCCCAGGGGTCCCGACGATGCCACCGGTCGGCGCGGTCCCGGCACCGGACAGGCCCTCCACCGGTGTCCGATGCCGGCCGAGCCCCCGAGTCGGGCGGAGGAAGCCGATCTGGTCGAGGCTGATGTCCAGGTGCATGGGGTGCCCGCCGGGCCAGTGCTCCGTGCGCTCCATCTCGTCGGGCGTCCGCGTGGCGATCCCTTGAATCGACTCCCGAAAGCCCGGCGCCCGAGCTTCCACCGCTGCCAGCGCAGCCTCGACGAAGCGCTCGCGGCCGTCGGGCCAACCGTCCCGCATCCTCGCGGGAGCGGCCGGGCACGCCAGATAGACGGTGTGGTGCCCCGGTGGCGCGAGGCTGTCGTCGATCGCCGACGTGGTGAAGGCGTAGAGCGGGAGCGGGTCGGGGAGCAAGCCGGCCTCGGCCGCGGCCCACCCGTCGCCGAGGTCGGCGAGGCTGTCGACGTAGCTCTGGAGCCCGTTCCAGTCGCCGGCACGGCTGTTGGCGTAGGGCGGCAGCCGGTCGGTGGCCACGTGCACGAGCGCCTGCACGACGTTGCCGCGGCGCGCGGCTGCGAGATCCGTTCCCTGCCGCCCCGCGAGTGGTGGATGGAGCAACTCCAGCAGCGCCGCCTTCGGGTCGATGGCGGTGACCACGCTCTTGGCCGGGATGCGCTCGCCCGCTTCGGTCACGACCGCGTCGACGCGCCCGCCCGTCGTCTCGATCCGGCTGACCGGACTGTCGCAGCGTATGTTCCCGCCCAGGGATTGCAGCCGAGTGAGCAGGGAGTCGGTCAGCGCCTGGGCTCCGCCCCGCGCGTGCCACTGTCCGCACAGGTGGTAGGCGGCCTGCCAGAAGGCGAACAGCGAGCCGCCGGGAAGGGCCAGCCCGACCGACGCATGGGCGGCGAACGCCGCGACCGGTCCGCGGGTGAGGTCGCTCGGCAGTCGGCGCTCCAGCATCGACCCGTAGGGGCCAAGCAGGTCGCGGACGACATCCAGTCGCTCGCGGCGCAGCACGCGCACGAGATCCCGCAATCGAGCCGGCAGTCCCCGGAGTGGCGTCTCACCGCGGATGGCGGGAAGCACGGTCTCCACGATCGGGACCGAGACTTCCATGAGCTTTCGGTATGCGAGGGCTTCTGCCCCGCTCGACTCGGCGATGGACTCGACCGTCGCCTCGATGGAGCGGAAGAAGCGCACCCGCCGCCCGTCGGCGTGCACGGCGATGGAGAACGGGTTCATCTCCCGGTAGTCGAGGCCGGCGCCGGCGAGGTCGAGCTCGTCGGGGATCGCGGTCATGTTGATCATGTTGTGGGCGACCGAGTGCATGTCGAAGCGGTAGCCGGGCACGGTCTCCTCGGTCCGGGCGCCACCGCCGGGGCGGTTCATGGCCTCGAGGACGAGCACGTCTCGGCCCGCCCGAGCCAGATAACAGGCGGCCACGAGCCCGTTGTGGCCCGCGCCCACCACCACGTCACCCGCCGGTCGTGATCGCATCGGCTACCGGACCTTCACTTGCACGGTGTGGCGGCCGGTGGCGCCGTCGGGAAAGATCCCGCCGGAATCGCCCGTCTGGACCCGGCCGTCCCCGTCGGTAGCGCGGGCCCGCAAGATGTGCCTGCCCGGCTGTGCGTCCCACCGCAGGCGCCACTGCCGCCAACTGTCGTCGGAGAGCGCCGACGCGAGTTCGGCCTCTGCCCAGGGGTTGTCGTCGACCTGGATCTCGACCGCTGCGATCCCCCGGGCGGGCGCCCACGCAACTCCCGCAACGACGACCGTGCCGGCGGTCAGCGAGCGACCGTCACGGGGGACGTCGATGCGGGCCTGGGTCTCGACCGGCGCGCGCGCCGCCCAACCGCGGCGAGCCCAGTACGCGTCGTACGCGTCGAAGGTGGTGAGCTCGATCTCCTCCAGCCATTTCGTCGCCGACACGGAGCCGTAGAGGCCCGCGACCACCAGGCGCGCCGGGAAGCCGTGCAGGATCGGGAGCGGCTCGCCGTTCATGCCGACCGCGACGAGCGCCGAGCGGCCGTCGGAGGCCGCTTTCGTCGGGAAGCCGGTCGTGAACCCGTCGACCGAGCGGCCCACGATCTGCGTCGCGCCGCGTTGGACCCGGGCGCGCGTCAGCAGCTCGCGCAGCGGGACACCAAGCCAGCGCGCGTTCCCGACGAGCGCGCCACCCACCTCGTTGGACACGCACGCCAGCGTTATGTACTCCTCGACCAAGGACATGCGGAGCAGCTCGTCGAAGGACAGCTCGTAGGGCCGATCCACCATGCCCGTGACCCGCAGCCGCCAGGCGTCGGGGTGGATCTGGGACGTGAGCACGGCGACGTCAACGCGGTAGAAGCCGTCGTTGGATGTGAC